>NZ_CP046188.1:2232-352472 GCF_012568245.1 Enterobacteriaceae endosymbiont of Donacia thalassina
TGTTCTTTAAAAATTAGATAAAAGATAATTAAATTTAATATTAATAATTAAATTTATTTAAACGATTGTGGGTTGTAAGGTTAAGTAAATAAGCGTATATGACGGATGCCTTGGCAGTCAGAGGCGATGAAGGACGTGTTAATCTGCGAAAAGCATCGATAAGTTGATTTAAAACGTTATTAATCGATGATATCCGAATGGGGAAACCTAATATATTTAATAATATATTATCGTTATTTGAATTCATAGAATAACGAGGTAAACCAGGAGAACTGAAACATCTAAGTATCCTGAGGAAAAGAAATCAATAGAGATTTTCTTAGTAGTGGCGAGCGAACAGGAAATAGCCCAGAGATATTTGTATTTATTATACTAATAGAAATAACTGGAAAGTTATACAATATAGGGTGATAGTCCCGTATATTAAAGTATTATAAATATAATCTCGAAGAGTAGAACGAGACACGTGAAATCTTGTTTGAATATAGGGGGATCATCCTCTAAGGCTAAATACTACTGACTGACCGATAGTGAACTAGTACCGTGAGGGAAAGGTGAAAAGAACCCCGGTTAGGGGAGTGAAATAGAACCTGAAATCATATACGTACAAGCAGTAGGAGCATTTTTATAAATGTGACTGCGTACCTTTTGTATAATGGGTCAGCGAGTTATATTTTGTAGCAAGGTTAACTGAATAAGGAAGCCGTAGGGAAACCGAGTCTTAAAAGGGCGTTTAGTTGCAAGGTATAGACCCGAAACCCGGTGATCTAACCATGAGCAGGTTGAAGGTTTGGTAATGCTTACTGGAGGACCGAACCGACTAATGTTGAAAAATTAGCGGATGACTTGTGGTTAGGGGTGAAAGGCCAATCAAACCGGGAGATAGCTGGTTCTCCCCGAAAGCTATTTAGGTAGCGCCTCGTGTAATTCATATTCGGGGGTAGAGCTCTGTTTCGGTTAGGGAATCTTCCAGATTTACCAATCCGATGCAAACTTCAAATACCGAATAATGTTATCACGGGAGACACACAGCGGGTGCTAACGTCCGTTGTGGAGAGGGAAACAACCCAGATCGCTAGCTAAGGTCCCTAAGTTATAATTAAGTGGGAAACGAAGTGGGAAGGCATAAACAGCCAGGATGTTGGCTTAGAAGCAGCCATCATTTAAAGAAAGCGTAATAGCTCACTGGTCTAGTCGTCCTGCGCGGAAGATGTAACGGGGCTAAATTATACACCGAAGCTGCGACAATAATATTTTTTTATTGGGTAGGGGAGCGTTCTGTAAATTGTTGAAGATAAATTGTGAGATTTGTTGGAAAGATCAGAAGTGCGAATGCTGACATGAGTAACGATAAAATAGGTGAAAAACCTATTCGCCGAAAGACTAAGGGTTCCTATCCAACGGTAATCGAGGTAGGGTAAGTCGAAACCTAAGATGAGGCTGAAAAGCGTAGTCGATGGACAACAGGTTAATATTCCTGTACTCATTATTATTGCGAAGGGGGGACGGAGAAGGTTAGATTAGCCAAGTGATGGTAGTCTTGGTTTAAGCGTTTAGATGAATTATTTAGGAAAATCCGAATAGTTGTAACATTGAGGCGTAATGACGAGATACTTTATTGTATTTAAGTAATTGATACCATGCTTACAGGAAAAGCCTCTAAGCTCTAGATAATATTGAATCGTACTCTAAACCGACACAGGTAGTCAGGTAGAGAATACTAAGGCGCTTGAGAGAACTCAGGTGAAGGAACTAGGCAAAATAGTGCCGTAACTTCGGGAGAAGGCACACTGATTGTAAGTGAAGAAATTTACTTTTGGAGCTGAAATCAGTCTAAGATAATAGCTGGCTGCAACTGTTTATTAAAAACACAGCACTGTGCAAACACGTAAGTGGACGTATACGGTGTGACGCCTGCCCGGTGCCGGAAGGTTAATTAATAGAGTTATTATTTTTTAATAAGAAGCTCTTGATCGAAGCCCCGGTAAACGGCGGCCGTAACTATAACGGTCCTAAGGTAGCGAAATTCCTTGTCGGGTAAGTTCCGACCTGCACGAATGGCGTAATGATGGTCAGACTGTCTCCACCTGAGACTCAGTGAAATTGAAATTGCTGTGAAGATGCAGTGTACCCGCGGCAAGACGGAAAGACCCCGTGAACCTTTACTATAGCTTGATATTGATTAATAAATATTGATGTGTAGGATAGGTGGGAGGTAATGAAATGTTAACGCTAGTTAATATGGAACCAATCTTGAAATACCACCCTTTGATATTTATTATTCTAACCTAAACCCGTTATCCGGGTTAGAGACAGTGTCTGGTAGGTAGTTTGACTGGGGCGGTCTCCTCCTAAAGAGTAACGGAGGAGTACTAAGGTCAGCTAATCACGGTCGGAAATCGTGAGGTTAGTACAAAGGCAAAAGCTGGCTTAACTGTGAGAATGACAATTCGAACAGATGCGAAAGCAGGTCTTAGTGATCCGGTGGTTCTGTATGATAAGGCCATCGCTCAACGGATAAAAGGTACTCCGGGGATAACAGGCTAATACCGCCCAAGAGTTCATATCGACGGCGGTGTTTGGCACCTCGATGTCGGCTCATCACATCCTGGGGCTGTAGTAGGTCCCAAGGGTATGGCTGTTCGCCATTTAAAGTGGTACGCGAGCTGGGTTTAGAACGTCGTGAGACAGTTCGGTCCCTATCTGCCGTGGGCGTTGGAAGATTGAAAGAATTTGCTCCTAGTACGAGAGGACCGGAGTGAACGTATCTCTGGTGTTCGGGTTGTTATGCCAATAGCATTGCCCGGTAGCTAAATACGGAAAAGATAAGCGCTGAAAGCATATAAGCGCGAAACTTGTCTTAAGATTAATCTTCCCTGAATTTTTGTTAATTATTTACAAAAATTCCTTAAGGGACGTTAAAGACTATGACGTTGATAGGCTGGATGTGTAAGTATAGTAATATATTAAGCTAACCAGTACTAATAAACACCCGTGAGTCTTAACCTTACAACACCAGAATCGTTTAGATTTAATTATTAATTAAATTATTTTACAGTTTAATAAAATTATCCTGGTATAAATAACGCAATGGTACCACCTGAATCCATTCCGAACTCAGAAGTGAAACGTTGTTGTGCCGATGGTAGTATGGGGTTTACCCCATGTAAGAGTAGGTAAATACCAGGATAACTAAAAAAAAATAAATAATATATAAAAAAATGATTTATTGCAAATACTCACTAAAAAAATTTAATACTTTTAATATAAATATTAATGCTATTAAAATTGTAAAAATTAAGGATTTGGAAAAATTATGTAATTTATGGAAAAAATATAAAAAACAAAATTTTCCTTGTTTAATTTTAGGTGATGGGAGTAATATTTTATTTTTAAAAAATTTTTATGGTTTAGTTATTATTAATAGAATTAAAGGTATTTATATAAGTGAATCTAAAAAATATTGGAATTTACATGTAAATTCTGGAGAAAAATGGCATGATTTAGTAAAGTTTACAATTAAACATAAAATTTATGGTTTAGAAAATTTAGCACTAATACCTGGACGTGTTGGTTCAGCACCTATTCAAAATATTGGTGCTTATGGTTCTAGCATCCAAAACTTTTGTGAATATGTAGATATTATTAATCCTATTAATAAAAAAATAAAAAGAATTAATAAAAAAAAATGTAATTTTAAATATAGAGATAGTATATTTAAATATAATTATAAAAATTATGTAATTATTTCTATAGGATTGTCTTTATCTAAAAAATGGATTCCAAATTTAAAATATAATGATTTAAAAAAATTAAAATATAATATTACTCCTCAGAAAATTTTTAATTATATTTGTAATATTAGAAAAAAAAAAATTCCTTATCCAAAAATTTATGGGAATGCAGGAAGTTTTTTTAAAAATCCAATTATATCTCCTATATTAGGAACAAAATTATTAAAAATATTTTCTGATATGCCTTTTTCTTTAGAGAAAAAGAAATTTAAGTTATCTGCAGGATGGTTAATTGATAAATGTAAATTTAAAGGATATATAAGTAGTAATGGTGCAATGGTATATTCTAAACAATCTTTAATTCTTTTAAATAGATTTAATAATTCATCAGGAATAGATATATTAGAGTTAGCTATTAAAATATATTATAAAGTTGGAAAAAAATTTGGAGTTTGGTTAGAACCAGAAGTAAAAATTATAGATAGTCATGGTGAAGTAAATCCTTATATTTTTTTCAAAAAAAATAATATATAATAAAATAATTTTTTCAAAATTAATTTTTAACAAGATAATCTTTTGAAAATTATTTTTAATGCTAAAATATAACCATAAGTTCCTAATCCTAAAATAACTCCATTAGAAATATCTGAAAAAAAAGATTTTTTTCTGAAGATTTCTCTTTTATATATATTTGTAATATGTATTTCTATAAAAGGAATATTTATTGCTAATAAAGTATCACGTAAAGCAATACTAGTATGAGTAAAAGCAGCAGGATTTAAAATAATATAATTAAATTTATTTTTATATTTGATTAAATAATTAATTAGTTCATGTTCTGCATTAGATTGGAAATGACTTAATTTACAATTTTTTTGTTGAGCTTTTTTAAATAAAATTTTTATAATATTTTTCAAAGATTTGTTTCCATATTTTTGTGGTTCTCTAACTCCTAAAAGATTTAAATTAGGACCATTTAAAACTAAAATATGATAATTTTTATTTTTCATTATTTTATTATTTTTAATAGTTAAATATATTTTTTTATTTATATATATTAATATACTTTTTAAATATAAAGTAAATAAATTTTTTTAGAAAATTTATTTATAATAAATAATTTATTTATTATAAATATAATGTTATTATTTATTAATATAATAAATTGCATTTGATTAAAATAACTATAAAATATAAAATCGGGTTTTTTTATCATGTTAAAAAAATTTCGGGGAATGTTTTCTAATGATTTATCTATAGATTTAGGAACAGCAAATACTTTAATTTATGTTAAAGGACAAGGAATTGTTTTAAATGAACCTTCTGTTGTAGCTATTAGACAAGATAAAGCAGGTTTTCCTAAAAGTGTAGCTGCAGTTGGATATAATGCTAAACAAATGTTAGGAAGAACACCAGGAAATATTTCTGCTATTAGACCTATGAAAGATGGAGTTATAGCAGATTTTTTTATTACAGAAAAAATGTTACAACATTTTATAAAACAAGTTCATAGTAATAGTTTTATGAGACCTAGTCCAAGAGTATTAGTATGTGTACCTGTAGGTGCTACTCAAGTTGAAAGAAGAGCAATACGTGAATCAGCACAAGGAGCGGGAGCTAGAGAAGTTTTTTTAATAGAAGAACCTATGGCAGCAGCAATTGGAGCTGGTTTACCTGTTTCAGAAGCAACAGGTTCTATGGTTATAGATATAGGTGGAGGAACTACTGAAGTTGCTGTTATATCATTAAATGGAGTAGTATACTCTTCTTCTGTTAGAATAGGAGGAGATAGATTTGATGAAGCTATAATTAACCATGTAAGACGTAATTATGGTTCTTTAATTGGAGAAGCTACAGCTGAAAGGATTAAACATAGAATAGGATCAGCATATAGTAATGAAGAACTATTAGAAATGGAGGTAAGAGGAAGAAATTTAGCAGAAGGAGTCCCAAGAGGATTTACATTGAACTCAAATGAAATTTTAGAAGCTCTTCAAGAACCTTTAACAGGTATAGTTAGTGCGGTAATGATTGCATTAGAACAATGTCCTCCAGAATTAGCTGCAGATATAGCAGAAAGAGGTATGATATTAACGGGGGGAGGAGCTTTATTAAAAAATTTTGATAAATTATTAATAGAAGAAACAGGTATACCAGTATCTATTGCTGAAGACCCATTAACCTGTGTAGCAAGAGGAGGAGGGAAAGCTTTAGATATGATTGATATACATGGAGGTGATTTATTTAGCGAAGAATAAAATTATTATAAATTTAAGATGATATATTTATGAAATTAATTTTTAACAAAAAACCTATTTTTAAATTAAGAATAATTATTACTATAATAATTTCTTTTGTAATTATTATTACAGATATATATTCAAATTATTTTTTAGAATTAAGGTATTATATTAATAATAAAATTAGTCCAATTTATTTTGTTTTAAATAAACCTTTTTCTATATGGGAAAATACATTAAACTATTTTATTGAATATAATTCATTAAAAAAAAATAATAAATATTTATTTAATAAAATATTAAAACAAAATATTGAATTATATAATTTACAAAAAATAAAACATGATAATAACAATTTAAGAAATATTTTACAATTACCTATTTTAAAAAAAAGAAAAATTATTTTGGCTGAAATAATACCTATGTTATTTCCTATAAACAAAGATTTAATATTTATTAATAAAGGATTAAAAGATAATATAGTTCCAGGAACAATAGTTCTTAATGATAAAGGTATTGTTGGACAAGTAATAATAAGTAAAAAAAAAAGTAGTCAAGTTTTATTAATTTGTAATAAAAAAATTTCTTTACCAGTACAAATCAAAAATAGTGATACTAAATTTATAATTAATGGAAATGGATGTACAAAAAATTTACAATCAGAATATATATCTACAGACATTAATATTAATAAAGGAGATATATTAATTACATCTGGATTAGATGAACAATATCCTATAGGATATCCAGTAGGTATTATAACTAATATATTTTTTGATAAAAAAAAAAATTTTAACATAGTTTATGTAAAACCATTTATACAAATAGAACAAATAAAATATTTAGTATTACTAATAAATTCAAAATAAAATATGAAAAATTATTTTTTAAGATTATTTATTTATTTAACTTTTATAATATCGTTATTTTTGCAAACTTTATTTATCAAAAATAATAATATTATATTACACATACCATGGTTAACATTAATTTTAATTTATTGGATTATAAAATATCCATATATAATTAACATTATTACTAGTTTTTTAATAGGATTAATAATAGATTTTTTTACTAATTATATATTAGGAATACACAGTTTATTATTATGTATATTAACATACTTTTTATTATATAATTATAAATCGATAATAAATTTAAATATAATATTTAAATTATTATTTATAATTTATACATCATTTATTATCAATATAATAATTTATTATATAAATGATATAAATTTTCATTATCGAGAATTATTTTTGCAAGGTATTTTAAATAGTTTTATATGGATAGTTATTTATTATTCTATGGACAAATTTTATTATAAATGTCAAAAATATTTTTTTTCATAAAGAAAAACATTATCTTTATTAAAAGATAATGTTTTTAAAATAGATTAAGAAAAATATTATATATTTATTATTTATTATTTATTATTTATAAACATATATTATTTTTTGGTAAACCAGCAATATTTGAAGCTTGTTTTATAGTTCCTTTAGGAAATAAATTAAAAAGAATAATACTATCCCAATAAATATTATAATATCGCTTTTTTAAAGTATTAATTAATATACGTAAATTAGGATATACATTATATTCTAAATATAAAAAACGTAATGTATATATTACTTTCCAATGTTTTTCTGTTAAAATAATATTTTCCGAGTAAGCAATTTTAATTGCTATTTTTTTATTCCACAAATTATATTTTTTTTTATATGAATACATTTTTTATAATTTTTTTAAAATAAAATATATTTTAATAATTAAAATCTTTTAAATAGGAGGAAGAGAGATTCGAACTCTCGAATAGTTTCCTATTTCCGGTTTTCAAGACCGGTGCCTTCAACCTCTCGGCCATTCCTCCATTACATATATAATTTATATAATACATATATTATTATATTTTATAATATAATTAAAGTAAATATTTTAAATAATTAATCATTAAAAATATGAAAAACAATAATTTTAAATTAGGTAATTTATATATTATAGCTACACCAATAGGTAATTATAATGATATAAGTAAAAGAGCTTTAATAACTTTAAATAAAGTAGATTATATATTAGCCGAAGATACTAGAAAAACCGGAATATTATTAAAATATTTTAATATAAAAAAAAAATTATATTCATATTATGATTATAATGAAAAAAAAAAAACAAATTTTATTTTAAAAAAAATAAGACAAGGAAACAATATTGCATTAGTTTCTGATTCAGGAACACCATTAATTAATGATCCTGGATATAGAATTATTGAATTATGTCGTAAAAAATATGTGGACATAAACATTATACCTATTCCTGGACCTTGTGCTGCTATTTTAGCTTTATCTATATCAGGTTTACCAACAAATAGATTTTGTTATGAGGGATTTTTATCACATAAAAAAAATAAAAGAATTCGACGATTAAATGAATTAAAATTAGAAAATAGAACATTAATTTTTTATGAATCAACACATAGATTATTAAAATGTTTATATGATATAAAAATAATATTTGGAAAAGATAGATATGTAGTACTTGTTAAAGAACTAACAAAAAAATGGGAAAATATATATGGTAATAATATATCTAATTTAATAAAATGGGTTAAATTAGATTTAAATAGATTAAAAGGCGAAATAGTACTCATTGTTAGCGGATATAAACCATCTCTTTATAAAAATAATTATGAAATATCTCCTAAAATAATTAAAATATTTTTAAATTTAAAAAAAGAATTATCAACAAAAAAAGCTATAAAAATAACTTCTGATATTTTTTCTATTAAGAAAAATTTATTATATAAATTTTATATAAAAAAAAAATATTAATTATTATTTTTATAGTATAAAATAATAATTTTAAAGTTAATTAAAACAATCGCTTTTATAATTTAATTAATATAAAAGAGGAAAGTCCGGACTCCATAGGGTATGGTGCCAGATAATTACTGGGAAGTGTTAAACTTACGAATAGTGCAACAGAAAAAATACCGCTATTTTAAATAAAAAATAGTAAGGGTGAAAAGGTATGGTAAAAGCATACCGGTATATTAGTAATAATATATGTCTATGTAAACTCCACCAGGAGCAAGGCTAAATAAGATTCGTATAACCCGTACTATGAATCTGGGTGAGCTGCTTGAAATAATAAGTGATTATTATTCTAGATAAATGATTGTTCTAGACAGAATCCGGCTTACAAATTAACTTTAGAAGTGTTAGGCATGATGTTCCTTTTTTTTAGGAAACATCATGCTTTTCATAAGCATATAAAATATTTTGCATTAAAGTAGCTACTGTAATCGGACCTACCCCACCAGGTACAGGAGTAATATAAGAGGCTCTTTTTTTTGCTAAATGAAAATCAACATCACCTACAATTTTATTTTTATGAATTCTATTAATACCAACATCAATTACAATAGCACCTTTTTTAATCCAATTACCCGGTATGAAATTTGGTTTTCCAACTGCTACTATTAATAAATCGGCATATTTTATATAGTGTTGTAAATTTTTTGTAAAACGATGAGTAATAGTAATTGTACATCCATTTAATAATAATTCCATAGCCATAGGGCGTCCAACTATATTGGAAGCTCCTACAATTACAGCATTAAGACCATAAGTATTAATACCATAATATTTTAATAATTTTAATATACCAAAAGAAGTACAAGGACGTAATAAAGGTACTCTTTGACACAAACGCCCTATATTATAGGGATGAAAACCATCTACATCTTTTGATGGGTGTATTTTTTCCAATATTTTTATTATCTGAATTTTTTTAGGTAATGGTAATTGAACTAAAATTCCATCAATATATTTATTCTTATTTAAAGAATTAATAATATTAATTATTTTATTTTCACTAATATTATTAGATAAATTATATTTAAAATAAAAAAAACCTAATTTTTTACAAATTTTTAATTTATTTTTTATATAAATTTTTGATGAAAAATTATTTCCTATTAAAATTATTCCTAAACCAGGTTTTCTTTTTTTTTTTGATAAAATATATTTCATTTTTTGATAAATTTGAACATATATTTTTTCAGCAATCATATGTCCATTAATAATTTTAGCATTCATTTATATCACTCATTTTATAACAAAACTAAAAATTAATTTAATTAATTTAATTAATTTGAATATATATAATAATAATGATATTATTACTTATAATAACTTTGCGCTCTTAGCTCAGTAGGATAGAGCAATAGCCTTCTAAGCTATTTGTCACAGGTTCGAATCCTGTAGAGCGCAAAATATTAAAATAATAATTTTATTAATAAAATAATAAATTTATTATTTTTTAAATATACAATTAAATTTAAATAAATAATTAAAATAAATATAAAAAAACTATCTTTAGATAAATTTATTGATTTATTTATTTAATTTTTAAAAGAATTGAGTAAATTAGAAATTGTAAAAATAAAAAATAAAAGTATATCCAAGTTTTATTGTATATATTATTAATAGTTTTTAATAAATAATAATCAGAATTATTATTCACAATAAAAAATTTTTATATAATATTTTTTATAAAATTATATTTACTTTATAAGTATAATTTTTATTTTATATAAATAAAAAATTACTATTATGATGGGTCGTGCAGGATTTGAACCTGCGACCAATTGATTAAAAGTCAACTGCTCTACCAACTGAGCTAACGACCCTGATCTATTTATAAAATTATATATAATTCTTTATGGGTGATGCAGGATTTGAACCTACGACCCCCTCCTTGTAAGGGAGGTACTCTACCAACTGAGCTAATCACCCAAAATATAATTCTTATATGCTATATTTTTTAATACTAAAATGTCAACATCTTTATTAAAAATATTTAAAATAAAAATAAAATAATTTATATTATATACTAATAATATTAGTTTACATAAAAAATTTTACATATATACTATGAAAATAATAACTAGATTTGCACCAAGTCCAACTGGATACCTACATATAGGTAATATTCGTACTGCTTTATATTCATGGTTATTTGCTAGAAAAAATAAAGGTAGTTTTATATTAAGAATTGAAAATACTGATTTTCAAAGATCAAAAAAAATTTTTATTAAAAATATTATTGATACTTTACAATGGTTAAATATTGATTGGGATAAAGGACCTTATTTTCAAAGTGAAAGATTAAATAGATATAATAATATTATAAATACTATGTTATATCAAGGAAAAGCTTATAAATGTTATTGTTCTAAAGAAGAATTAGAACAAAATAAACAAAAACAAATTATTAATAAAGAAAAAATTAAATATAATGGTAAATGTCGTAATAATAAGTTACTAAGTAATACTAATTTACCTTATACAATAAGATTAAAAATTCCAAAAAATAAATATATTACATTTACAGATACCCTTAGGGGAAAAATATTATTTGATAATAATGAATTAGATGATTTTATTATTAAAAGAACAGATGGAGTTCCTACTTATAATTTTTGTGTAGTAATAGATGATTGGGATATGAAAATTACTCATGTAATTAGAGGAGAAGATCATATTAATAATACTCCTAAACAAATACATATTATTAATGCTATTGGAGCAAATATCCCTATATATACACATGTTTCTATTATTACAGATAAATTAGGTAAAAAAATTTCTAAAAGAAATAATAATTTAAGTATATTAAAATACAAAGAAAATGGTTATTTACCAATTGCTTTATTAAATTATATTTTACGTTTAGGATGGTCTTATAAGGATAAAGAAATTTTTTCATTAGAAGAAATGAAAAAATTATTTAATTTAAAAAATTTAAGTAAATCATCTAGTATTTTAAATATAAAAAAATTAAATTGGTTAAATAAATATTATTTAAGTCAATTATCAAAAAGTAATATGATTAACTATTTAAAAAAATTCTGTAATAAAAATAATATAAATATTAATAATGGACCTAAATTAAATGATTTATATAAAATATTTTATAAAAGATGTAATACATTAAATGAAATAAATAACTTATGTTTAATTTTTTATAAAAAACCAGATTACAATAATAATCTTTTAATTAAAAATTATTTAAATATAAAAAATAAAGTAATACTAGAAATATTTAAAAAAAATTTAATTAACACAAAAATATGGTCTTTAGACCATATAAATGATCTTTTTAAAAAAATATTACTTAAATTAAATATTACATATAAAACAGCTGCTATGACATTACGTTTAGCTATTACTGGATTAGAAAATACTCCTCCTATTAATAATATAATATATTTAATGGGGAAAGAAAAAATTATACATCATATTAATGATGCATTAAATTTCATTAAATTTAATATTTAACTGTAAAAATTATTATCAAAAAATAATAAGCGGATAAATATATTTTACCGCTTATATTAATTTCTTAATCGAGGAGTTATTAATTGTTTTTTAATTGCAGCTGATAACTCATCTAATGAAGAATTTTCTGGATGTTCATTATCTAATGGTTCTCCAGATAATTGTGCTTCTGCTAAATAAGTATGTATCGGTTGCCCATTATCATCTTCCATTACTACATGATACCATGGTTTACTACGTAATGTTATACTTTCGGCAACTTCATCAACTTTAGGATCACGTAAAGAATATTCAGGATCAACATCAACTATAACTCCTAAAAAACCTAATAATTTATGTCTTACTTGTTGACCAATACCAAATTTACTAGTAATCATTATTAAGATCCCTCCTAAAAAATATTATAGTGTGAATATTAATTATATAATAAACTTCTTTTAAGTTAAATATTTATTTATCTATAAAATATAAAATTAAATAATATTTTATATTTTTTAAAAAATTATATATATAAAATATATAAATAAAATATTTTTTTATTATAATTAATATTTATATAAAAAATTAAAATTATATTTTAACAAAGAGGATAATATATGGTAAGACCAATTTGTGCTATTATTCATACTAATGCATTAAAAAATAATCTAAAAATAATAAAAAAAATTGCATCTAAATCTAAAATTTGGTCAGTATTAAAAGCAGATGCTTATGGTCATGGTATAAAAAATATTTTTCCAATTCTTAAGAATAGTGATGGTTTTGCTATTTTAACATTAGATGAAGCTATTATTTTAAGAGAAAATGGTTGTAAAAAACCAATTCTTTTATTAGAAGGTTTTTTTAATAAAGAAGAATTATGTTTAATTTATAAATATTTTTTAACCATTACTTTACATAATAAATGGCAACTGAATAATTTAATTAAATATAAATCAAAATATCCTATTAATATATATATTAAAATTAACAGTGGAATGAATAGATTAGGATTTCCAGTAAAAGATATTACTAACATAATAAATATTATTAAAAATCAAATTAATGTTTATGAAATTACTTTAATGACTCATTTTGCTGATGCATCAAAAAATTCTAATTTTATTAGAAAACAAATTAATAATATTCAAAAAAATATTATTAATTATCGTAATTTTTCATGTTCATTTGCTAATTCTGCTGCAACATTATGGCATTCATATAGTCATTATGATTGGATAAGAACTGGAATTATTTTATACGGAGCTTCTCCAACTGGTAATTGGCAAGATATTGCTAAAAAAAAAATACAACCAGTAATGACATTCAAAAGTAAAATAATATCTATCCAAAAAATTTCTTCTAGAGAAACAATAGGATATGATTGTCAATATTATACAAATAAAAAATATATAATTGGAATTGTCGCATGTGGATATGCAGATGGTTTTCCTAGAAATATTAATAATAAAACATATGTTTTAATTAAAGGTATTAAAACATTAATTTTAGGTAATGTATCTATGGATATGATTGCAATAGATTTAACTAATATACCTGAAGCAAAAATAGGAAGTTCAGTAGAATTATGGGGAAAAAACATAAAAATAGATGATATTGCTAAATCTTCCAATACTATTGGATATGAATTAATGTGTTCTGTTACTAAAAGAGTTCCTAGAATTTTAAAATAAATTTTTTATAATTCTAAATATAAAAAAATAATAAATTTATATTTATTTTTCTATTAATTTATTTAAATTATTTATATTTATTCTAAAAAATAATGGCTTAAATTTATTAATTTTTTTATTTATTAAAGGTATTTTAATTTTATTAATACATAATTTATTTTTTAAAAATAATTCAGTTTTATAAGATAAAATTGGCATAATAGGTTTTATATATATCATTATTACACGAAACATATTAATACCCATAGAACAAATACTTTGAACTTCTTTTTTTTTTAAATTATTTTTAATTAATAACCATGGTTTATATTTATCAATATAACAATTAGCTATATCTGATAAAATTACAATTTGTTTAATAACATGACTAAATTTTCCTTGAATAAAATATTCATGAATAATTTCTGATTTTTTAACAAATTTTAAATATAAAAGCATATCAATATTTTTAGATAAATTATCATTAAAATAATTATTAATAAAGTATGAGTTTCTTGAAGCTAAATTAACAATTTTATTTACAATATCTCCATTTATTTTATAAACAAAATCAGAAAGATTAAAATCAATATCATTAATATCAGATGATATTTTAGAAGCATAATAATAACGTAAACTATCAGAATCTAAAAAATTTAACCATTTTTTTGCAGTAATAAAATTACCCTTAGATTTAGACATTTTAAATCCATTTAATGTTACATGACCATGAACAAATAATTTCGTAGGTTTTCGAAAATTACTTCCTTCTAATATTGCTGGCCAAAATAAACTATGAAAATAAATAATATCTTTACCTATAAAATGGTATAATTCTTTACTAGAATTTCTTTTCCACCATTCATAAAAATTTATTTTTTTCTTATCACATAAATTTTTAAAAGTACTTATATAACCTATAGGTGCATCTAACCATACATAAAAATATTTATTCATATATTTAGGTATTTTAAAACCAAAATATGGGCCATCTCTAGTAATATCCCATTTCTTTAAACCTAAAATAAACCATTCTTGTATCTTATTTTTTATCTTATGATTTAAAACACCAGAAGTAATCCAATTTTTTAAAAAATTTTTAAATTTAGGTAAATCAAAAAAAAAATGTTCAGAATTACATAATATAGGAGTTGTATTAGATAAAATTGAAATTGGGGTAATTAAATCAATAGACGAATAAGTTGATCCACAACATTCACAATGATCACCATATTGGTTTATAGATTTACAATTAGGACATATTCCTTTTACAAATCTATCAGGTAAAAATATATTATGAGAAATATCATATAATTGTTGAATAATTTTTTTTTTAATAAACTTTTGTTTTTTTAAACGATTAAAAATTAATTTAGAAAAAAAAAAATTTTCATGACTGTGTGTAGTATAATAATTATCATAACTAATGTTAAAATTTTTTAAATCTGTAATATGTTCATAATATATTTTATTTATCATATCTTCTGGATTTATTTTTAACTGTAAAGCTTTTAACATAACAGGAGTACCATGTGCGTCATCAGCACAAATAAAATATATTTCATTACCTATCATACGATGGTATCTAACCCAGATATCTGCTTGTATATGCTCTAACATATGACCTAGATGAATGCTACCATTAGCATAAGGTAAAGCACATGTAACTAATATTTTTTTTTTTAATGACATATTATTTTATTATTACATTTTTATATATTTAAATATAAATTTAAAATTTAATTAACATTTTTAAATATATTGATAAAAGAGTTTTATTATAATATTATTACAAATAGGATACAATAAATATAAAGAAAATATTAAATATAAATAACAAAAAATATCTTCATTAAGAAGTTTTTTTGTAATAAGTGGTAATCTAAATTTTTTTTTATAAGGCCATAGTAAAGGTACCCCTGATGGGGTTAAAATATCTGCAATAATATGACTACAGTAACCTATAATTAAACCTAATCTAACATCAAAAATATTATTCAATTTAATATTAATAGAAAAAATTATGTATCCAAAACTTAAAATAGATAATAAACTATGTGTAAAACCTCTGTGTCCAAATATTTTATTAATTAAATATGATAAAATTTTAATTTTACGGCCTAAAATAGATTTTGGATTATCTATATCTGGTAAAAGACATGTAGAAATTGAAACAGGAATAATACGCCACCAATCATCATGATTCATAATATTAGAAAAAATAAAATGTTGTATTAAAATACTACTTGCTATTGTAAATATTATATGTCCTTTAACTGTCATATAAACTTTACCTAATATAAATTATTTTTAATAAATTATTTTAGCAATAATACCGTCAATATTTAATTCTTTTATCAGTACTTTTACTTTATCAGTAATTTTAAATAATAATTTATTTTTATTAAAAATAATACCTTTTTCCTTATTAATATTAAAATTTTTACATAAAAATTTTTTAGGAACAAAAGCATATGCACCATTTTCAACTAATCTTATTTTTATACCATTATATAAGATATCAATAATTTCAGATATAAAAATTTTATTACGAATAGAAATATTTTTAAAATATTGTAAATATAAAAAATGAGATAAATCTTTTTGTGCTTTTTTATATAAAAAACGTTTTTGATTCATATTAATAGATATATTATCTACAGGTTTTTCTATATTATTATATGTTTTACTTATAATTGATTTAATTAATCTATGATTAATCATATCTCCAAATTTACGAATAGGAGATGTCCAAGTAGCATATCTTTTTACACCTAAAGAAAAATGAGGACCTGGTTTTATATTAAATAATGTAATTAATTGATATTTTTTTATTCTATTTAATACAAGTGGTAATTTTAAATTATGTAATTTGTCATATATAGTTTTATATCCTTTTAAAGTTATTAAAAATGATTTATCATATTTTATATTATATTCATTTAATATTTTTATTATTTTATTAATTTTATTAATATTAAATCCATAATATATATTATATATCCCGAAACCTAATTTTTTATATAATATTTCAGATGCACATATATTAGCAGTTATCATAGCAGTTTCAATTATTTTATGTGCTATTCTTTTTTTTTCTATTATTATATCTAATATACGTTTTTTATCACCAAAAATAAATTTATAATCTATATTATTAAAATTTACAATATTTTGATAATTCCATTTTTTACGATATAAATAAAACTTATATAAAAAAATAATTTGTTCTTTAACTTTATCATTATCTGGTTTCCAACTACCTATTTTTTCTAACCAATCTGAAACATCATTATAATTTAATTTTGCATGTGATTTTATCCAACCTGTAAAAAAAATTATTTTTTTATCTAAAAATCCATTTTTATGAACTATCATTTTACAAATTAAAACTGGTCTTTCTTTATTAGGATGTAAAGAACAAAAATTTTCAGATAAAATTTTTGGTAATAAAGGAATGGTTAATCCTGGTAAATAGTTTGTAAACATTCTTTGTGAAGCTATGTGATCTATTTTACTATCTTTTTTAATATAAGCTGTAGGATCTGCAATAGCTACATAAATTAATAATTTTTTTTCAGATATACTTTCTATATATAATGCATCATCTATATCTTTAGTATCTTTATTATCTATTGTAATAAAACATAATTTAGTTAAATCCTTTCTATAAACATTTTTATCTAAAAGTTTTATTTTTTTACATAAATCATTACTAGGAGAACTAATTGCAAGATTATATTTTAATAATATTGTCCACCATGGCATTAAATATTTATTATCTATAGTTGATAATTCTGTTATTTCTGCTAAAAATATATCATTCCTTTTTTCTAAAGGATGATTAATAATTTTTGCAATTACTTTATCTCCATTCTTAAAATTATTTTTTATATTTTTTTTTATTTCACATTTTATTATATTTTTATATAAAATTTTTTTTTCAGGAATTATATAAATAACATTTTTTTTTTTTTTTATTATTCCTTTAAAAATATTAATATTAGATTTTAATAATTTAATAGGTATAACTTGTAATGGATAATTATCATGATCTTCTATATCAGCTAAAATATAATCTCCCTCCATTATAAATTTTAAATAAATACATGATATATTATATATATAATTTTTTTTTGTTTCTAACAATCCAATTTTTTTATTTAAAATTTTTACAAAACCTTTAATAGGAGGTAAATTTTTTGCAAATTTTTTTTTAAGTTTTAAAAGTAATATGTTATTATAAAGCATAATATTAATAATTAATTTTTTCTAAATTTAAAAAATATTTTCATAATTAAAATGGAATATCATCTTCAAAATCAAGAAGATTTTCATTTTTACTAATAGATAATTCATTATTTTGATTTTTTTCTATAATTTCGTTAGAAACAATATTTTTTTTTTGCCAATTATTTTTAATTTCTTTGAAATTTTTATCTTTATTTAATATTTTATTATCATTTTGACGAGCACTATTTAACATTTGCATTGTCCCACCTACACTTACAATTATTTCAGTTATATAATTATCTTGTCCATTTTGGTTTTTCCATTTTCTAGTTTGTAAAGAACCTTCAATATAAACTTGAGATCCTTTTTTTAAATATTCATTTGAAATTTCTGCTAATTTTCCGAATATTACAATTCGATGCCATTCAGTTTTTTCTTTATTTTCTCCAGTATTTTTATCTTTCCAATTATTTGAAGTAGCAACTATAATATTAACAACAGGATTTCCATTAGGCATATAACGTATTTCTGGGTCTTTACCTAAAAAACCAATTATAATAACTTTATTAATACCTCTTTTACTAGCCATTTTAAACCTTTTTAATTTAATTAAATTTTATAGTTTTAATATTATTTTATAAAAATATTATTACATAAAAAATATAAAAAAAATATAAATTATATAGGAAATAAATTTCCAATCATAAAACGTAATTTTTTCATTGCATTTTTTTCTAATTGTCTAATACGTTCTGCAGATATACCATAATAGTTTGCTAATTCTTGTAATGTAGTTTTTTTTTTATTTTTATTTAACCATCTTAAATTAATAATATTACGACTACGGTAGTCTAATTTTAACATAGCTTTATATAATTTATTTGAAATAAATTTACTCCAGTTATCTTTCTCAATTATATTTGCAAAATTAGAATTATGATCTTTAAGAAAGATATTAGAATTGATTTTTGTATTTTTAAAATTATCTTTAGAATCATTATTCATATCTTGTGCTGACATACGCGATTCCATTTCACAAACATCTTTGATAGAGACACCTAACTCTTTAGCAACCATTTTTATTTCATCTTGATTAAACCAACCTAATCTTTGTTTAGTTTTTCTTAAATTAAAAAATAATTTTCTTTGTGCTTTCGTAGTAGCAACTTTTACTATTCTCCAATTACGTAAAACGTATTCATGTATTTCTGCTTTAATCCAATGTATAGCAAAAGACACTAATCGAACACCAATTTCTGGATTAAATCTACGTACAGCTTTCATCAATCCTATATTACCTTCTTGAATAAGATCAGCTTGTTGTAAGCCATATCCTGAATAATATCTAGTAACATGTATAACAAATCTTAAATGTGATAAAATTAATTTTTTAGCAGCATTTAAATCTCCTTTATAATATAATTTTTTTGATAATTCTTGTTCTTCTTTAGAAGTTAACATTGGATAATTATTTGTAACATTGATATAAGAATCTAATGTACCTATAGGTAACATAGAAGATCTTAAATTAGAGGTAAATATATTTTTATACATTAATTCCTCCAAAAATAAAAAATTATTAATATATTATGAATTAATCATCTGTGAAAATTGCATTTATAAAATCTTTTGCATTAAATAAATATAAATCTGAAATTTTTTCTCCACAACCAAGATACCTTATAGGTATATTAAATTCATTTGCTAGAGAAAAAATAACACCGCCTTTTGCTGTTCCATCTATTTTTGTTAAAGTAATACCTGTTACTCCTATATTATCATGAAATGATTTAAGCTGATTAATAGAATTTTGTCCAATATTTGCATCTAGAATTAACATAGTTTCATCTATAATCATATTATTATTTTTTTTTATTACACGCACAATTTTTTTTAATTCTTCCATAAGAACAGAATTATTATGTAATCTTCCTGATGTATCAGCGATTAAAATATCTATTTGTTTTTTTTTAGCTTGAGAAATTGCATCAAAAATAATTGCTGAACTATCTTTTTTTTTTGAATTATATATAAATAAACTATTACTTTGTTTACTCCAAGAAAATAATTGTTCATGAGCACCTGCTCTAAAAGTATCTCCAGATGCTAAAAGGACAGATTTTTTTTTTTTATAAAAAAAATATGCTAATTTTCCTATTGTAGTTGTTTTACCTACTCCATTAACACCTATTATTAATATAATAAATGGTTTTTTTTTATCTTTAATAATTAAAGGAATTTCTACTGGAAGTAAAATTTTTAACATTTCTATCTTTAAATATTTATATAATTGTGAAGAATTTTCTAATTTATTTAATTGTATATATTTTTTTGTTAAATTAATAATTTTTTTTGTAGTATGTATTCCTATATCTGATAAAATTAGTTTTTCTTGTAGTTGATTAAATAATTTTTCATTAATAATACTTTTTTTTTTAAAAAGATTAATAATTTCCTTACTAATATTTTTACTTGTTTTAATTAATTTTTTTTTTAAATAACTAAAAAAACCTATTTTTTTTTCATTTTTTTGAATCATATTTTTTTTATTTATCATTTTTTTAAAGTTTTAATTTATCTAGTAACAAAATACTTGATATAACTAAAATAGAATATTATTTAAATAATATATCAAAAAATTTCTAAAGTAATTATTATTACTAAATTATTTTCTATAAACTATGAAAAAAAAATATAATAATATTAATATTATATCAGGAAAATGGAAAGGTAAGAAAATTAAAGTTATAAATAATAAAATATTAAAACCTACAATGTGTTTTATTCGTGAAAATTTATTTAATTGGCTTATGAGCAATAATTTATATATGTTTAAATGTTTAGATTGTTATGCTGGTACTGGGATTTTAAGTTTTGAAGCACTATCTAGAAATGCTTTATTTGCTACTTTAATAGAAAATAATAAAAAAATATTTCAACAATTAAAAAAAAATATTTTTTTATTAAAAATAAAAAATATTAATTTACTTTATAAAAATACTTTAAATTTTTTATCAAAAAAATCAAACATAAAATATGATCTTGTTTTTATAGATCCTCCATTTTGTAAAGAAAATATTTTATTACAAAAAACTTGTATTTTATTAGAGAAAAATAATTGGTTAAAAAATAATGCAATAATTTTTATTGAATTAAAAACTGGAAGCAATAATATTTTTTTACCTAAAAATTGGTTAAAATATAGAAAAAAAAAATTTGGTATTGTTACATATTTTTTATATAAAAAACTATAATTTTTTTATTAAAAATAAATATGGTATATGATATATTTTTTTATAAATTATGTTATAACTCATAAAATGACAAAAATATTTTATATCGGTATTAACCAATAAATCATTTGTAATAATTAATAATGTTTCATTTTTTTTTATTTTAAGTGTTTTTTTTCTAATCATCATAATTGTATTAGGACATTGTAATCCTTGTATATCTAAAATATGATTTGCATCTTTATAAAAATTATTTTTTTTAAACATTTTAATATATTATTAACAATAAATTTGTATGAATTATTTTATTATAACAAAAAAATTTTTTTATAAAAATTTATAATTGATTTTGTTACTTTTAATATATAAGGAAATATTATGAATTTAGAAAAAAAGAAAAAAATAGCTCTTGAAGATACTATTTTACAAATAGAAAACCAATTTGGCAAAGGTTCTATTATGAGATTAGGCGATAATAGAACTATGGATATAGAATCAATATCAACAGGATCTATATCTTTAGATATAGCCTTAGGTATTGGGGGTTTACCAATTGGTAGAATAGTAGAAATATATGGACCAGAATCTTCCGGGAAAACTACTTTAACATTACAAATTATTGCTGAAGCTCAAAAATTAGGAAAAATTTGTGTTTTTATCGATGCAGAACATGCATTAGATCCTATATATGCTAAAAAATTAAATGTTGATATTAATAAATTATTATGTTCACAACCTGATACTGGAGAACAAGCATTAGAACTATGTGATTCATTAGCTAAATCAGGTGTAGTTGATGTTATTATAGTAGATTCTGTTGCAGCTTTAACTCCAAAAGCTGAAATAGAAGGAGAAATAGGAGATTCTCATATAGGATTAGCAGCAAGAATGATGAGTCAAGCTATGCGTAAATTAGCAAGTAATTTAAAACAATCAAATACACTTTTAATTTTTATAAATCAAATTCGTATGAAAATTGGAATTTTATTTGGAAACCCAGAAGTAACAACTGGAGGTAACGCTTTAAAATTTTATGCTTCCATAAGATTAGATATTAGAAAAATTGGTGTTGTAAAAAATGGAGATGATATAATAGGTAATGAAACACGAGTTAAAGTTGTTAAAAATAAAGTTGCAGTTCCCTTTAAACAAGCTGAATTTCAAATTATTTATGGACAAGGTATTAACATTTACGGAGAATTATTAAATTTAGGAGTAAAAGAAAAAATAATTGAAAAATGTGGTTCATGGTATAGTTATAAAAATGAAAAAATTGGACAAGGAAAAATAAATGCTATAAATTTTTTAAAAAAAAATAAAACACAATCTTTAGAAATAGAAAAAAAATTAAGAGATATTTTTTTTATAAAAAAATAAAATAAATATTTTATTTTTTATCAATAATTTATTTACTTTTGTAAAGTAATTAAGGATAATTTATAAAATGGGAAATAAAATAGAAGAAGTTCGTAGAATGTTTTTAGAATTTTTTTCTAAAAAAAAACATAAAATAATAGAAGGAAGTTCCTTAATACCTAATAATGATAAATCATTATTATTTACAAACGCAGGTATGAATCAATTTAAAGAATATTTTTTAGGATATAAAAAACCTTTTTATCCAAGAATTACTACCATTCAAAAATGTATAAGAGTAGGTGGAAAACATAATGATCTGGAAAATGTAGGTTTTACAAATAGACATCATACATTTTTTGAAATGCTAGGTAATTTTAGTTTTGGAGATTATTTTAAAAAAGAAGCAATTTTTTATGCATGGGAATTATTAACTGATTCTAAATGGTTTGGATTAGAAAAAAAAAAAATATATATAACTGTATATTATACAGATATAGAAACATATAATATTTGGTATAAAAATATTGGAATTCCAAAAAAAAATATTTTATTAGTTAAAGATAAGGATAATATTTTATATAATTCTGATAATTTTTGGCAAATGTCAGAAACAGGTCCTTGTGGACCTTCTACTGAAATTTTTTATGATTTAGGATGTAACCTAAAAGGTGATATTAAAAATGATATAGGTAATCGTTTTATTGAAATATGGAATATTGTTTTTATTCAATTTAATAAAAATTTAAATGGAGAATTAATACCATTACCCATAAAATCAGTAGATACAGGCATGGGATTAGAACGTATTAGTAGTATTTTAGAAGGATTAGATTCTAATTATAAATTATATTTTTTTCAAAAAATAATTAAAAATATAAATAATTATATTAAAACTAAAAATTTAGGACATAATTCATTAAAAGTTATTGCTGATCATATCAGATCTTCTATTTATTTGATATCAGAAGGTATTTTACCAAGCAATGAAAAAAGAGGATATATATTAAGAAGAATTATTAGAAGAGCTATAAATCATGGTAGAATTTTAGGTAGAAAAAAACCTTTTTTTTATAAATTAGTAACAAAATATATTAAATATGTTAATAAAAAAGAAAGAATTTTTTTATATAAAAAAATTGATAATATTATTCATATAATTAAAACCGAAGAAGAAAATTTTAATAAAATTATAAACTCAGGAATTTTATTATTAGAAAAAGAAATAAAAAAATCTAATAAAAATTATTTATCAGGAAAACAAATATTTTATTTATATGATACTTTTGGATTATCTCCTGATTTAATACAAAATATATGTATAGATAAAAAAATTAATCTTGATAAAAAAGAATTTACAAAATATATGGAAATACAACGACAACAATCAAGAAAAAATAATTCTTTTAAAAAAAAAATAAATTTGTACTATAAAAATAAAATATCAAAATTTGATGGATATAAAAATTTTATATCTTATAGTAAAATACTAGATATTTACATAAATGAAATATTAATAGATAAAATAAATTTTGGAGATATCGGAGAAATAATATTAGATATTACTCCATTTTATGGAGAATCTGGAGGACAAATAGGTGATATAGGATATTTAGAAAAAGATAAAAAAAATATATTTCAAGTATATAATACAAAAATACAAGGAAATTTAATTATTCATAAAGGTAAAATGATTTTAGGATCTTTAAAAAAAGATGATTATTTATATTCTAAAATAAATAAATTAAATCGTATGATGATTAGTAGAAATCATTCTGCAACACATTTATTACATTCTGTTTTGCGTAAAAAATTTGGTACTCATGTAGAACAAAAAGGATCTCTAATTAATGATCAATATTTAAGATTTGATTTTTCATATAATAATCCTTTAGAATTACAAGATATATTTAATATTGAAAAAGAAATTAATAATTATATATTTAAAAATATACCTATACAAATATATATAAAAAAAAAAAAAGAAATACAAAATAATAATATTATTGCATTATTTAATGATAAATATGATAATACAATTAGAATTGTAGATATTAAAAATGTTTCAAAAGAATTTTGTTGTGGAACACATGTATTAAATACTCAAGAAATTGGTTTTTTTGTTATTATAAAATTTTCAAATATTGCAAATGGTATAAAACGTATACATGCTATTACTCATAATTTAGCATTAGAATATATACAAAAACAAAATAAAAATATAAAATTTATTTCTAAAATATTTAGAACAGATGAAGAAAATTTAATAAAAAATATTTTATTAGATAAAAAAAAAATTAATATATTAAAATTTGATATAAAAGAATTAGAAGAATATATTGTTTTAAAAGAAGAAAAAATTTTAGCAGAAAATAATATTATATTAAACGATATAAATCTTTTAATAAGTAAAGTATATAGTTTAAATCCTAAAATATTTAGTTTTTTTATAAAAAAAATATTAAAAAAATTTAAAAAAACAATAATATTTTTATCTACAAAATGGAAAAAAAAAATATTTTTTATAATAAAAATAACAAAAAATATTTCTAAAAAAATAAATGCTATAGAAATTATACAAAAAAATTTAGATAAAAAGGTTTGTAAATTAAATGGATGTGCTAATATAGCACAAGGAAGTATTTATCTTAATAAAGATGAATATTATTTTTTTTTATCTAAAATAAGATTATTTATTTTAAATAAAATAAATAAATTAATTTAATTTATTTAAAACATTTTAAAATAAAACTTTCAAGTTGTTTTTTAAATATTCATAAAATAAATATTTTATTGTTTTAAGGAGAAAAGGATGCTTATTCTTACTCGTCGAGTAGGCGAAACACTTATGGTCGGTGATGAAGTAATGGTAACAGTATTAGGAATAAAAGGAAATCAAGTTCGGATAGGTGTTAATGCTCCTAGAGAAATTGCTGTTCATCGAGAAGAGATATATCAACGTATACAAGCTGAAAAAAATCAAAAAAAAAATTCGTTAAAATAAATTTTTTTTTATAAAAAATATAAAAATAATTAATTTGACAAAATTTTTGTAAAAGATATAATATTATATAGATTAATATAATTGGTGAGATGGCCGAGTGGTTTAAGGCGCACCCCTGCTAAGGGTGTATGTGGTTTTCTACGTCGAGGGTTCGAATCTCTCTCTCACCGAGAGTATTATTTATTAGAAGCATCCGTAGCTCAGTGGATAGAGTACTCGGCTACGAACCGAGTGGTCGGGGGTTCAAATCCTCCCGGATGCAAAGAAAAATATTTAATTATGTTCTTATTTTAAAATTTAAAAAATTTTGTTTAATAAATTAATTATTAATTAATAAACTATCAATTTATTTTTTTGTTTATATTTCGCGTAAAATACTATTAATTTCAGTTTTACTTAAAGTTCTTTTATCTACTTTTTTTACTATTACAACACAATATAAATTGTATTTACCATTTTTTGATGGTAAAGTACCAGGAACAACAACTGAATAGCTAGGAATTATACCATAATGAATTTTATCAGTTTCTCTATCATAAATTTTAGTACTTTTACCTATATATACTCCCATTGAAATTACAGCTCCCTTTTTTACAATTACTCCTTCTACTATTTCTGATCTTGCACCTATAAAACAATTATCTTCTATAATAGTAGGTCTAGATTGCAAAGGTTCTAAAACACCTCCTATTCCTACTCCACCTGAAATATGAACATTATTACCTATTTGAGCACAAGAACCTATTGTAGACCAAGTATCTATCATTGTTCTTTTACCAATAAAAGCACCTATATTCACAAAAGAAGGCATTAAAATTGTATTATTTGAAATGAAAGAACCATATCTTACAACAGTAGGAGGAATTATACGACATTTTATTTTTTCAAAATCATTCTCATTAAAATTATTACTAAATTTTAACGGTATTTTATCATAAAAATTATTATATGTTCCTTTAAGAACAAAATTTTTATTAATTTGAAAATATAATAATATTGCTTTTTTTATCCATTCATAAACAATCCATTTACCTTTAATATTTTCAGATATTCTAATAATACCTTTATCCAAAAATTTAATTACTTTATTAATATTACTAATAACTTCTTTTTTTTTTAGTAAATTATTATTTTTTTTATATTCTGAAAAATAATTTTCTATAATATCTTTTATATATTTCATATAATTTTATTATTAAAATTTTTTAATTTTAGATATACCTAATATTAACAACAATATCATTTATTTTATAAATTAACAAATTTTAATATTTTAAAAAAACTATTTATATTTATTAAATAAAAAAATTATTTTATTTTCATTTATAATTTTAATATTTAATTTAATTGCTTTTAATAGTTTAGTACTGGGTTTTTTACCTAAAATTAATATATCTGTTTTTTTATTAATATTAGTGTTTATTACAGCTCCTAATGTTATTAATTTATTTATAAGATTACTTCTTGTAATAAAAAATAATTTACCAGTAATAGCTATTTTTTTTTGATAAAAATAATTTTTTTTTGAAATATTTTTAGGATACATAATATCTATTTTTTTTAATAAATTTTTAATCATATTTACATTTTTTTTTTGTTTAATAAAATTAAATATATTTAATGAAGTTTTTTCTCCTATATTTTTAATATTAAGTAATTCAATTAAATTAGTATCTAAAAATTTTTCTAATGTTTTAAAAAATAATGATATATTATAAGAAGTTACTATCCCCATTTCTGGAATTCCTAAAGAAAATAAAAATTTATGGAAAGTAACTTGTTGTTTATTTTTTAAAGATTTTAATATTTTTTTAATAGATTTATTTCCTAAATTATTTATTTTAGATAGAATAATTTTATTTAAATTTAATAAATCTATAGAATTTTTTATTAAATTTTTATCTACTAATTTATTAATTAATTTTTCTCCTATAAAATTAATATTAATTGCATCTCTTGAAACAAAATGTTTTAAATATGCTTTTAATTGAGCTTTACAAAATAATCCTGATGTACAATATAAAATATTTTTCTTTTTTTTAAGAATAGAATTACAACTAGGACATATTATTGGTATTAAAATATTTTTTCTTTTTTTTTGATATTTTTTGTTAATTATTATATTTGTAATTTTAGGAATTACATCTCCACATCTTTGAATAACTATATTATCCCCAATTTTTAAATTTAATCTTTTTATTTCATTAATATTATATAATGTTGCATAATTAATATTTACTCCATTAATATTCACTGTATTAAAATTAGCAATTGGTGTAAGAACACCAGTACGTCCAACCTGAAAAATTATTTTTTTTAATAAAGTTATTTTTTCTTGGGAAGGAAATTTATATGCAATAGCCCATTTAGGTGCATGACTAGTATGACCGAAAATATTTTGTTTTTTTATATTATTTATTTTAACAACAATACCATCAATATTATAAGGTAAAAAATCTCTATTTTTTTTAAAATACTTGTAAAAATTAATAATATCATCATAAGATGAATAAATTTTTGTATATTTAGATATAGGAATACCAAAATATTTTATTTTTAATAATATTTCTTGTTGACTTAAAAAAAAATTTTTATCTATAAAACCAATTCCATAACTAAAAAAACTAAGTAAATGAAAAATTTTTTTATTAATATTTTTATTTATTTTTAAAATTCCATACGCTGCACTTCTTGTATTACTAAATACTTTATATTTAAAAAAATTTTTTTTATTTAAAATTTTAAAATTTTTTTTTGTTATAAATATTTCTCCTCTTATTTCTAATATTTTAGGAATTTTTTCTCCTTTTAATAAATGAATTATATCTTTAATTTTTAATATATTTTTTGTAATATTTTCTCCAAAAAAACCATCTCCTCTTGTTGCAGCACTTATTAAATTACCATCTTTATATAATAAATTAACTGCTATACCATCAAATTTTAATTCACAACAAAAATTTAATTTATTTATTATTTTATTTTTTATAGGCAATAAAAAATTTTTAAATAAATCATGTTTATTAAACACATTATTTAATGATAACATTGGAATATTATGTTTTATTTTTTTAGAAGAAATTAATAATTTATTTTGAGCCCCTACAGATTGAGTAGGTGATGATTTTTTTTTTAAAAAAGGATATAAATTTTCCCATTTTTTTAATTTAAATATTAATTTATCATATTGATAATCAAGAATATTAGAATTATTTAATACATGATATTTATAATTATAAGATATAATTATTTTACGTAACTTTATTATTTTTTTTTTATAATAAAAAAGTTTATAAATTTCATATAAAGTATTTATTAATTTAATTATATAAAATCTTAAATTTTTTTTTTCCATATTGTTCCAATATCAGTATCTTCTAAAAGAATATTATTCCTTTTTAATTTGTTTCTAATCAAATCAGCTTCACCCCATAATTTATTATTACGAGCAATTTCACGTTTTTTAATCAATTCCTTAATTTTATCTTCTGAATAAAAATTACATGAATTTTGATTATTTTGTAAATATTCTTTAGGATTATAAAATAAAATTCCTAAAATATTTCCTAATTTTTTTAATTTTAAAATAAAATAATTAGCAATTAAATATTTTTTTTTTCTATAAGCAATATTTATTTTTTTAGATATCTTAAATAATATACTGTATGCTTTAGGAGTATTGAAATCATCATTCATGGAATTATAAAATTGTTGTTCTAATAAAAAAAAATTATTTTTTATATTTTTTATATTAAAAGAATTTTTTTTATAAAATAAAGAAATATATAATTTTTGTATAGCTAATTGTGCTTGTTTTAATTTGTTTTCACTAAATATAATAGGACTACGATAATGAGTAATTGTTAAAAAATATCTTATAACTTCTTTATTATATTTTAATAGTATATCTTTTATTTTAAAAGTATTTTTTAATGATTTAGACATTTTTTTATTATCAATTATAATCATTCCTGTATGTATCCAATAATTAACATAAAATTTTTTATCAATACAAGAAGATTGTGCAATTTCATTTTCATGATGTGGAAATATTAAATCATTACCTCCACCATGTATATCAAAACATTTTCCTAAATATTTACGACTTAAAGTTGAACATTCTATATGCCATCCTGGACGTCCATAACCCCAAGGGGAACTCCAACCTATATTACATTTATTAGTTAATTTCCATAAAATAAAATCTTTATAATTTTTTTTAATATCAAAATTTTTGATTTTTATATTTGATTTTAATAAATTTAAATTTTGTTTTGATAAAATTCCATAATTTGGATATTTCTTTATAGAGAACATAATATCACCATTTGTAGCAATATATGCAATATTATTTCTTAATAATTTTTTTATTATAGAAATAATATCATGTATATGATTAGTAACTTTAGGTTCATAATCAGGAGATAATATATCTAAATTATTAAAATCTTCTGATATTTTATCAATAATATTTTTTGTAATATATTTGATATTTTTATTTTGTTTTTTTGCTAATTTTATAATTTTATCATCAATATCTGTAATATTTCTTATATAATAGACTTTATATCCTAAAAATTTTAAATATTTAATAATAATATCAAATATAATAAATGTTCTTCCATGACCAATATGACATGTATCGTATGGAGTTATACCACATACATAAATTTTAACTTGTTTTTTATTAATAGGGGAAAATATTTCTTTTTTTTTACTTAATGTATTAAAAATTTTTAACATTTATTCCTCTTAATTAAATTTACATAAACTATTTTGAAAATAATATTAAATATTTTCATTATTATAATAATTTGAATAATTATCAAAACGTGTAATTTGATTGTTAAAAATTAATTTTATAGTTCCAATAGGTCCATTTCTTTGTTTTCCTATAATAATTTCAGCTATACCATGTGAATTAGTACTTTCATTATATACTTCATCTCTATATATAAACATAATAAGATCAGCATCCTGTTCTATTGAACCAGATTCTCGTAAATCAGAATTCATTGGACGTTTATCAGATCTTTGTTCTAAAGATCTATTTAATTGAGATAAAGCAACAACAGGTACATGTAATTCTTTAGCTAATGATTTTAAAGAACGAGAAATTTCAGATATTTCTAATGTTCTATTAAAAGATAAGGAAGGAACTCTCATTAATTGTAAATAATCTACCATTATTAGACTTAAACCATTATGTTCTCTAAATATTCTTCTAGCACGTAATCTAATTTCTGTAGGCGTTAATTCAGAAGAATCATCAATATATATATTTTTTTTTTTTAATAAAATTCCCATAGTTTTTGATATTTTTTTCCAATCATCATCATTTAATTGTCCTGTTCTAATTTTACTTTGATTAACACGTGAAAGAGACGCTAGCATACGAATCATAATTTGTTCACAAGGCATTTCTAAACTAAATATTAATACAGGTTTATCTTGAGATATTGCTGTATGTTCACAAATATTCATTGCAAGAGTAGTTTTTCCCATAGCAGGACGTGCCGCAATTATAATAAGATCAGAATTTTGTAATCCTGCTGTTTTTTTGTTTAATTCATGATAACCAGTATCTATTCCTGTAATCCCATTTTTGGGAGAATTATAAAATGATTCTATTTTAGAAATAGTCATTTCTAAAATTTTTTCTAAATTTTTAGGTTTAGTATTTTTACTAAAACGTTTTTCTGCCATTTTAAATACACGAGATTCGGCTAAATTTAATAAATCCTCACTATTTCGACCATTTGGATAATATCCTGCTTCTGCTATTTCATTTGCTACAGATATCATTTCTCTAATTATAGCACGTTCATGAACAATATCAGCATAAGCATATATATTTGATACACTAGGAATATTTTTAGATAATTCAGCTAAATATGCAAAACCTCCTATTTGATTTAATTTTTTTTTATTTTCTAAAGATTCAGATAGTGTTATTAAATCAATAGGTTTACCTAATTCTATTAAAAAACTCATTTCATTGAAAATTATTTTATGTGATAAAATAAAAAAATCATCTACTATTATTTTTTCTATAATATAATCCCAACGATTGTTATCTAACATTAAACCTCCTAATATTGACTGTTCTGCTTCTAAAGAATGAGGAGGTGTTTTTATTTTTTCAATTTGTAAATCTTTTTTAAATTGTTTCATTTAATTATTTATTACCATATATAAAATATAATTTTAATTTACTTAAAATAAAATTTATTATTTTATTTTTATAAAAGATAAAGCTTTTTTTAAAAAATCTAATTTATTATTTTTTAAATAATTTCTATTATTATAAATAAAATTTTTAAAATTTTTTGATCCATTAATACCATAAAAAATATTTAATAAAGGAGTAATAATAGTTATTAATGGGATACCTTTTTTTAATTCTTTTTCTATATAAGAAAACATTGATTTTACTATTATTATAGGATTTTTAATAATAGATTTGTTATGATAGATATATTTTTCTATATCTACTAACATCATAGGATTTTTAAAAATCTCTCTACCTATCATAACACCATCAACATATTTTAAATGTTCTTTTATATTTAATAAAGTTTTTATACCACCATTAATTGATATTTTTATATTTGGGAAATCTTTCTTTACTTTATAAATAATTTTATAATTTAATTTAGGAATTATTAAATTTTTTCTTGTATTAATTTTTTTATCAAGTAATGCTGTTCTTGCATGAATAATAAATCTTTTACAACCACTCTTTATAAGTAAATCAATAAATTTATGTAAAGAAAAATAATTCTCATTATTATTAATACCAATACGCATTTTAACAGTAATTGGTATAGATACACTATCACTCATAGATTTAATACAATCTGATACAATAATAGGATATTTCATTAGACATGCACCAAAATTACCTTTTTGAGATCTTAAAGATGGACATCCTAAATTTAAATTAATTTCTTTATATCCTATTTTTTCTGCTTTTTTAGCACAAAAAGATAATAATTTTGGATCATTACCAGCTATTTGTAATACAATATTATTAACATTTTTATTTTCTAATAAAATTACTTGATTATTTTTAATTAAATTAGAATGAATCATTTCAGTATATAAAAGTGCTTTTTTAGTTAATTTACGGTAAAAATATCTACAATGTTTATTAATTTTTTTAAACATAGGAGCTATTTCAAATCTAAAATATGGGATATTTTTTTTCATATTTATGATAAATAAATGGAATAATTATATGTGTAAATTACATATATTAAAATAACAAATATATTTTAAATATATTATTTATTTATATGGATTTTTGTTTTCTTGAAATTTTAAATATATAATATTACCAATACACTGTAACTTTTTATAAAAAAAATTTAATAAATAACGTTTGTAATTATTATTTAATTTTGTTAATTGATTACCATGTATTTTAAATATTAAAGGATTATTTTTTATCTGATGTATATATTTTAACTTTATACGTTTACCATTATGTATAGGGGGTAAAACTAATTTAGTTGCTAAATTTAAAATTTTCATAAGTTTAGAAGTATTATATATTTTAATAGATATGTTATATATTTTATAAATTAATGTAAAAATATTTTTCAAATTTATATCAAATTTAGCTGAAAGAGAAATTATAGGAAAAAATTTAAATTTTATTTTTATAAGTTTTTTTATTAAATTAATATCTTTTGATTTAATAAGATCTATTTTATTTATTACTAAAATTATTGGTTTTTTTTGAGAAATAATATGTTTTATAATTGTTATATCTTGATTACAAAAAATTTTTTTTTCTCCATTTATTATATATAAAATAATATTAGATTTTTTTATAATTTTATAAGATTCTAGAATTGAAATTTTTTCTATTTTATTATTAATTTTATTTTTTTTCTTTATACCAGCTGTATCGATTAAAGTAATATTTTTATTTAAATTATTTAATGATATAGAAATACTTTCTCTTGTTGTACAAGGAATATTATTAACAATTATTCTTTTTTCATTAATAAATTTATTTACTAAAGTAGATTTACCTACATTTGGCATACCTATAAGAGCTAATTTAATATTTTTATTTTTATTTTTATTTTTATTTTTATGTTTATTTTTTATAAAAACTTTATTCATATTTTGTTTACTTATATATATATTCCTTATATAAGAAAGTAATATTTTTTTTAATTTTAAAATATCGTTTTTATTTATAATATTTATTTGATAAAAATCTATACCTAAAGAATAAAATTCAGTATCTATAAAATTTTTTTTCTTTGTATTTAATATAATAATTATTTTTTTTTCATACTTACGAATATTATAAATAACTTCATAATCTATATTGTTAAGTTTATCCCCTTTTATTATTAATAAAATCAAATTAGATTCTTTAATTAAGAATAAAATTTGTTCTTTTATTAAAGATTTTTTTTCATTAAATTTATTATAACTTACTGTATCTACACAAATAAATTTATAATTTTTAATTTTAGCATTACCATATTTTCTATCTATTGTAAAATGTGGTATTTTATTAACTAAGGAATCATATTTTTTAATTAAAATATTATATAAAGAAGATTTACCTACATTATTATCACCTAATATAGTAATATTAGGATATTGATATGTCATTTTTATCTCTTTGATTTATGATGTTATTAAAATTTCGAATAAATATATTTTGTTATATATAGTTTGTATAATTAATTTATTTTTTATTAACAAAATATAATTTATTTTATGTTTATCAATTTTTTTATTTCCAAGAAAAATTCCTTTTTTATTATCTAACCAATAAAGAAAACCTTTATTATTAGTAAAAAAAATTTTTTTATTATAAATAAATAAATTATTAATTTTATTATTTTTAAATTTATCTTGTATCCATATTAAATCACCATTTTTTGCATTTAATGAAATAATTCTATTTTGAAGATCTATTAAATATAGAATATTATTGTATATAATAAAATTTTTTTTAGTAAAATATATTTTTTCCCAAATAATATCACCTGTACTTAAATTTAAAGCCATTAAACTACCATTATAAGATGAAATATAAACTATGCCATTATAAATAACTGGTTGTATATCAATATCATTGATATTAATCAAATTTTTTTTATTATTAAATTTAAATGAATTTTGTTCCCATACTAATAACCCATTTTTAATTATACGTAAACTAATTAAACCATTGTCACTACCAGTAATAACATTATCAAAAAAAATAACAGGAGTAGATAAACCTCTTATAGAAAATATATTTGAAGGACCTAAACTTACAGTCCATAAAATTTTACCATTATTTTTATCTAAACCTTGTAAAATATCTCCCATACTATGTACTAATAGTACATTTTTTCTAATAACAAAATCAGATAATATTTCAGTAAATACATTTTGTATCCAAATTATAGATTTTTTCTTTATATTTATCGCAAAAATTTTTCCTTGTTTATTACCTACAAACAAATAATTATTAGAAATTATAGGACCAGTAACAAGATCTAGATATTTACAAAATGGAAAAAAACAAAATTTATTTATTAAATTAATATACCAAATAATTTTTCCTGTTTTTATATTTATACAATAAATAAATCCGTTTTTATTTGCTAAATATAAAAGTCCTTTATAATAAAAAGGATGTAATTTTTTAAAAGAAATATTATCTTTACCTATTTTATTTTGCCAAATTAATTTAAATTTAATTTTATTAAATTGATAAAAAGAATTATAATTTTTATATAAAATATCTTTTTTTTTACATGTACAAGAAGTTAAAAAAATAGAACAAAAAATAAATATTAATATTGTAAATTTTGATAATTTTATTTTCATATTTTACTCTTTAAAAATTTTCATAATTTTGAAATTTAATAAAATAAATTTTTTAAATAAAAAATATTTATTAAAATATTTTTTCTAAATAAGATATTAATTTATTTTCTGGTATAATTATTTGTTTTTTTAAATACAAATTTTTAATAATAATTGAATTATTATCTATTTCTTTTTGACCTATTATAATTATGAAATGTGATTTATATTTATTTGCCTGAATAATTTGTTTTTTTAAATTTTGGAAAAGATAACTAGTAATTATTTTTAATTTTGGAAAATTATTTCTAATTAATTCCCCAATTAATAAAGTTTTCTGTAAAATATGATTATTTTCTATTGGTATTAAAAAAATATCAATTAAAAATTTAATATCTATTTTTATAGATTGAATAGTTTGTATTAATAAAATTAAACGTTCTATTCCTATAGCACAACCGATACCTTTATTGATTTTTCTATTACTCATATTATCAATTAATTTATCATATCTTCCACCACCACATATAGTTTTAGAACCCCCTTTTCCTATATCATTGGTTTTCCATTCAAATACTATGTCATTATAGTAATCTAATCCTCTAACTAAACAATTATTTATAGTAAATTTTATATTCATAAAATTTAAAATCTGACATAATTCTTTAAATTTATTTATACTATTTATACTAATAAAATCTTGTAATTTAGGTGCATTATTTATTAATTCTTTAATATTTTTATGATTACTATCTAAAATCCTTAAAGGATTATTATAGATTTTTTTTCTATCTTTTATATCTAAAAAACGAGAATTTTTTTCTAAATAAAATATTAATTTTTTTACATATTCTTTTCTATCTATTATAGAACCAAGGGAATTAATTTCTAAAAAAACATTATTCGTAATGTTTAATTTTTTCCATATATTATTTATAATAATAATAATTTCAGCATCAATATAAGGAGATTTTAATCCAAGTATTTCAATTCCAATTTGATGAAATTGTCTATATCGTCCTTTTTGTGGTCTTTCATATCGAAACATAGGTCCATTATACCAAAAACGTTTATTATTATAAAAAATATTATGTTCTATAATAGCCCTAATAAAACCAGTAGTTCCTTCAGGACGTAAAGTTAAAGAATTATTATTTTTATCTAATAAAGTATACATTTCTTTTTCTCTAATATCTGTATATTCTCCAATATTTTTTTTAAATAATTCACTTTTTTCTAAAATAGGTAATTTAATTTCTTGATATCCATAATTATTTAAAATATTTTTAATAATATTTTCAATATTTTCCCATAATAAAGTATTTGGAAATAAATAATCATGCATACCATGAATTGCTGTAATTTTTTTTATCACTATAAAATCTCTTTTTTATAAAAGAATATAAATTTAATAATTTAAATTATTTATTAATATTTTAACAAAATATAAATATATTATACTAATAACAATTAATTTTTAAAATAAAATATATACTCTTCATATATTTTTTATATAATAAAATAAATTATATTTAATTAATTAAATAAAAAATATATATTTTAATGAAAAATGATGTTTATTGGATGAAATATGCTTTATATTTTGCTAAATTAGCAAAAAATTCTGGAGAAATACCAGTAGGAGCAATTATTGTAAAAAATAATCAAATTATTTCTTTCGGTAATAATAATTCAATTAAAAAAAATGATCCTACAGCACATGCAGAAATAATAGCTTTAAGAAAAGCCGGAAAATATTTAAAAAATTATAGATTATTAAATACAACCATGTATGTAACATTAGAACCATGTTTAATGTGTTCTGGAGCCATAATTATTAGTAGAATTTCCCGTTTAGTTTTTAGTACTTATAATAAAAAATCCAATAGTATTGGATCTTTTATAGATCTCTTAGGAATTTATAAAATAAATCATAAAATAAGAATAAATTCTGGAATCCTAAAAAAAGAATGTACAAATATTATAAAAAAATTTTTTTCTTTAAAAAGAAAATAATTTTATTAAAAAGGTTAATTAATTTGAAAAAAGATAAAAAAATTTTAAAAAATGATATAGAATTATTAAATATTTTAAATAAAGAATCAAAAAGACAAGAAGAAAATATTAACTTAATAGCTTCTGAAAATTATACATCAAATAATGTTATGTTAATTCAAGGATCTCAGTTAACTAATAAATATGCAGAAGGATATCCTAAATATAGATACTATGGTGGATGTAAATATATTGATCAAATCGAAAATCTTGCTATAAAAAGAGCTAAAAAATTATTTAAAGCAGATTATGCAAATGTCCAGCCACATTCAGGATCACAAGCTAATTTCGCAGTTTATATGGCTTTATTAAAACCTGGAGATATTATTATGGGATTAGAAAATTCACATGGAGGTCATTTAACACATGGATCTCAAGTAAATTTTTCAGGAAAATTTTATAAAAATATATCATATAAAACTAATCAAAAAGGAATAATTGATTATAATAATCTATTAAAATTAGCTAAAAAATATAAACCAAAAATAATTATTGGAGGTTTTTCTTCTTATTCTAGAATATGTAATTGGGTTAAAATGAGAGATATTGCTGATACAGTAAATGCATATTTTTTAGTAGATATTTCACATATTGCAGGATTAATAATTGCTGGATTATATCCAAATCCATTACCATATGCACACGTAGTTACTAGTACAACTCATAAAACATTAGCTGGTCCCAGAGGAGGGATAATATTATCATTAAAAAAAAATAAACATTTATTTGAAAAATTTAATAAAGCTATTTTTCCTGGAAGTCAAGGAGGTCCTTTAATGCATGTTATTGCGGCTAAAGCAGTAGCATTTAAAGAAGCATTTAATCCTAAATTTATTACATATCAAAAACAAATTTTAAAAAATGCTAAATTAATGGTAAAAATATTTAAAAAAAATAACTATAAGATAGTATCAAATGATACTGATAGTCATCTATTTATTATAGATTTAACAAATAAAAATATAACAGGTGCAGAAGCTGAATTATTGTTAGAACAACATAATATTATTGTTAATAAAAATAGTATTCCTGATGATATAAACCCCCCTTCTATTACTTCTGGAATAAGAATAGGAACTCCGGCTATTACAAAAAGGGGTTTAAAAGAAAAAGAAATATATTTATTATGTCAATATATTATAAATATTTTAAATCACAAAAACAAATATATTAAAAATATAAAAAATGATATTATAAAATTATGTAAATTATTTCCTGTATATAATTAATAATATTTAAATATTAACTAAATTATTATAAAAGAGTAATTTAAAAATGAAAAAATGTTATTCTGTTTTTATTTGTGTTACAGATGGAGTAGAAGATATAGAAACCATTTCATCTATTGATATTTTAAATAGAAGTAATATAAATGTTAAACTTATTAGTGTAAATAATAAAAAAGAAATAATATGTGCTCACGGGACAAAAATTATAAGTGATATTTTGTTAAAAGATATAAAAAATGTTCACTTAACAAATGATATAGTAGCAATTATTATTCCAGGTGGTTTACAAGCATCAGAATATTTTCAAAAAAATTATTTTTTATTAAAATATTTAACAAAATTTAAAAATACTAATCGAATAATTGGAGCAATATGTGCTGCACCTGCAATGGTAATTAGTTCTAATAATTTATTTCCTAATGCAAAAATGACTGGATATTTAGGATTAAAATATTTAATATCATATCAACAATGGGTAAAATACCCAGTTTATTGGGATGATAAATATAAATTATTAACAGCACAAAGTGTAAAATATGCTATTAAATTTAATTTAAAATTAATACAAATTATTTTAGGTCAAAAAATTTCTTTAAGAATTGAAAAAGAATTATAATAAATAAAAAAATTTACAATTTGAAATTTATTGTACATTAATAATTATTTAAAAATAATATTTTAAATAATTTAAATTCTTAATTTATTTGCTATTTTATCTAATACTCCATTAATAAATTTATAACTATTTTCAACTCCTCCAAATTTTTTTGCAAGATAAATACTTTCATTTATTACAACTTTATAGGGAACATCTAAACGATTTGTTAATTCATATGAAGAAATACGTAAAATTGCTTTTTCAATTTGTCCTAATTCAAATAAATTACGAAATAAAAATGGTTTTATTAAACTATCTAAATAAATACTATTAACTATTACACCATTTATTAAATCATTAAAATAGTCAATATCAATATTTTTGATATTCTTTATTGATTCATTTAAAAAATAATATTGAATATCATTCAAATTATTTTTAGATAATTGCCAAGAATAAATTGCTTGTAAAGCATATTTTCTAGACTGATACCTATGACCAGTAAATTTCACTTATCTTCCTTTTCATCTTTTGTATGTAATAATTGTATTGATTTAAATATATTAATCATTTCTAATAAAGTTAAAGCAGCTTCAGTACCTCTATTTCCTATTTTAATACCTGATCTTTCAATTGCTTGTTCAATATTATTTGTTGTTAAAATACTAAAAGAAATTGGAATATTATTTTGTACTGATAAATTAGATATTTGAGAACAAACTTCTTGAGATAAATATTTAAAATGATATGTTTCTCCTTTAATAATTGTCCCAATAGCTATTATACCATCATAAATATTTTTTTGTATTAATAAATTAATAACTGATGCTATTTCATAACTTCCTGGAACCCAACATATAGTTATATTTTTATCTTGTACCATACCAATTCTCTGTAGAGTATCAATAGTAGCATATAATAAATTTTTATTTATAAATGTATTAAATCTTGATATAACAATAGCAATAAAGGCATTAGGAGCTATAATGTTTTCATCAATAATTTTCATAATATTTTATATATCCTTTTTTATAAAATTATTTAATAGGTTTTAATGTTAATTTTAAGTCTGGACCTATTTTTTTTATATTTGTGAAACAAAACTTAGGAATATTAATAATATTCATAAATTTTTTTATTTTACATAAATTTAATGAATGATTTCCTAATAATTTAGGTGTTAAATATATTATTAATTCATCTATTAAATTATAAGTAATTAAATATCCAGATAATATACTTCCAGCTTCTATAAGGATAGAATTAATTTCTTTATTACCTAATATTTTAAATAGATATTTTAAATCAAAATAACCATTAATTTCAGGAATAATAATTTGTTCTACATAGTTAGGCCAATTTTCAAAAGTATATTTTAATTTTATTAAAAATATTTTCCCAGGATATAAAATTATTTTATCAGTAGGTTTTATTTTATTTAATCTATCTAGAATAATTCTAATTGGTTGTCTTAATGATTTTTTAGGATATATTTTTTTTATATTATAATTTAATTTTTTCCATTTAACTAATAATGTAGAATTATCTTTTAAAATAGTTTTACTTGTACTTAAAATAGCTGTACTTTTTGCTCTTAATTTTTGAACATCTTTCCTAGAAATTTTTGATGATAACCATTTACTATTTCCATTTAATAATGCAATTTTACCATCTAAAGAAGTTGCTAATTTAAGTTGTATCCAAGGAATACCAGTACGCATTCTTTTAAAAAATCCGTAATTTATGGATTGTGCTTTTTTTGATAAAATATTATTGGTTATTTGAATTCCTTTATTATATAAGAATTCTAATCCTTTACCATTTATTTTTGGATTAGGATCTTTTGAAGCAACTACTAATCTTTTTATTTTAGCATTAACTAATGCATTACAACAAGAAGGTGTTAAATTTGTATAATTACAAGGTTCTAATGTTAGATAAACTGTTGATCCTTTTGTATATTTACCTGCCATGTTTAATGCATTAATTTCTGCATGAGATTCTCCTGCTTTAAAATGGAAACCTTTTCCAACAATTTTTTTATTATTAACAATAATACATCCTACATTTGGGTTAGGAGTTGTAGTAAAAATACCTAACTTTGCTAATTTAATTGCATACATCATATAAAATTTATCTATTGAATACATAATAACCTTAATAATTTTGAATATTAAATATTCTAATAATTTAAAATTTTAATATTAATAATTATAATTTAATATAATAAATATTTTTAATATAAAATTAAATAAAAATTTATAAAAATTAATTTTTTATTTAAATATTTAATAAATATAAATTATGATAATTATATATAATATATATAAAAAATATGATATTTCTAATTATTTAATTAATTATTAAATTAATTTTAATATAAAAAATTAAAATAAATATTTTAAATAAATTTTATCTTAAGAGATGATATTTACATGAAAAAAAAAATTATTCTTTTTGATACTACATTACGTGATGGAGAACAATCGCTTAAATCTAATTTAAGTATTAAAGAAAAAATAGAAATAGCAATAGCATTAGAAGAAATGGGTATTGATATTATCGAAGTTGGTTTTCCTATTTCCTCCCCTACAGATTATCAAACTTCCAAAAAAATATCACATATTATAAAAAATAGTAAATTATGTGGTTTAGCTAGATGTAAAGAAAAAGATATAGATATGGTATATAAATCATTAAAAAAATCTGATAATTTTAGAATACATATTTTTTTAGCAACTTCTCCTATACATATTATTACAAAATTAAAAACTACTTTAAATAAAGTAATAGAAAAAATATCATTTATGATAAAATATGCTCGTAAATACACTGATGATATTGAATTTTCTTGTGAAGACGGAAGTAGAACACCTATAAATGATTTATGTTTAGTTGTAAAAACAGCTATTGATGCAGGAGCAACAACTATTAATATTCCAGATACAGTAGGTTATATATTTCCCCAAGAATATTACAATATAATTTCTTATTTAAAAAAAAAAGTAGACAATATAGATAAATGTATTCTTTCAGTTCATACACATAATGATTTAGGAATGGCAGTAGGAAATGCCATTACTGCAATAAATGCAGGAGCCAGACAAATAGAAGGAACTATCAATGGTATAGGAGAAAGAGCTGGTAATTGTGCTTTAGAAGAAGTAATTATGGCTCTATATACTAGAAAAAAAAATACGAATTTTTACACTAACATAAATTATCAAAAAATATATTATACAAGTAAAATAGTTAGTAAAATTTGTAATATTCCATTAGCTATACATAAAGCTATTGTAGGAAGTAATGCTTTTTCTCATTCGTCCGGGATTCATCAGGATGGCATGATAAAAAATAAAAAAACTTATGAAATATTAAATCCCCAAAATATAGGTTTAAATAAAACAGAAATTAATCTTACTTCTAAATCAGGAAGAGCTGCAGTTAAATATCATATGAAATTAATGGGATATAAAAAAAATACATATGATATTAATAAATTATATAATAAATTTATAAAATTAGCTGATAAAAAAGGACAAATTTTTAATTATGATCTAGAAGCATTAGCATTTAATAATGAAATAGAAAATAATACAAATTATTATTCATTAATATATTTTAATGTACAATCAAATTCAAATATATCGATTGCAACTATAAAATTAAAATGTGGAAAATTAATAAAACTAGAAGCAGCAACAGGATTAGGACCAGTTGATGCAATATATAAAACAATAATTAGAATAACAAAATATAATATAAAACTTATTCAATATATTTTAACAGCTAAAAGTCATACGGAAAAATCAATTGGACAAGTTGATATTAAAATAGAGTATAAAAAAAAATTTTTTCATGGAATTGGTATATCTAAAGATATTATGAAGGCTTCAGTTATCTCAATTATTAATTGTCTTAATAATATTTGGAGATCAGATCAAGTACAAAAAAATATATTAAAAAACGATAAATTTTAAAAATTTAAGGAATAATTATGGCAGATATATTTAAGATAGCTATCTTACCTGGAGATGGTATTGGTCCTGAAGTAATGAAACAAGCAATTAAAATATTAGAAAAAATTGAAAAATATATAACTAAAAAAATAGTTATTGATACATATACCGTTGGTGGAGCAGCTATAAATTTATATGGTAATCCATTACCTAAAAAAACATTATACGGTTGTGAAAAATCTGATGCTATATTATTTGGTTCTGTTGGAGGATCTGAATGGGATTATTTACCTTTAAATAAAAGACCCGAGAAAGGATCATTATTAAAATTAAGAAAACATTTTAACTTATTTGCAAATATACGTCCTTCTTTTTTCTATAAAGATTTAAGTATTTTAAGTCCTTTAAAAGAAAAAATTTTAAATAAAGGTTTTGATATTATTTGTATTAGAGAACTAACAGGAGGTATATATTTTGGTTTACCTAATGGAAGAAAAGGAAAAGGTATAGATGAATATGCATTTGATACTGAAATCTATTCAAGATTTGAAATAGAAAGAATAGCACATATTGCTTTTAATATTGCTTTAAAAAGAAAAAAAAAAATTTGTTCTATTGATAAAGCAAATGTCTTAAATACATCTATATTATGGCGTGAAGTTTTAACAGATATATCTAAACAATATATATCGGTCAAATTAGAACATATGTATATTGATAATGCTGTTATGCAATTAATGAAAAATCCTTCACAATTTGATGTTATATTATGCTCCAATTTATTTGGAGATATAATATCCGATCAATGTGCTATGATTTCTGGATCAGTAGGTAATTTACCGTCAGCAAGTTTTAATCAAAATTATTTTGGTTTATATGAACCTTCAGGGGGTTCTGCTCCTAATATTGCAGGTAAAAATATAGCTAATCCTATAGCACAAATATTATCACTAGCAATGTTAATTGAATATTCTTTAAAAGAAAGAAATATATCTCAAAAAATAAAAAATGCTATCCAAAAAATATTAAATTTAGGTTATAGAACTAAAGATTTATTTACTAATAGTAAAAATGAAAAAATAATTACAACTGATGATATGGGAACATTAATTATGGAATCTATTATATAATAAAAAGGTATAGTATATGGGCAAAACATTATATGAAAAAATATATGATAGACATATTATTCTTAATATAAGAAATAATATTAATTTATTATATATTGATAGACATTTTATTCATGAAGTTACTTCACCTCAAGCATTTGAAGGATTAAGAAATAAAAATAGAAAAGTTTATAGATCAAATAAAACTTTTGCAACTATGGATCATAATGTATCTACTAAAGTAAAAAATATAGGAGCATCTGGAAATATAGCAAAACAACAAATGGAAACACTTATAAAAAATTGTAAAAATTTTAATATTAAATTATATGATATTTATCATCCTTTACAAGGTATTATACATGTTATAGGACCAGAACAGGGTATTACATTACCTGGAATGGTTATTGTATGTGGAGACTCTCATACTTCTACTCATGGAGCATTTGGTGCATTAGCTTTTGGAATAGGTACTTCAGAAGTAGAACATGTTTTAGCTACTCAAACACTAAAACAAAATCGTGCTAAAAATATGTTAATAAATATAGTTGGTAAAACACCTAAAAATATTACAGCAAAAGATATTATTTTATCAATAATTAGAAAAATTGGTATTAGTGGGGGTAACGGATATATTATTGAATTTAATGGTCATGTTATAAAAGAATTAAGCATGGAAGCTAGAATGACAATTTGTAATATGTCAATTGAAATGGGAGCTAAAGCAGGATTAATTGCACCAGATAATATTACTTTATCATATTTAAAAAATAAAAAATTTACTCCTAAAGGAATATTATGGAAAAAAGCTTTAGAATATTGGAAAACATTATATAGTGATCATGATGCAAAATTTGATAAAATTATAAATATAAATATTACTCAGTTAACACCACAAATTTCTTGGGGAACTAATCCTGAACAAGTAATAGGTATAAATGAACCTATTCCATTAATAAATTCTTATAATAATAAAAATAAAAAAAAATTAGCTATAAAAGCATTAAAATATATGAATTTACATGAAGGTATAAAATTAATTAATTTAAAAATTAATAAGGTTTTTATTGGTTCTTGTACAAATTCTAGAATCGAAGATTTAAGATCTGCAGCAAAAATTATTTCAGGGAAAAAAATTGCTCCTCATATTACAGCAATAGTTGTACCAGGTTCTAATATGGTCAAAAAACAAGCTGAAGCAGAAGGTTTAGATAAAATTTTTAAAAATGCTGGTTTTGAATGGAGATATTCAGGATGTTCTATGTGTTTAGCAATGAATGATGATAAATTACAACCCGGAGAAAGATGTGCTTCTACTAGTAATAGAAATTTTGAAGGTCGTCAAGGTCGTAATAGTAGAACACACCTAGTAAGTCCTATTATTGCAGCAATAACAGCTATACATGGTTATTTTATTAATATAAATAAATAAAGAGAATTTTTATGCAAAAAAAATTACAATATAATGGTATTATAGTTCCTTTAGATATATCAAATATTGACACAGATGTTATTATACCAAAACAATTTTTACAAAAAAATAATAAAAAAGGATTTGGAAAACATTTATTTAATGATTGGAGATATTTAGATAATAAAAGTAAAATACCTAATCCTAATTTTATTTTAAATAAAAAAGAATTTAAAAATTCAAAAATTTTATTAACTCGAGAAAATTTTGGTTGTGGTTCATCAAGAGAACATGCCCCATGGGCATTATTAGATTTTGGTTTTCATACTATCATTGCATCTAGTTATGCAGATATATTTTATAATAATGCTATTAATAATAAATTATTATTAATAATTTTAGAAAAAAAAATAATCGATAAACTATTTTTTATAGTAAAAAAATCTCCTGGTATTTTTTGTTATATAAATTTATTATATAAAAAAATTACAATTAATAATCAATTTTTTAATTTTAAAATTAGTAAAGATATAATTAATTTTATTATAAGTAATTTAGATCAGATAGATTTAACAAAAAAATATTCAAAAGAAATTAATATTTTTGAAAAAAAATATTTTCAATTCTTTTAAAATGAGCATATTATAAAATGCGTATAATATTGTTAGGTCCCCCGGGTGTAGGAAAAGGAACTTATGCTAGATTTATTTCTGAAAAATATAATTTACCAAATATTTCTATAGGAAATATGTTAAGGAATTATATATTAAACAATCAAGATTCTTTTTTAACAAATAAAATAAAAAAATTTATTCAAAAAGGAATAATGGTTTCTGATGAAATAATAATTAAAATTATTAAAAAAAGATTATACAATATAGATTGTAAAAGAGGCTTTTTATTAGATGGATATCCTAGAAATATTTTACAAGCTAATATTTTAAAAAAAGAAAATATACAAATAAATATAATTTTAGAATTTTATATACCAATAAATCAAATTATTAAAAGAATTATGGGAAGAAAAATTCATTTACCTTCAGGAAGAACATATCATGTTATTTTTAATCCTCCTAAAATAAAAAATAAAGATGATATAACAGGAGAAAAATTAATTACTCGAACAGATGATAATCTGATTACAATAAATAATCGTTTAAAAGAATATTTAAAACAAACTAAACCATTAGTTAAATATTATAATAAGGATTTTTTAAAAAATAAAATTATTTATAAAAAAATTAATAATACATTATCTATTTCGGATGTAAAAAAAAAAATAGATAATTTTTTAAAAAAATTTAATAAAAAAAAATAATAATTTTTTCATTTTATTAAAATTTTAATATAAATTATATATAACTATATAATAGTTTGTTTATTCAATTTTAATTTGTTATGATAATTTAATAATTAATATTAATTAATATGGATTCTAATTTAATGTTTACTGGAAGTATTGTAGCACTTATAACTCCAATGAATCTTAAAGGTAATATTTGTAAAAAAAGTTTACGAAAACTTATAAAGTACCATATTAATAATGGTACAAAAGCAATTGTTATTATGGGGACAACAGGAGAATCTGCTACATTCACATATAATGAACATATAGATATTATAATGTATGCATTAGATTTTTCAGAAAATAAAATACCTATTATAGCTGGAACAGGATTTAATTCTACATCTAAAAGTATAGCAATAATATCTATTCTTGAAAATTCAGGAATTATAGGTTGTTTAAATATTACTCCTTATTATAATCGTCCTACACAAGAGGGTTTATATCAACATTTTAAAGAAATCGCCAATAATACTAAATTACCACAAATATTATATAATGTTCCTTCAAGAACAGGTTGTGATTTATTACCAAAAACAATTTATAGATTATCAAAAATTGATAATATAATAGGTATTAAAGAAGCTACTGGAGATTTATCTCGTATAAATAAAATTAAAAATTTAATTAAAAAAAAATTTTTTTTAATCAGTGGAGATGATAAAACTTCTTTTGAATTTATGTTATTAGGTGGTGATGGTGTTATATCTGTTACAGCTAATATTGCTGCATTAAAAATGAGTAAATTTTGTCATTATATAAAAGAAAAAAAAATAAATAAAGCAAAAAAAATTAATATAGAATTAATTATGTTGCATAACCAATTATTTATTGAAACTAATCCAATACCCATAAAATGGGCAGCAAAAAGATTAGGATTAATTAAAAATGATACAATGAGACTTCCTATGACCCCACTTACAGAATATAATCAAAAAATTATAGAAAATACATTAAAAAAATTAAAATTAATATAAATTAACAAAATTAGTAACTATAATTAAATATTTTTTTATATAATATAAAATTAAAATTCTGTTTTGTTTAATTTTTTTCTCTTGATGATTAATCATTACTTTTTGAAAAAAATTATTAACAGGATAATATAATTCAGACAATATTAATAATATATTATAATAATCGTTATTTTTGATTTTTAATTTAAGTATTTTAGATAATTTAACAATATATCTAAATAAAATAATTTCTTCTTTATCTTTTAATAAAGATATATTAATATTTTTATTTTCATCTACATATTTTTTGTTTTTTAATAAAATTTTATTTATTCTTTTATAAGTAAAAATCAGAAAATTACTTTGTTTTTCGTCATTTTTAAAAAATAAATTTAAAGCTTTTATTTTATAATCTAAAACTAATAAATTATTAATTTCATTATCTAAAATAGAAGAGATAATATTTTTTTTATATCCTAAAGATATATACCAGTTATAACATCTTTTTTTTATAAAAAAAAGTATTTGTTTCAAAATTTTTTCTTTATGAATTATATCCCTTTTATATAAATAAATGCTAAAATTAATTAATTGAGTCAAATGTATTTCTATTTTTCTTTCTATAATAATACGAATAATAATTAATGTAATATTTTTTAAAGCAAATGGATCTTTATCACCAGTGGGTAATAAGGATATAATAGAAATTCCCACAATAGTATCTATTTTATCTGCAATAAATAAAATGCAAGAAATTATATTTTTAGGTATTAAATCATTTTTTTTATATTGATATTGTTCTTTAATAGCTTGTGATACATTTTTATTTTCTTGATTATATTTTGCATAGTACATTCCAATAATACCCTGCAAATCAGGAAATTCATAAACCATTTGTGTTGCTAAATCACATTTAGATAATTTACTAGCTCTAGTACAATCTATAATATTAATTTTTTCAATAATTTTTGCTATATATTGAGATATTTTTTCTATACGTATAGTTTTTTCAAATAAATTTCCTAAATCTTTTTGAAAAATAATATTTTTTAATTTCTCTAAATATTGTTCAAATTTTATTTGTAAATCATTTTTAAAAAAAAATTGAATATCTTTAAATCTTGATTTAATAACTTGTTCATTATTATTGATAATCATTTTATTATTATTTGTTTTAATATTTATTAAAATAATAAAATTAGATAATAATTTTTTTTTCTTATCATATAAAGGTATATATTTTTGATATTTAATCATAACATATGTTAATATTTCTGTTGGTAATGTTAAAAATTTATTATCAAATTTTCCTACTAATAATACAGGCCATTCAACCATAGATGATAATTCTTCTAAAAAAATATTATTTATTTTAACTATTGCATTGAAATCATTTGCTATTTTATTTATTTTATTAAGAATAATGTTTTTTCGTTTAATATTATTAACAATAACTTTTCCTTCTATAAATAATAATTTTTCATATTCTTCTGCATTTTGTAAAATTATTTTTTTTGTACACATAAATCTATGTCCTTGAATAATATTATTAGATTTAAAATTTAATATATTTTTTTTTATATTTTTTTTTCCTAAAACTAATACAATATTTCTTATTGGTCTAATAAATTTAAAAATTTTATTATCCCAATACATAAAATTGGGAATAGAAATAATATTTTTTAAAGAATTGATAATTATATTTGCTAATAAGTTTTTAATATGTAATCCTTTTATTACCTTTTTATAAAAAATATAATTTTTTTTATAAAAAATATATTTTTTGTTTTTAATATTATATTTTTTCATCCAAAATTGAATTATTTTATTTGAAAAAATATCTTTTTTATCGGATATAAATGGTCCTTTAATAATATAAGTATAATCAGATTGTATTATATTTATAAAATATATTTGTAATGCAATACGCCTAGATGTAAAAAAACATTTTATTATTTTAAATTTAAAATTATTTTTTTTTAATTCATTTTTAAAATTTTTTAAAATTATTTGAGATATTTTTAATAAATATTTAGAAGGTATTTCTTCTATACTAATTTCTAATAATAATATATTATTACACATAAGATTATATTACCTAATTAATAATTTTTTTATTTTACATAATTATAATATTTTATAGCAATTAATTTTGTCATATTACATAATTTTAAAACATATCTTTGTCTTTCAGTATGTGATAAAAATTTACGTGCTTCTAATAAATTGAAACAATGTGATGCTTTTAAAAGTTTTTCATATGCAGGAAAAATTAATGGAGTTTTTAAATCTAATAAATAATTAATTTCTTTTTCATAATTTTTAAAACAATATATAAGAAAATCAATATTTGTATATTGAAAATTATAAATAGATTGTTCTTTTTCATTTTTATAAAAAAAATCTTTATAAGTAATAATAGAATTATTTATATCTTTATTCCATATTAAATCAAATATGTTTGTAACATTTTGAATATTCATTGCTAATCTTTCTAAACCATAAGTAATTTCTCCTGTAATAGGGTTACATATTATTCCACCCATTTGTTGAAAATATGTAAATTGAGTTATTTCCATACCATTTAACCATATTTCCCAACCAATACCATATGCACCTAATGTAGGATTTTCCCAATTATCATCCATAAAACGAAGATCATTATTTTTTAAATCTAATTTTAATTTTTCTAAAGATTTTAAATATAAAGCCTGAATATTATGAGGAGGAGGTTTCATTATTACTTGAAATTGATAATATTGTTGTAATCTGTTAGGATTATTTCCATACCTTCCATCAGAAGGTCTTCTAGATAATTGTACATAAGCCAATTTAGTTGGTTGATTTCCTATAGCATACAAACACGTCATTGGATGTGAAGTTGCTGCACCAACTTCAGTATCAATTGGTTGTATAATACTACAACCTTGTTTTGACCAATAATTTTGTAAGATAAAAATCATTCCTTGAAATGTTTTTTCATTAAATTCTTTCATTTTTTTAAATTTATTTAAATTTATAATTTTAATATAATTATTATATATAATTTTAAATTAAAAAATATAAATAAAAATTTAACATATTTTTAATAGAATAAGAATTAGTGTTAAAATAATTTATTATTTTAGAATAATAAAATATTTTATATTAAATTATTAAAATTATTAATATGGATTAAATAAAAATATGAATAATATATTTAAACAAATTTCTTTTAAAGAAAAAAAAAATGAATATAATAAATTAATAACAAAAGCTACAAATTTAGCAATTTTATTATCTTTAACATTATTAATGTTAAAATTATTAGCTTGGTGGCAAACTAAATCTATAAGTATGTTAGCTGCTTGTGTAGATTCTTTAGTAGATATTACATCATCATCAATGAATTTATTAATTATATATTATTCTTTACAACCTGCTGATTTAGAACATACTTTTGGACATGGTAAAGCTGAATCATTATCTGCTTTAACACAAAGCATATTTATTTGCATTACAGCAATTTATTTATTTATAAATAGTTTAAAATATATATCTCATCCTACAAAATTACATTACCCAATAATAGGAATATTAGTTATAATAATTTCATTTTTCTTAACTTTAATATTAGTAATTTTCCAAAAAAAAGTAATAGCTAAAACAAATAGCCAAGCGACTCATGCTGATATGATACATTATGAATCTGATATTTTAATTAATAGTGCAATTTTATTAGCTTTGATATTAAATTTTTTTAATATAAAACAAGCAGATTCTTTTATAGCCTTAATTATTAGTATATTTATTTTTTACAATGCTTTTAAAGTAGGATATAAAGCAATACAATCTTTATTAGATAGATCTTTACCAGAACATGAAAAAAAAATTATAATAGATTTAATTACTTCTTGGCCTAAAGTAAAAGGAGCTCATCAGTTAAAAACAAGACAATCTGGTCCTACCCGTTTTATACAACTTCATTTAGTATTAGAAGATAATTTACCTTTATTAGAATCACATTCAATTGCAAAAAAAATAGAAAATGCTTTAAATAAAAAATTTCCTTATTCAGATATAATTATACATCAAGATCCATATTCTATTGTTTCTGATAAATATAAAGGTTTTTTCAAAAATTAATTTTATTAATAAAATATTATATATTGTGAGGTATTATATGATTCAAAAAATTGGTGTCCTTACAAGCGGGGGAGATTCTCCAGGAATGAATGCTGCTATTAGAGGTGTTGTTAGAACAGCAATAGGATATAATATGGAAGTTTTTGGAATATATAATGGTTATTTAGGATTATATAATAATCATGTTATAAAATTAAATAGATATAGTGTCTCTGATATTATTAATAAAGGAGGTACTTTTTTAGGATCTTCTCGTTTTACTCAATTTAAAAATAAACAAATACGTTCTATTGCTATAAATAATATGAAAAAACATGGTATTAATGCATTAGTTGTAATAGGAGGAGATGGTACATATATGGGAGCAAAATTATTAACTGAAATGGGATTTCCATGTATAGGAATTCCAGGAACAATTGATAATGATGTAGCAGGTACTGATTATAGTATAGGTTATTCTACTGCTTTAGAAACTATTGTACAAGCTATTGATAAATTAAGAGATACTTCTACTTCTCATCAAAGAATATCTATTGTAGAAATTATGGGTAGACATTGTGGAGATTTAACTTTAGCTGCAGCTATTGCAGGAGGATGTGAATTTATTGTGTTACCAGAAATTAATTATAATCAAGAAGATTTAGTAAAAGAAATAAAAATAGGTATAGAAAAAGGTAAAAAACATGCAATAGTATTGATTACAGAATTTATTTGTGATATTAATAAACTAGCAAAATTTATTCAAACTAAAATTAAACGTGAAACTAGAACTACAGTTTTAGGATATATACAAAGAGGAGGTTCTCCTGTTGCATATGATCGTATTCTAGGTTCTCGAATGGGGGCATTTTCAGTCGAATTATTATTTAAAGGATATGGAGGGAGATGTATAGGTATTCAAAATGATAAGATGGTTCATCATGATATTATTGATGCTATTTTAAATATGAAAAAAACTTTTAAACAAGATTTATTTGATACTGCTAAGAAATTATATTAATTAAATTATTAAAAGAGCTAAAATATGAATAATATAAAATTTTTAAAAAGAATACAAACAGGAAAAAGTTTTAGTAGACGTTTACGAATTAATAATCAATTTCCAGCCATAATTTATGGTAAAAAAAAAAAAACAATACCTATCATTATAAATAATGATGATATAATTAGTATTGATTTTAAAAAAAACTCTAAAAAAAAATTTCAATTAATAGATAAAAAGAAGAAAATTTACAAAGTAAAAATTATTGATATTCAATATCATCCATATAAAGATAATAAAATTTATCATATAGATTTTTTATTCGTATAAAATTTTTTATATAAAAAATATATATTTTTTTACATATCTAATTAAATTTTAGTCAATTAAATTTTTAATTACTATATTCCTAACACATCATTCATATTATATATGCCTGTTTTTTTGTTATTAATCCAAATAGCTGCTTCAATAGCTCCTTTTGCAAAAGGTATTCTGTTAGATGCTTTATGAATTAATTCTATTTGTTCACCAATAAAAGAAAATAAAATACTGTGCTCACCATATAAATCAGCAGCTCTAATAGAATGACATGTTACTTTTTTTATCATATTAAATTTTTTATACGTTTGAAGAATTATTTCTTTTAATGATAAAGCAGTTCCTGAAGGAAAATCTATCTTTTTTTTATGATGTTTTTCTATTATATCTATATCTACATTATTTATTTGTTTATTTTGACATAAAATTTTAATCATATTTTCTATTATTTTTAATAAAATATTTATACCTTGACTAAAATTAGAAGATAAAATAACAGCTATATTTTTTGATATTTTTTTAATAATTAATTTTTGTTGTGTAGTAAAACCTGTAGTTCCAATAACAATTTTTTTTTTATATTGATTACAAATATTAATATTTTCTAATGTTGTTTTAGGATTAGTAAAATCTATTAAAATATCAAATTGTTCAATAATATCAATTAAATTAGATTTAATATTTAAAATATTAGATTTATATAAAATTTTATCTTTCTTTTTTAAAGAAGACTTACTTTCTATAACTCCATTTAATAAAATATTATTTATTGTTTCTGTATTTAATACTTTTAGAATATTTTTACCCATACGACCATTAATACCTGTTATAGCTAAACGAATCTGATTTTTTTTCATAAAAAATAAACCTATTTTAATATTATTTAATATTTAAAAAAATATCTTTTATAAGAATAATTACTCCAAAACAAATTAAAATATCTGCAATATTAAAAACTGGAAAATGATAATTATATATATGTAAATCTATAAAATCTATTATAAAACCATATTGTATTCTATTAATTAAATTACTTAGTATTCCACTAAATAGACAATTATAGATTAACTGATTAAAATTATCTTTTATAAAAATTAATATTACTAATATAGTAATATTTATTTTTATTAAAAATAAAAAAATATTTTGATAATTTTGAAAAAAACCAAAAATTATTCCATAATTACGTAAGTAAATAAAATTTAAATAAGAACAAATATAATAAAATTTATATAGTTTTATATTTTTAATAATTAAATTTTTACAAAAAATATCTATTAATACTAATAATAAAATATAAATATTTAATATTTCTATTTTTTTTTTAAAAAAATTATTAAATAAATAAACGTTTTTCACCATTTCCTATTGTATTTAATTGACAACGATTACAAATTTTATTAACTATATATTTTGAATAATACCAACAACGTTCACATTTAAAATATTTTGATTTTTTAATTTTAAAATTTTGTATTAATTTATTTTTATATATTTTTTTTTCTTGATAAATAATAATATCAGATACTAATAATAAAAAACGTAGTTCTGTACCTAACATTATTAACTTTTTATAAATCTCTGTATTTACAAATACAATAATATTTGCTTCTAAAGAACTTCCTATAATTTTTTTATTTCTTGCATATTCAATAATTTTATTTATTTCATTTTTAAAAATTAAAATATCGTCCCAGTATTCATTATTCATTATATCATCTGATGATAAGTAAAAGAGTTTGGAATACCATTCTTCTGTAAAAACATATTTAGATCTTATTCCAGGAATATAATTCCAAATTTCATGAGCTGTAAAAGATAATATTGGAGAAATCCATCTTACTAAAGATTCAAGAATCATATATAAAGATGTTTGACAACTTAATCTTTCTTTACTAAATTTTTTAAATGTATACTGTCTATCTTTAATAATATCAAAATAAATAGAACCTAAATCTATAGAACAAAATTGCATTATTTCTTGAACTACATTTTGTATATTATATTTATTATAATATGTTATAATTTTTTCTTGTGTAATTTTAGTTTTATGAATAATCCATTTATCTAATACTAACATATTTTTTTGTTTTATTATATTTTTTTCAGGTATAAAATTATTTAAATTAGATAATAAAAATCTAACTGTATTACGAATACGTCTATAAATTTCCGTAATTCTTTTTAATATATTTTGAGATATATTTACTTCATTTGTATAATCTGTTGATGCTACCCATAATCTTAAAATATCACTACCTAAAGTATTTACTATATTTTGAGGTTTAATAATATTACCTAAGGATTTAGACATTTTTTTACCTTTATTATCAACTGTAAAACCATGACTTATTACAGTTTTATATGGTGCATCATTATCTATAGCCGTGGAAATCATTAAAGAAGAAATAAACCATCCTCTATATTGATCTGTTCCTTCTAAATATACATCAATTTTTTTTTTTTTAAATTCTTTAATTTGTTGAATAATTGAATTATAAGTTGACCCAGAATCAAACCAAACATCTAATATATCTGTAACTTTTTCATATAAATTAGCATCTTGACCTAAAAATTTTTTAATATCTAAATCCCACCATACTTGTATACCTTTTTTTTCAATCATACAAGCTATTTCTTTTATAAATTTTAAAGAATCAGTATGTATTTTTTGTGTTTTTTTATTAATAAATAAAGGAATTGGAATTCCCCATATTCTTTGTCTTGAAATACACCAATCAGGTCTTTTCTCTAACATAAGATTCATTCTTTTATAACCCCAATTAGGTATCCATTGTACTTTTTTTATTAATTTTTTTGCTGATTCTCTAAGATTTTTTCTATCCATACTAATAAACCATTGTGAGGTAGATATATATATAATAGGTATCTTATGACGCCAACAATATGGATAATTATGAATATAATTTTCTAATAAAAATAATACATTTTTTTTTATTAAAATTTTTATAATTATTTTGTCAGAAAAAAAAATATTAACTTTATCTAATTTAGGATGTACATTTTTTTTAAAATACCCTTTTCTATCTATAATATTTTCTAAACATTTTATGTTATATTTATTACATATATTATAATCATCTAATCCATGATTAGGTGCCATATGTACAATTCCTGTTCCTGATTTTTCGGAAACATAATCATCTATAATTACAGATGAAATATTATCATTAATTGGATTTTTTACTAATATATTTACAAAATATTTTCCTTTTATTTCTAATAGAATTTTCCATTTTATAATTTTTTTTTTCTTCATAATTATATGAACTAAATTTTTAGCTAATATAATTATATTTTGATTAATTTCAATTAATTGATAATATATTTGAGGATTTAAAACAACAACTTTATTTGCCGGTATAGTCCACGGAGTGGTAGTCCATATTAAAAATGAAATATTATAATTTTTTATTTCTATATTCAAATTTTTTTTAAAAAAATCAATATTAATTATGTTAAACATAACATAACATGTTAAAGTTTTTTTTTTTATATAATCAACTTCGGCTTCTGCTAATGAAGAAAGACATTTTGTACACCAATGTACTGGTTTTTTACCTTTATATAAATATTTTTTTTCAATTATTTTTCCTAAAATACGTACAATATTTGCTTCTGTTTTAAAATTCATTGTTAAATAAGAATTTATCCAATCAGCAAATATTCCTAATCTCATAAAATCATTTTTTTGTTTTTTAATTTGTTTTAAAACATATTTTCTACATTCAATTCTAAATTGTTTTTTAGAAATTTTTTTATTTTTTTTTTTTAAAATTTCTTCTACTTTTTGTTCTATAGGTAATCCGTGACAATCCCATCCAGGAATAAATGAAGTATAATAACCATCAATATTTTTAAATTTTATAATAATATCTTTTAAAATCTTATTAAAAGCATGTCCAATATGGATATTACCATTAGCATATGGTGGACCATCATGTAAAATAAATTTTTTTTTATTTTTTTTAATATTTAATATTTTTTGATATAAATTATCTTTTTCCCATTGTTTTAATATAATTAATTCATTTTTTGTTAAATGTGCTTTCATTGGAAATTTTGTTTTTGGTAAATTTAAATTAAATTTATTTTTCATACTAATTATCTTTAATTTGTTATTAATTTGACAAGAATCAATAAATATAAATTTTATTTTATTTTATTTATGTATAGATATTATATATAATAATATTTTATGTAAATATATAATTTCTATAAAAAATTAAAATTATCATTGTAATTAAAAGGAATATTTATATGGCAAATATAAAATCATCTAAAAAAAGAGCTTTAAAATCAGAAAAACAAAGACAACATAATATTAATTATCGTTCAATGTTACGTACTTTTATTAAAAAAGTTAATAATGCTATTTCTAATAAAAATATTGAATTATCAAAAAATAATTTTAAGATTATGCAATCTATCATAGATAGACAAGTACAAAAAAAATTAATACATAAAAATAAAGCATCTCGTTATAAATCTAGGTTATTTAATAAAATTAAAAAATTAAAAATATAATAAATAATAATTTTAGAATAAAAAATGAACATTAATTTAATAAATAAGCCAATTTCTTTAACTAAAAGAGCAGCAAATAAAATAAAAAAATTACATTATAAAAATGTTAATTTTAGAATATTTATTTTAGGTGGGGGATGTAGTGGTTTTAAATATGATTTTATGTTAGATAAAAAAATAAAAAAAAATGATATTTTGATAAATTTACTAGATATAAATATTGTAATAGATAAAATAAGTATGCAATATTTATTAGGTAGTGTTATTGATTATATTGAAAATATTGAAGAATCTAAATTTATTATTAAAAATCCATATATGAAAAATACATGTAATTGTGGTGTTTCTTTTGATATTTAATATTTTAAAAAATTTATTTATATAAGGAAAAATTTTATGTCTAATATAAAATTAGTATTATTACGTCATGGACAAAGTGAATGGAACAAAAAAAATTTATTTACTGGATGGAATGATATAGAATTATCTCCAGAAGGAAAAATTGAAGCAATACAAGCAGGAAAAATATTAAAAAAAAATAATTTTAAATTTGATTATGCATATACTTCTGTTTTAAAAAGAGCTATACATACTTTATGGTTAACTTTAAAAGAATTAAATCAACTTTGGATTCCTGTTAAAAAAACATGGAGATTAAACGAAAGACATTATGGAAGATTACAAGGAATGAACAAAGATCAAATTACAAATAAATTTGGTATAAAAAAAGTACAGAAATGGCGTCGTAGTTTTACTGCTGAACCTCCTTCATTATCAATAGATGATATTAGATGGCCTAGATTTGATCTAAAATATTCCAAATTAGAAGATTATCAATTACCTTTATCAGAAAGTTTATCTAAGACTTTAGATAGAGTTATATATATATGGAAAAAAAGTATATCTTCTAAAATTAGGAATGGAGAACGTATTCTTATTGTTGCACATGGTAATTCATTAAGAGCTTTAATCAAGTATATTGAAAATATTAATGATAATGATATTATTAACTTAAATCTTGCTACAGGAATACCTATCATCTATGAATTAGATCATGATTTAAATTACAAAAAAAAATATTATTTAAATAATTAATATAAAAATATTAATTTTATTTTTTTATAGATTCAGCTTGAATAACTGTAACTGCTATTGTGTATATTATATCTTCAACTGAAGAACCTCTTGATAAATCATTGATTGGTTGTTTTATACCTTGTAATATCGGACCTATAGAAATTATATTTGATGTTCTTTGAACTGCTTTATAAGTAGTATTACCTGTATTAAGGTCTGGAAAAATAATAATATTTGCTTGTCCAGCAACTAAAGAGTCTGGTGCTTTATATTTACCAATATTTTTTACAACAGCAGCATCATATTGTAATGGTCCATCTATTATTAGATTTGGTAATTTATTTTGTACTAATTTAGTTGCTTTATATACTTTTTCAACTTCAAATCCTTTACTAGAATTACCAGTTGAATAAGAAATCATTGCAATTTTAGGAATTATATTAAATAATTTACTAGTTTTTGCTGATTGTATTGCTATTTCAGCTAATTGTTTATAATTAGGATTAGGATTAATTGCACAATCACTATATATTAGGATATTTTTAGGTAATAACATAATAAATATTGATGAAATTATAGAATATTCTGGTAAAGTTTTAATAATTTGTAATGCAGGTCTTATAGTATTTGCTGTTGTTGTATTAGCTCCAGAAACTATTCCATCAACTTCATTATTTTTTAACATCATAGTAGCTAAAAAAATATTATCTTGTAATAATTTTATAGCATTATTTTTATTTAAAAATTTATCTTTTCTTATATATATTAATTGTTCTATATAGTTATCTCGAATTAAATTAGGATTAATAATATCAATATTATTTAAATCTATATTATTTATTTTAGCTATGTTTATAATTTCTTTTTTTTCTCCTAATAATATACATTTAGCTATATTTTTTTGAGTACATATTGATGCAGCTTTAAGAGTACGTAATTCATTACCTTCTGGTAATAAAATTGTTTTTTTTGATTTACGAGCTTTATTTATTAAATTATATTTAAATATAAATGGTGAAATATAAAATTTATAATTTACATATTTTTGACTAAATATTTTAGAAGGAATATATAAATTAATATATTTAATAATATTTGATATTAAATTAGAATCATCAGTTGGAAAATTATTTTTATGAAAATTTTCTAATTTTAAATAAATATTATAAAAATTATTTTTTGTAAATAAAAAATATATATTATTATTTTTAATAATTTGAGTAATTTTTTCTATAATTTGATAATAATTTTTTTCTATTATATCTGTAAATAGTATAGCTTTAAAAAAAATATTTTTAGATAACATATTATATATTTTTTTAATTTTTGAATTATCTTTTATAGAAATAATAATTAAAGATTTATTAAAAAAATCTTTATTTATAAATATTTGTTTATCATAAAATATAATATATTTAATGTTATTATATTTTATATTATTAGAAAAATCAATTTTTAAATATTTACATATAGTTTTTAAATTAATTCCAAATACAAAATTTTTTAACCATGAAATATATATCATTTTTTTTTTATCTAAAAAAGATAAATTATTATTTATAATATTTTTTTTTTTCTTTAAAAAAAAATTTTGAAATATATTTATATTATAAAAAAAAGGATTATTATTATTTTTATTATTATAAACAGTTTTAACAAAGGAAAATATATGTTTTGTTTTTAAATTATATATTTTTTTTTTAAAAAAAGTATTAATTATAAATTTTGTTTTTTCTAAAGTTTCATTTTTAGAAAATTTAGATGCAACAAAAATAATTTTTGTATCAAATATATTTGCTATATCACAATTAAATTTAAATAATATTGGTTCAATATAGCAAGGTATAATGCCTTCTATAAAAAGAATATCTGTATTATTAATATTTTTATGATATTTTTCTATTATTTTTTCAATAATATTATTATATTCAATAGTATTATTTAGTAAATTAATATCATTAATTTTTAATGGGTTAATAGATTCAATATTTAAATTGTATTTATTTAATACATGATTAGTATAATTAAAATTATAATTTTCTATTTGTGAAATAGGTTTTAAAAATTTACATTTTAATTTTTTATTACTAAAATGATGTAATAATCCTATATTTATACTAGTTAAAAAATGAAAATCAATATTTACTGGAATTGACATAATTACTTTTAACATTATTTTATTATTACCTTTTAAATTAATTAATTTTTTATATTATTTATTATCTATTTATAATATTAAATGTATCTTGTGCTATCATTAATTCTTCATTTGTAGGAATTACTAATATTGGAATACTATTAATTGTATTTATTAATCCAGTTTTACCAAATTTTATTTCATTATTTAATTTATTATCAATAAAAATATTTAAAACTTCTAATTTTTTTATTGTTTTTTTTCTAATTAATACACTATTTTCTCCAATACCACCTGTAAAAATAATTGCATCCATTTTTTTTCCAATTAAAATTCTATAAGATGCTATATATTTAGATAAAGAATGTATAAATATGTTAGTAGCTCTTTTTATTTTATTATCTTTTGAATAATTATTTTCAATATATCTAAAATCACTAGTTATGTTAGTTAAACCTAATATACCTGATTTTTCGGTTAAAATTTTGTAAATTTTATCTATCTGAATATTTAATTCATTAAACATATAAAAAATAATGGCAGGATCAATATTTCCACATCTTGTACCCATTACTAAACCTTCTAAAGGAGTTAATCCCATTGAAGTATCAATACTTTTACCATTTTTTATTGCAGTAATGGAAGAACCATTTCCTAAATGACATGAAATACAATTTAAAATATTTAATGGAATATTCAATATTTTTGAAGCAATTTGAGTAACATATTTATGACTAGTACCATGTGCTCCATATCGACGTATTTTATATTTCTCGTAAAATTTTATTGGTAAAGCATATAAATATGATTCTTCAGGCATTGTTTGGTGAAAAGCAGTATCAAATACAGCAACTTGTTTATTTTTTAAATGAGGTAATATTTTTGTTATTTCTTTAATACCTATTAATTGAATAGGATTATGTAAAGGAGCAAATATAGATGCTTTTTGTATTGCTTCTATAACTTTTTTTGTAATTATTACAGAATTTACAAAATTTTCTCCTCCATGTACAATACGATGACCTACAGCTATTATATTATTATATAATAAATATTTTTTTAAAATATTATTTGTTATATAATTTAATATTATTTTATGATTAATTTTTATGTAAAAATTTTTTTTTTTTTGTGTATTATTAATATTCCATTTAATATAAGAATTTTTATTATTAAAATTTTCTGCTAAACCAAATAATAAAATTTTTTTTTTTTGAACATTTATTACTGAAAATTTTAAAGAAGAACTACCACAATTAATAACAAATATTAATTTATTTAACATATATATTTCCAAAATAAATAGTAATTAATAAATAATTACTATTATATATAAAAAAATAATAAAATTATATATAAGATAAATGATAAAATTTAATAATATTAAAAAATATAATATATACATAATTAATAATTTAATATATTATATACAAATGGCGCATTGGCAGAATGGTTTATGCAGAGGATTGCAAATCCTTTTATTTCGGTTCAATTCCGAGATGCGCCTTTTTTTTAAAAATAATTTATTTTATATTTGCCCAGATGGTGGAATTGGTAGACACAAGGGACTTAAAATCCCTCAGCATGTATATTGCTATGCGGGTTCAACTCCCGCTCTGGGTATTACTTTTAAAATACCCTAAAGGTATTGATCTTTTTGTAAAATATTATTGAAGTAAATAAAAAATAATGATTTTTTCTTCATTAAAAAATAATTATATAAATTTTGATTAATATGATTTAATGAAAAATAATAAAAAAATGATTAAAAATTCTTTTAATAATACAAAAAATAATCTTAATATATTATTAATATTTTATATATAATACAAAACTAATAATTTTTATATTTAAATATTTTTTAACAAAATTTTCTGATATTAAAGTAAACATAAAATATATAAATAATAAAAAAAAATTTTTTAAATAAAAATTAATTAATTTTTATTTTTTATAAAAAATCAATAATTACAATATTTTTTGAATATATAAAACGATATAAACCAACAAATATTATTAAAATTTCTTTTATAAATTCTCTAAAAAAATTAAATTTTATAGAAAAAAATAAAATAAACTACATAATTTCTTTATAAAAAAATCTTTTTTACTATTTAATTTTATTAATTTAATTTTTTTAAAAAAAAATATAAATTATTTTTTATATTTGGAATACCAAAATATTTTGGATATTTAATTTCTGCTAAAAATAAACCATTGGGTTTTACTGTTACTGAAGCTTTAGTTCTATCTTTAATTTTTATTAATTCTAGTAACCAATCTTCTTTTTTATTACCAATACCTATTTCTAATAAACTTCCTACAATATTTCTAACCATATGATATAAAAAAGCATTTGCTGTAATATCTATTACAATATAATTTCCATATTTTTTAATATCACAATTTAAAATTTTTCTAAAAGAAGAACCAATTAATTTTTTACTAGATTGAAAAGATGAAAAATCATGTTCTCCTAATAAATATTTCATAGCATTTTTTATTTTTTTTATATTTAAATTATAATTAAATACAGTAACAAAATTATTAAATATAGCAGACCTATATTTATTATTATAAATAATATAAAAATATCTACGTGATAAAGCACTAAATCTAGCATGAAATTCTTTTTTTACAGATACTATCCAATTTATAACTATATCTTTAGGAAGAAGGCTATTTATACCTAAAATCCATGATTTTTTTTTTCTAAAGCTATCTGTTTCAAAATGAATAACTTGTCCTAAACTATGTACACCTATATCAGTTCTACCTGCACAAAAAATTATTACATTATGATTAGCTATTTGAGAAATAACGCTTTCCAAACATGCTTGTATAGTTTTTTTATAATATTTTTTCTGTTTTTGCCATCCATGATAATTAGTACCATTATATTCAACTCCTAAAGCAAATTTATATTTTTTTTTAGTTTTAAAATTTATCATTTTATATTTATATACCTTTATATATTTTATAATATTTTTTTACTAAAAATTAGTTACATTTTTTTAAAAATTATATAAAATAATATTTTTGATAAAAAAATTTAAATAATTTTTAATAAAATTAAGTATATACTTATCTGTGAGTATAAATATAATGAAAATATATAAAAAAAATAATAAATTTTTAAATAAAATTTTAAAAATAATTACTACTATATTTGTAGTATATTCTACTATTGTATATGCAAATGAAAATATCTTTAATATTATATCTCAACCTACTATTGATGTTAAATCATATATTTTAATAGATTATAATACAGGTATTATTTTAACTGAAAAAAATTCAAATGAAACTCAAAAACCTGCTAGTTTAGCAAAAATTATGACTAGTTATGTTATAGGAAAAGCATTATCAAAAGGAAAGATACATCGAAATGATATAGTTATAGTAAGTAAAAATGCTTGGTCTACTGGTAATATTGAATTTAATGGTTCATCATTGATGTTTTTAAAAATAGGTGATCATATTTCTGTACAAAATTTAATAAAAGGAATTATATTACAATCAGGTAATGATGCATGTGTTGCTATGGCAGAATATATATCTGGTACTCAAAAAAATTTTGTAAATTTAATGAATTTTTATGCAAAAAAAATAGGATTAAAAAATACTTGTTTTAAAAATGTACATGGTCTAGATGAAAATGGACAATATACATCTGCAAAAGACATCGCAATTATGGGTAAATCTTTAATTCGTGATTTTCCTTATGAATATTCCATTTATAAAGAAAAAAAATTTACTTTTAATAATATTTCTCAAAAAAATCGTAATTTATTATTATGGGATAAAACATTAAATGTAGACGGGATTAAAACAGGTCATACTGAAAATGCTGGTTATAATATAATAGCTTCTGCAATAAAAAATAATATGAGATTAATTGTTGTAATATTAGGAGATAAAACAGAACAAGATCGTAAAAAAAATAGTAAAAAATTGTTAAATTGGGGATTTGAAACATTTCGTACAATTAATCCAATAAAAAAATATCAAAAAATAGCTTCTATACCAGTTTTATATGGTAAACATAGTCATATAAGAATTGGCATTAAAAATAATGTTTTTTTAACAATTATTAAAAATCAAGAAAAAAGAATAAAAATTTTATATCATATTAAAAATAATAAAATTTTTGCCCCTATTTATAGAAACCAAGTATTAGGTAATTTAACTTTTATAATCAATAATCATATAATTGGTCGTTATCCATTGGTTGCATTAGAAAATATACCAAAAGGTAATATTTTTATTTGTTTATTAGATTACATAAGATTATTATTAAGTAAATGGATTCATCAATAAAAATATATATAATATATACAATAAATATAACTACTTTATTTATATAATAATAATGTATAAAACAAATTTTATTATCAGAAATTTAGGTATAGAAACATGGAATATAACTTATAGAAAAATGTATAATTTTAATTATACAAGATCTAATAATACATTAGATGAAATATGGTTAGTTGAACATTATCCTGTTTTTACTCAAGGAAAATTATCTAAAATTAACGATATTCTACTGTATAATCATAAAATACCAATATTTAATACAGATAGAGGAGGAAAAATTACTTATCATGCTCCAGGACAGCAAATTCTATATATTTTAATTAATTTAAAAAAAAGAAAAATTAAAATTAAATCATTAATTTCTATTCTAGAAAAAACAATTATTAATATATTATTATATTTTAAGATAAAACCTGATGTTTCTTCAAAACATCCTCCTGGTGTATATATTAATAATAAAAAAATTGCATCCATAGGAATAAAAATTTCAAAAGGATTTACATCACATGGCATATCATTTAATATTAATATGGATTTATTACCTTTTAATTATATTAATCCTTGTGGTTTTCATAAATTAAAAATGATTCAATTAAAAAATTTTATTCCATATATAAAAATAATTAAAATTAGAAAATTATTAATAAAAGAATTTTTATTATTAGTAAATAATATTTAAGATGAAATTATTTTTTTTAAAAATTTTATTTTATAATATTATATATATAATTTTTTAAAATACATAATTAATATAATATGAAACAAAAAAATTTAAAAAAACCTAATTGGATTAAAATTAAATTTTCCATAAAAAATATTAATAAAATAAAAAAAATTAAATCTATTTTAAAAGATCATGGATTATACTCAGTTTGTGAGGAAGCATCTTGTCCTAATTTAATAGAATGTTTTGGTAAAGGACAATTAACTTTTATGATTTTAGGAAATATATGTACAAGAAATTGTCCTTATTGTGATGTAATGCATGGTAGACCAAAAATAAAATACGATAAGAATGAAGCTTCTAATTTAGCTAATATAATTTTTAAAATGAAATTAAAATATGTTGTTATTACTTCTGTTAACCGTGATGATTTACATGATGGGGGTGCAAATCAATTTATTAATTGTATAAAAAAAATACGTAAAAAAAATTCTAATATTAAAATAGAAATTTTAGTACCTGATTTTAAAAATTGTATGAAAACTGCTTTAAATATATTTAGTTATGCTTTACCTGATGTTTTTAATCATAATATAGAAACCGTAGAACGTTTATATTATAAAATACGTCCTTCTGGTAAATATCAAAAATCTTTAATGTTATTAAAAAAATTTAAAAATTTATTTCCTAAAATTTTAACCAAATCAGGATTGATGGTTGGTTTAGGAGAAACAAAAGAAGAATTATTTAAAACTCTAAAAGATTTAAAAAATAATAAAGTTGATATTTTAACTATAGGACAATATTTACAACCTAGTAAAAATCATATACCTGTTTATAAATATATTAGTTTAAATGAATTTTCTAAAATTCAAAAAAAAGCAGAAAAAATTGGTTTTAAAAAAGTAATATGTGGTCCTTTTATACGCTCTTCATATAATGCTGAAAAATTTTCTTTTTAATAATATTATATAAAACATAAAGATGCCTCTGATAAAATTTAAAAATTTTATTTTTAATTATTTATAATTAATTTAATAAAATAAAAAAATTTTTATTTTTAAAATAAATATTTTAAATAATTTTAATAAAAAATAAACTTTTCAGAGGCAATTTTATTAAACCTTTTCTTGCTAACTAAAGAAATTTAAAGAGCAACAACATTAGCAGCAGAAGGTCCTTTGGCTCCGTTAGTAATTTCAAATTCTACTCTTTGGCCTTCAGTTAATGTTTTAAAACCACTACTTTGAATTGCAGAAAAATGTACAAAAACATCTTTACTACCATCTTCAGGAGTAATAAAACCGAAACCTTTAGATTCATTAAACCACTTAACGTTACCTTTAATCTTGGACATCAATTATTACCTTTACATAAAAATAGACACTAAATTTGTGTCATTTAAAAGTACATCAATTAATAATACATTTGTCTAGCGAAACAAATCAAAAAAGTGAGAAATATCGAATTTTTAAATATTTTTTTTAAAAAATTATTTAATTTATTTCATATTTTGATTAGTTTTATTACATTTATTGATAAAATATAAATTATTTAAGGAAAATAAATTTATGTATTTATTAGAAGGAAAAAAAATATTAATTACTGGTATTTTAAATAAATTATCTATTTCATATGGTATTGCTCGTATTATGTATAAACATAAAGCAAATTTAATTTTTACATATCAGAGAAAAAAAAACAAAAAAAAAATTGAAAAATTAGTAAAAAAAATGACAAAAAATCCAATTATAAAATGTGATGTATCCAAAGATACAGATATTAAATATTTATTTTTAAAAATATCAAAAATATGGAATAAATTTGATGGTTTTGTACATTCTATTGCATTTGCTCCTGATAATATTTTAAAAGAAGATTTTATTCAAAATACATCTCGTTTAGCATTTCAAATTTCACATGATATTAGTTCTTATAGTTTATTAGGTATGGTTAAAGAATGTATAAATATATTACATAATAAAGCTTCAATTATAGTCTTAACTTATTTAGGTGCAAGAAATGTTATACAAAATTATAATATTATGGGATTAGCAAAAGCTTCACTAGAAGCAAATATTCGATATATAGCATGTAATATTGGTAATAAAAATATTAGAATTAATGGTATTTCTCCAGCACCAATAAAAACTATTGCATCTTCAAAAATAAAAAATATTAATCATTTAATTAAATTATATAAAAAAAATAGTCCCTTATCAGAAAAAATTACTACAAACCATATAGGTAATGTAGCTACTTTTTTAGCCTCAAATTTATCTTTAGGTATTACAGGAGAAATAATAAATTTAGATTCTGGATTTAATATAAAAATTATTAATAATATCTATTAATTAAAATAATTAATAATTTATTTTTATATATAATATAATAAATATTTGAAAAATAAATTAATAAATGATAATTTTGAATTTCAAATAAATTTTTTTATTTTATATATTATTTATAATATAAACATATTTTCTTATAATTAAGGAATTAATATGATAATTGGAATACCAAAAGAAAAATATTTTAAAGAAAAAAGAATAGCAATGACTCCTTCAAATATTAAAAAATTAATAAAATTAGGTTTTGAAGTATATGTTGAAGAAAAAGCAGGACTACTTTCTTATTTTCAAGATCAAGATTTTATAAATGCAGGGGCAAAAATAGTAGAAAATAAAAAAGTTTGGGAATCAAATATTATAATAAAAATTCATCCTCTTGATACAGAAGAAACTAATTTAATAAAAAATAATAGTATATTAATTAGTTTTATTTGGCCTTATAAAAATAATTTATTATTAAAAATTTTAGCAGAAAAAAATATAACTACTATTGCAATGGATACAGTTCCAAGAATTTCTCGAGCACAATCTTTAGATGCTTTAAGTTCAATGAATAATTTATCTGGATATAGAAGTATTATAGAATCTATAAATTTATTACAAAAAACTCCAAATGGACAAATAACAGCTGCAGGTAAGATATTACCAGCTAAAATAATGGTTATTGGCGCAGGAGTAGCTGGATTATCAGCTATTGGAACAGCTAAAAGTTTAGGAGCAAAAGTAATTGCTTTTGATAAAAGAAAAGAAGTAAAAGAACAAATTCATAGTATGGGAGCAGAATTTTTAGAATTAAAAGATCAACAAAAAGATAATGATTATGAATATAAAACACTTTCATCAAAAAAAAAGGTAGAATTAGAAAAAAAATTTTTTAATAATATTGTAAAAACAACAGATATTATTATTACAACAGCAGTAATTTTAAATAAAAAAGCACCTATTTTAATTACTAAAGAAATGATTAAATTAATGAAACCAGGTAGTATTATTTTTGATCTTGCAATTGAAAATGGTGGTAATTGTGAGTTAACAAAAATAAATAAAATAATTACTACAGAAAATAATATAAAAATATTAGGTCTTACTAATTTACCTAGTAAATTAGCTCCCCAAGCTTCTCAATTATATAGTACAAATATTATTAATTTAATTAATTTATTATCTAACAAAAATAATTCAGGTAAAATTTTTATTAATTTAAAGGATGAAATTATTAGAAATATGACTATTATTCATGATAGTCAAATTATTTGGCCAGCACCACAAAGTAATTTAATAAAAAAAAAAAAAGATATAGAACAAAATATTAATTTTAATAAAACAAAAGACATGTCAAATATAAAAAAAAAAACTTGTTTTTTTACAAGTAATTATTTTTTATATACTATAGGATTATTTTGTATTTATTACATAACAGAATTTATTCCTCGTGAAATAATACCTCATTTTATAATTTTTTTATTATCTTGTATAATAGGATATTATGTAGTATGGAATGTCGATCATAAATTACATACACCATTAATGTCTGTAACAAATGCAATTTCTGGTATTATTATTATTGGTTCTATATTACAAGTAAATAGTAATTATTTTATTATAATTTTATTATCATTTTTAGGAACTTTATTATCTAGTATTAATATTTTTGGCGGATTAACCATTACTCAACGTATGTTACAAATGTTCCGTAAAAATTAAGGAGAATTTATAAATGTTTGATAGGTCATTAATATTTATATACACTATATCTGCAATATTATTTATACTGAGTATTGCAAGTCTTTCAAAAAAAGAAACCTCTCAACGAGGTAATTTACTTGCTATTAATGGCATGCTTATTGCTATTATAATAACTATATTAAAATCACCAATTAATAATATTGGTTATGTATTAATAGCAATTTTATTAGGTGCAATTATAGGAGTTAGTATCTCAAAAAAAATTGATATGACTAAAATGCCTCAGTTAATTGCAATATTACATAGTTTTGTTGGATTAACTGCTATTCTTGTTGGATTTAATAATTATTTATTATTAATTAATGATAAAATTACATTTCATAAAAATATAAATATCCAATTAATAGAAATTTTTATCAGTATTTTTATTGGTTCAATAACTTTAATAGGGTCTATTGTTGCTTTTAATAAATTATCGGGAATAATTAAATCAAAAACTTTAAATATTAAACATAAAAATAAAATACATGTTTTTACATTATTTTTATCATTTATATTTATGATGATTTTTTTAAAAACACATAATATAAAATTACAAATTATTTTTTTAGGATTAATATTATTAATTTCATTAATATTTGGTTATCATTTAATAATGAGTATTGGTGGCGCAGATATGCCTGTAGTAATTTCAATGTTAAATTCCTATTCAGGATGGGCAGCTGCATCTTCTGGATTTATGTTAACTAATGATTTATTAATTATAACAGGGGCATTAGTAGGTTCTTCTGGTGCTATACTTTCATATTTAATGTGTAAAGGTATGAATAGATCATTTATTAATGTATTACTTGGAGGGAACAAATTTTTTAATAAAAATTCTGTTTTAGAAGATACACAAAATTTTAAAAAAATATCTATTGAAAATACAGTAGAAATATTAAAAAATTCTAATAGCATTATTATTGTTCCTGGATATGGTCTTGCTGTTTCTCAAGCACAATATCCCCTTTCCGAAATAGTAAAAAAATTACGTTTATTAAATATTACAGTAAAATTTGCTATTCATCCTGTAGCAGGAAGATTACCCGGACACATGAATGTATTATTAGCGGAAGCTAATATACCATATGATATAGTTTTAGAAATGGATGAAATTAATAAAGATTTTATTAATACAGATACAGTATTAGTAATAGGTGCTAATGATACAGTAAATCCATCAGCTCAGGAAGATATTAATAGTCCAATATCAGGAATGCCTGTTTTAGAAGTATGGAAAGCTAATAATATTATTATTCTTAAAAGAAGTATGAATCAAGGATATTCAGGTATTAGTAATCCTCTTTTTTATAGAGATAATAGTTATATGTTATTTGGTGATGCTAAAGACGTAATAAATAAAATTTTAAAAATAATTTAATAAAAAAGTTTACTCATTGTATATAAATAAAATACTAAGAGTAAACTTTATATTTTATATATTAAATTATTAATTAAAAAAAATTTTTTTTTATAAATATTTTTTAAAAAACACAATTTTTTTATAAAAAAAAATTATGGTCTTTTTACTGGAGATGTAGCATATCTTTTAGCTGCATGTCCACCTGCACCTTTTTTATTATTTATATTAAATGATGTGTTAATTAATTTATTATTATAATAATTTGTAAAATTATTTTGTATTTTTTTACTACTTGATGAAATATAATTTTTATATAATTTTTTTTTTGTTATAAAAGCATTATTTTTGATTTTAGAATGATGTTTATTAAAAATATCTGAAACAATTATATTTGTTTTAGATATAATATTTTTTTTAGCATGTAATCTAACTTTATCTAATTTTATTTTGTTAATTTTAACAGGATTTTTAAATTTATTAAAACCTATTTTATTTTCTAAAGAAATATGAGATATATCAGTAGTTTTATAATTACTAATAATAATATTTTTACTAAAAATATTTTTAATATATTTTTTTTTGCGTAAATAATAATTTTGTTCTGTTTTTATTTTTAAAAAATCTTTTAATTTAATATAATTAAAATTAGTTTTATTATTTTTTTTATTTTTAAATAAAAATTTAATTTTTAATATTAATAATTTAAATTTATTTTTTATTAATTCTAATTTAGAAAAAATTTCTTTTTTATAAAAAAATGAAAATTTTTTTTGTATGTTTAATTTGATTTTATTAAAAGAATTATTTATTTTTTTATATAAATTATTTTTTTTACTATACAAAATATCTTTATTCAAAATATTTAAAATAATTTTATTTACAAAAATTATTTTTTTTATAAAAAAAAATTTTAATAATTTAAATTTTTTAAAAGAAAAATAATATTTTCTCTCTATCAAAGGTTGATTATATATATCTAATTTACTAATTTTATTATTATTTAAAAATTTATTTTTGAAATAATAATTATTATAAACATTTGAATTTAATTTGCGAATTTTTTTAATAAAAAAATAAACATTTTTTTTATCTTCTCCATGTTTTATTCGTAAAATAAAATAATTAGGTGTATTTATTTTATCATTAGGTATTATAAATGTTCTTATTTTTCTATTTTCAATTGCATTTACTGCATTTCTTTTTTCATTTAATAAATAAGATGCTATTTTTACAGGAACTATAGCATATACTTCCTTTGTATTTTCTTTAAAAGATTCTTCTTCTATTAATCTTAAAATTGATAAAGATAAAGATTTACTATCTCTTAAATTACCATTTCCTAAACATCTAGGACATGAATAATAACTAGATTCTTTTAAAGAAGATCTTAATCTTTGACGAGACATTTCTAATAATCCAAATTTCGAAATAGAATTAATTTTAATTTTAGCTCTATCTTGACGAATATTATTAAATAATCTTTTTTCTACAGCTTTTTTATTTTTTAAAAGTAACATATCAATAAAATCAATAACAATTAAACCTCCTATATCACGTAATCTTAATTGTCTAATAATTTCATCTGCAGCTTCTAAGTTAATATTTAATGCTGTTTCTTCAATATCTATACCTTTTGTTGCTTTAGAAGAATTTACATCAACTGATGTTAATGCTTCTGTATTATCAATAACAATTGACCCACCTGAAGATAATCTTACTTTACGTTGAAAAGCTGTTTCAATTTGTGATTCTATTTGATAATGACTAAATAAAGGAATATTACCTTTATATAATTTTATTTTATGATGTAAATCTGTTCTTCCTAAAATATTAATATGTTTTTTTGCTAATTTTAATATTTTAGGATTATCAATTAAAATTTCATTTATATCTTGATATAAATAATCACGCAATGCTCTTATAATTATATTACTTTCTTGATATATTAAAAAAGGAGCAGGTTTTTTTTGAGCTATTTTTTTTATTATTTTCCAATGTTTTAATCTAAATTTTAGATCTAATTTAAGAATTTCTATATTTTTCCCTAATCCAGCTGTACGAATAATTAAACTCATATTATGAGGTAAATATAATAATGATAAATTTTTTTTTAAAATTTTTCTATCTTCTCCTTCTATTTTTCTAGATATTCCATTTGAATTAGGATTATTAGGCATTAATACTAAATAACTTCCAGCTAAACTAATAAATGTTGTTAATGATGCTCCTTTATTTCCACGTTCTTCTTTATTTATTTGTACAATAATTTCTTTACCAACTAAAGAATTTTGTAAATTTAATTTATTAAATAAATTCTGATTAGTATAATTAAATAAATATTCTTTTGTAATTTCTTTTATTGGTAAAAAACCATGTTTATCTACTCCATAGTCAACAAAAACAGCATCTAAACTTGGTTCAATACGTATAATTTTTGCTTTATATATATTAGATTTTTTTTGTTTATAATTAGAATTTTCTATATCTAAATCATATAATTTCTGTCCATCTACTAGAGCAACACGTAATTCTTCATGTTGAGTAGCATTTATTAACATTCTTTTCATAATAACTTACTCATATATTTTTTTATAAATTTATCAATATTTTTATAGAAAAATAAATTATATAATCAGAAAATTATATTTCATATTTTATGAATATTTTTAAATTAATAATATTGATTATTTAAAAATCATAAAATATATTTTATGATTTTTTATAAAAAATTTTTATAAAATATTTACTACGTTATAATTAAAGGTATTTTATACATTAGTATTTTATAAAAATTATTTACTAAAATAATATTAACATAAAATTTTATTTTCAAATAATCATTTTATTAGAAAAATATATTAAATAAAATTATTTTTTTTTATATTTTTTAATTATATTAATGAGATAATTAGTTTATTTTTATAAATATTTTTATAATATAATATTATGTATAAAACAATGAATCATAAAATAATAACTGTTCCATCAATTATCGAACAACAAAGAATTGATAATTTTTTAATAAATAAATTTAAAAATGTTCCTAAAAGTATGATATATAGAATGTTAAGAACAGGAAAAATAAAAGTAAATAGAAAAAAAATATTTCCAAATTTCAAAATTAAATCTCAAGATATAATAAAAATTCCATTTATTTATATAAATAAAATAAAACCAATTAAATATAATATTAATATAAATAAAATAAATTTTTTAAAAAAAACAATAATTTTTGAAGATAAATATTTATTAGCTATTAATAAACCTTCTGGTATAGCAGTACATGGAGGAAGTGGTATTAGCTACGGTATTATCGAAAATTTTAGATATTTATTTCAAAAAAAAAATTTTTTAGAACTTGTGCATAGAATAGATAAAGAAACTTCTGGTGTATTATTAATAGCAAAAAAAAGATCAATATTAAAAATATTGCAAAAGCAGTTAATAGAAAAAAAAATAGTTAAGGAATATATAGCTTTAGTTAAAGGTAATTGTTTTGAAAAAAAAAATATTTATATTAAAAATTTTTTAGTAAAAAATTTTTTAAACAAAAAAATTAAAGTAACAATAGATAATAATAATAAAGGTAAATATTCAGAAACTAAATTTAAAATAATAAAAAATTATAAAAATATTATGTTAATAAAAATAAATCCCCTAACAGGTAGAACACATCAAATTAGAGTTCATATGTCTCATTTAAATTATCCTATAATTAATGATCAAAGATATGGTGATAATAATTTAAATTTAAAATTTAAAAAATTTTTTAATTTAAATAGATTATTTTTACATGCAAAAAGTATTCAATTTATGCATCCTAAAAATAATCAAAAAATTAAAATTTACGCTCCATTAAGTAATGAATTAAATAATTGTTTATTAAAATTAGAACATAAATAAAAATATTTATTACATTTACTTTATCAAATATAAAATATAAAATAAAATTTTATAATATTAAAGGTATTTAAATATGGCTGTTCAAAAACATAAAAAATCAAGATCTAAAAGAGGTATGAGACGTTCTCATAATAAATTATCTAATAATAATTTTTTGTTAATTAATAAAAAAACTGGTAAAAAATATTTATATCATCATATGACTGATGATGGTTTTTATAAAGGAAAACAAGTTATAGATAAAAATCATAATTAATTTTTTATTATTAAATTATATAAAATATGAAAAAATTTGCTGCTATTTTTCCAGGACAAGGAACCCAATTTATTGGGATGATATCTTCTTTATATATAAAATATAAAATTATAAGAGAAACTTTTTGTTCTGCTTCAGAAATACTTGGATATGATTTGTGGAATCTTATTAAAAATGGTCCATTAAAAAAATTAAACATAACATACTATACACAACCTGCTATTTTAACTACATCTATAGCCATATATAGATTATGGTTACAAAAAAATAATATATTACCTAATATAGTTATTGGTTATAGTTTAGGAGAATATACAGCTATGGTATGTAGTGATATTATTAGTTTTATAGATGCTATTAAAATAGTAGAATTTAGAGGAAAATTAATGTATGAAATGTCATCTAATTTAAATGATTTTAATATTAATGGATATTATATGCAAACTATTATTGGTTTAAAAAAAAAAAAATAGAAAATATTTGTAAAAAAATATCTCAAAATAATTGTGTTATATCTATATCTAATTATAATGCACCTAATAATATAACAATTAGTGGTAATAAATTAGCTATAATTAAAGCTATTAAAATATTTAAATCTTTGGGAGCATATACAATACCTATAAATATAAATATACCTTCTCATTGTTTATTAATGAAATCTATAGCATATAAATTTAAAGATTTTTTAGATAAAATAACAATAAATAAACCTAAGATTAAATTTATTAATAATGTAAATTGTAAATATGAAAAATCTTCAGAAAAAATTAAAAAAAATTTAGTAAAACAATTATATACTACTGTTAACTGGTTTGGATGTATAAAATTTATAGAAAAAAAAAATATATTTAATGTAATAGAATTTACTCCTAAAAGTATACTTAAAAAAGTATCATTACAAATTACTAATAATATAAATATAAATTCAATTTATAATGTTAAAACATTTCTTCTAACATTAGAAAAATATAAAAATTTAAATAAATAATATGTTCAAAAATATTAATTTTAAAAATAAAATAGCTTTAGTAACAGGAGCAAATACAGGAATAGGCTATCATATAGCAAATACATTATCTAATTATGGAGCCTATGTAATAGGTACATCAACTAATATTGATGGAATAAAAAAAATTAATAATTATTTAGGTAATAATGGTACTGGCATTATTCTTGATTTAAAAAATAAATCACCATATATTATTAATAATTTAATTAGATATATTATTAAAAATTTTAAAAATTTAGATATACTTGTTAATAATGCAGGAATTATAAATGATAAACTTGTATTAAATATGACAAATAATCAATGGGATAATGTTTTACAAATTAATTTAACTTCTATTTTTAGGATTTGTAGAGAAGTTATTTATTATATGTTAAAAAAAAAATTTGGTCGTATAATTAATATTGGATCTGTTATTGGAATTACTGGTAATATAGGTCAAGCTAATTACGCAGCTTCAAAAGCAGGAATTATTGGATTTAGTAAATCTTTAGCTAAAGAAGTAGCTTCTAAAGGCATTACTGTAAATGTCATATCTCCTGGTTATATTAAAACTGATATGATATTAAATCTAAAAAAAATAGATTTTAATAATATTAAAACACAAATTCCATCTAAACGTTTTGGTTATCCTCAAGAAATAGCTGATGCTGTAATTTTTTTAGCTTCTGAAAAAGCATCTTATATAACAGGAGAGACACTTAATATTAATGGTGGTTTATATATGGGATAATTTTATTATTTTTTCAATTAAATTATCTTAAATAATTTTATAGGAAAATATAACGAGTATGAGTAATTCTATTACTAAACGTGTTAAAAAAATTATTATTAACCAATTAGGAATAAAAAAAAAAAATATTATAAATTCTTCTTCCTTTAAAGAAGATTTAGGTGCAGATTCTCTTGATACTATTGAAATTATCATGGCCTTAGAAGAAGAATTTAATATTGAAATTCTTGATGAAGATGCTGAAAAAATTACTACTATTCAAAAAGCTATTGATTATATTAATCATTTTAAAAAATAAAATTTAATTAAAATTATGGAATTAAGAGTAATATAATATTTTATTCTATTCCATAATAATAATTTTTAAATATATAATTTATATAGAAGAAATATAATGTTTAGACATAGACGTGTAGTAGTTACTGGTATTGGTATGGTTACTCCAATAGGTAATACAATAGAATCTAATTGGTTTAATCTTATTAATGGTAACAGTGGTATTAATCATATTAATACTTTTGATACTAGTATGTATAAAACAAAAATTGCTGGATTAATAAAAAATTTTAAATATAAAAATAATATTTTAGATAGAAAAAAAAAATATATTGATTTATTTATTAAATATGGATTAGTAGCATGTCAAGAAGCTATTCAAAATTCTGGATTAATATTTAAACAACATTATAATCCTAGATTTGGAATTTCTATAGGTTCTGGATTAGGAGGTATTAATTTAATAGAAAAAAATACTAATATTTTAAATAAAAAAGGTCCTAAAAAAATAACTCCATTTTTAATGACATCTACACTTATGAATATGTTAACAGGAAATATTGCAATAAATTATAAAATTACAGGACCTAGCTTAACAATTAGTACAGCTTGTAGTTCTGGCATACATAATATTGGTATTGCCTTTAAAATTATATCTTATAATGATGCTGATGTTATGATAGCCGGAGCATCAGAAAAAGCTGTTACTCCTTTAAGTTTAAGTGGTTTTTGTGCAATGAATGCATTGTCTAAAAGAAATAATGAACCACAAAAAGCAAGTAGGCCTTGGGATAAAGACAGAGATGGATTTGTTATTGGAGATGGAGCAGGTATAATAATATTAGAAGAATATAATCATGCTAAAAAAAGAAATGCAAATATTTTTGCTGAATTAGTAGGTTTCGGGATGAGTAATGATTCATATCATATAACTTCTCCTCCTATAAATGGTGAAGGAGCACAATTAGCAATGTTAAATGCATTAAAAGATGCTAATCTTAATCCTGAAAATATTAAATATATAAATGCACATGGTACATCAACAATATTAGGAGATATAGCAGAAGTAAATGCTATTAAAAAAATATTTAAAAATAATTATTATAAATTATTTGTAAGTTCTACTAAATCAATTACAGGACATTTATTAGGAGCTGCTGGAGCAATCGAATCTATTTATTCTATTCTATCTTTAAAACATCAAATTGTTCCTCCTACAATTAATTTAGATAATCCAGATAAAGATTTAGATTTAGATTTTATTCCTAAAATTTCACGAGATGTTTATAATATGCAATATGTATTATGTAATTCTTTTGGTTTTGGAGGGACTAACGCATCATTAATTTTTAAAAAAATATAAATTTAATATTTTAAATATTTTTTTTAAAAAATACTAAATATAGTATAATATTATATATTTATTTTTTAAAAAAATATCAAATGAATAATAAAAAATTTATTGTAATAGAAGGTATAGATGGAGCAGGAAAGTCTACTATTTGTAGTTATATAATAAAATTATTAAATAATCTTAATATTCATAATATTATTAAAACTCATGAACCAGGAGGTACTCCAATTGCAGAAAAATTAAGAAATATTATTAAATTTGCTAAAGGAGAGAAATTTTCTCATAAGACTGAATTATTATTAATATATGCAGCTAGATTACAATTATTAGATAATATTATAAGAAAAAATATTAACACAAACTGGATTTTATCAGATCGATATGATTTATCTACATATGCTTATCAAATAGGAGGGAGAAAAATAAATAAAAAAATTATATTATTTTTACAAAATTTTATTAATAATAATATAAAACCAGATATAACTATTTATTTAGATGTAAATCCTTTAATTGCTTTACAAAGAATACAAATTAAAATGTATGATAGAATTGAAAAAGAATCAATAAATTTTTTTTCTAGAGTTAGAAAATATTATTTAAAAATAGCAAAAAAAGATAAAAATATTAAAATAATTGATGCTAATTATAACCTAAAAAATGTAAAATCATCAGTTGAAAAAATTATTAATAAATTAATATTAGTATAAAATGAAAAAATATCCGATATTACCATGGTATCCTTGGCTAGATTTTTTTTATAAAAAAATAATTTATCAATTTTTAAATAAAAAAAATTATAAAGCTTATATTTTTTGTTCTATAAATAAATTAGGTATAAATAGTTTAATTTATGCCTTAACTAAATGGATTTTTTGTATAAATAAAAAAAAATTATATAGTTGTGCAAAATGTCAAAATTGTATTTTAATAGAAAAAAATATTTATCCTGATTTACATATTATTCAAAATAATAAAGAACAAACAAGTATTAGTATAGAATTAATTAGAAATATAACCGAGATTACTTATAAAACATCTTATAGAGATGTTGGTAAAATTATATGGTTTCCATATGGAAATAGATTGAATAATTCATCAAGTAATGCTATTTTAAAAATTTTAGAAGAACCATCAAATAACATTTGGTTTTTTTTCCAATGTAAAAACAAAAACGAATTATTACCTACAATATATAGTAGATGTCAATTCTGGTATTTATCTCCTCCTAATGAAGAAATAGGTATGTTTTGGTTAAAAAAAAAAGTTCAAGATTATAAAATTTATAAAAAAGAATTAATAAAAACGGCAATACGTATATGTAATAATTCACCAATTTATGCTTACCAATTATTAAATAATGTAATATGGAAAAATAGAGATTTTTTATATAATATTTTAATTTCTTCTTTAGAAGAAGATATAATGAATTTATTACCTATATTAAATAATAAAAATATTTTTTTATATTTAAATTGGATTTATCTAATTTTATTAGATGTAATTAAAAAACAGTTAAATATAGATCAAAAATTTTTTTATAATTTAGATCAAATATGTATTATACATAAAATATCTAATTTAATTTTAGTTGATAAAATTTTATTAATAATAAAAAAAATATTATTTTATAATAATATTTTAATAAAAATTAAAACAATTAATCATGAATTAGTATTAATTAATTTATTATTATCTATAGAGAAAATCTATAAATCTGATAATAAATAATATTTATTAAATTTTATTTACAATTAGGATATTTATAATGTTCAATAACACATTCGCTAATATGCAAAAAATAGGTAAATCTTTAATGTTACCAGTATCTGTTTTACCAATAGCGGGGATATTATTAGGTATAGGATCAGCTAATTTTCATTGGTTACCTCATATTATTTCTAATATTATGGAAAAAACAGGTAGTTCTGTTTTTGCTAATATGCCATTAATATTTTCTATAGGAATTTCTTTAGGATTTACTCAAAATAATGGTGTATCTGCATTAGCATCTGTTGTTTCTTATGGTATTTTAACAAAAACTATTGAAGTTATGATTCCTATTTTACTACATAATAATGTCACACAAGATATAATTATCCAAAAACATCTTGCCGATACAGGAGTATTAGGTGGTATTGTTGCTGGTTCTATTGCAGCATATATGTTTAATCGTTTTCATAATATCCATTTAGTTGATTATCTTGGTTTTTTTTCTGGTAAACGTTTTGTTCCAATTATTTCAGGATTAACATCAATTTTTGTTGGTTTATTATTATCGTTTATATGGATTCCTATTGGTAAATTAATTCAATTTTTTTCATATTGGGCTATTTATCAAAATCCTATTTTTGCCTTTGGTATTTATGGAATTATAGAAAGAACTTTATTACCTTTTGGATTACATCATATTTGGAATGTTCCATTTCAAATGGAAATTGGTTCATTTATGAATGAGGTAACTAAACAAATATATCATGGTGATATTGCTAGATATATAGCTGGAGATCCATCTGCAGGAAAATTAGCCGGGGGATTTTTATTTAAAATGTATGGATTACCTGGAGCAGCTATTGCAATATGGCATACATCAAAAAAAAAAAATAAGAAAAAAATTGGTAGTTTAATGTTATCAGCAGCATTAACATCATTTTTTACAGGTATTACTGAACCGATAGAATTTTCATTTATGTATGTAGCTCCCTTATTATATGTAATTCACATTATTCTATCTGGATTATCTTTTCCTATTTGCATTATGTTAGGAATGAGAAATGGAACAAGTTTTTCTCATGGATTAATTGATTTTATTATTTTAAGTGGTAATGGTTCTAGAATATGGTTATTTCCATTGATAGGTTGTATTTATACAATTATTTATTATAGTATATTTAAAATAATAATAATAAAATTTAATTTAAAAACTCCTGGACGTGAAGATATACAAAATAATACATATACAGATAATTATATATCATCAAAAAATTATATAAAAAAACTAGTAGAATCTTTTGGTGGAGGAGATAATATTTCTAATCTAGATGCATGTATTACTAGATTACGTGTAAGTGTTATAAATATAGAAAAAGTTAATAAAAAAGAATTAAAATTATTAGGAGCTTCTGCTGTTATAATTTCTGGTACTGGAGTTCAAGCTGTTTTTGGTACTAAATCAGATAATTTAAAAACAGAAATGGATAATTATATAAAAAATAATAATAAATAATAAATATAAAATATTATGAATAGTAAAGAAAATATATTTCAAAAAATTTTATCTAAAAAAGTAATTACTGATATTATTTATCAAGATAATTTAGTAACAGCTTTTAATGATATAAATCCTCAAAGTCCAGTACATATTTTAATTATACCTAATATTTTGATAAAAACACTTAATGATATTAATAACAATCATGAATTTATCTTAGGTAGAATGTTATTAGTTGCATCTAAAATAGCTAAAAAAAAACACATTAATAAATTAGGTTATAGAATTGTAATTAATTGTAATGTTCATGGATGTCAAACAATATTTCATTTACATATGCATTTATTAGGTGGACGACAAGGTATAAAAAATTTTTTTTAAATTTTAAAATATATTTTTCTTATTTAAATTTTTAAAAAAATTTTGCTATGTATTATTTTAATAAATAAATACATAGCAATAAACAAATTTATATTTTTTATTTAAAAATATGTAATATTAAATCCACTATCTTAGTAGAATATCCTGTTTCATTATCATACCAAGCAATTAATTTAAAAAAATTATTATTAATAGCTATACTTGCTTTTTTATCAAAAATAGATATTAATTTTGATCCATTAAAATCACTTGATACCACATCATCTTCTGTATAGCCAATAACTTCCTTCATATAACTATGAGATGCAAATTTGATAACTTTATAAATATCTGATAGTGTAGTTTTTTTTAAAACTCTAACTGTAAAATCAACAACAGAAACATTAGCAACTGGTACTCTTAATGATATCCCTGTTAACTTATTGTTTAGTTCTGGTAAAACAAATCCTACTGCTTTTGCAGCTCCAGTACTTGAAGGAATAATATTTTGATATGCTCCTCTACCTCCTCTCCAATCTTTTTTTGAGGGGCTATCTACTGTTTTTTGGGTTGAAGTTACCGCATGAACAGTTGTCATTAAACCATTTTCAATAATATAATTATCATTAATAATTTTAGCTAACGGCGCTAAACAATTAGTAGTACATGAAGCATTAGAAATAATATTTTCACCATTATAATTATGAAAATTTACTCCTCTAACAAACATAGGAATAGAAATATCTTTAGGAGGAGCTGTAATAATAACTTTTTTAGCACCAGCAATAATATGTTGTTGTGCTAATTCTCTAGTCAAAAAAATACCTGTAGATTCAATAACAACATCAATTTTTAAATCATTCCATTTTAATTTACTAGGATCTGATTCAGAAAAAACATGAATAATATTTTTATTTATAATTAAATTATTTTTATGAATTTTAATTGTTTCTTTAAAAGATCCATGTGTTGAATCATATTTAATCATATATGCCATATAATTTATTTCTAATAAATCATTAATAGCTATAATTTTAATTTTAGTATTTTTTTGAGCAGCACGAAAAAAAATACGTCCTATTCGGCCGAATCCATTAATAGCAACTCTAATAGACATTAAATAATCTCCTTAATTATCTATAATAAAAAAATAAATTTTTTGTATTTTCTAATTTATATAGCATATAAAGAATATGTTTTTTCAACAACAAAAGAATTATTATTATCTAGTAAAGAAAAATTTTGATTAATAGTATTTATAAAATTTTGCATAAAATTAGACATAATAAAAATATCTAATTGCATTAAATAATTTAATAAACAAAAAGTATTTGTATCTTCCCATTGTAATTTTATTTTTTTAATCTTTGTTAATTGCGAAATTTTTATTACTGCATCGTCAAAATCACCTAAATCATCAACTAATCCGTATTTTTTAGCATCTTTACCTAATATAACCATTCCATTAGCTAATTTTTTAACTTTTTCAAGAGATATATGTCTTTCTTTAGAAACTAAATTGATAAATTTTTCATAACCATTTTTTATATTTAATCTGATTATTTTTTTTTCTATAGAAGATAATTCTTTACTTTTAGTAAGATTAAATCTATCTGATATATTAACACCATCTTCTTTTATACCAATAAAATCTAAAATATTACTCATATTATTTACAATACTAAAAATACCAATAGAACCAGTTAAACTAACTGGATCAGCAATTATAAAATCAGCTGCTGTAGAAATCCAATATGCTCCTGATGCTGCTATTTTACCCATTATAACTACTATTGGTTTATGTATTTTTCTTAATAAAATTAATTCATCATAAATTGCTTGTGCAGCTAAAATATCTCCTCCTGGACTATTAATTTTTAATATTACTCCTTTTATTTGTGGATCTTGATATGCTTTATGTATTGCATTTATAATATCATTACTTCCACTTTTTCCATATAACATAATTCCATCTATTGGAATGACTGCAATATTACCATTATTTTTTTGTATATTATTATCTATATTTAATTTTATATAATCACTTATATTAATTTTATTATATGTATTTAATTTTTTATCTAAACCAAACTTTTGAATCATTTCTTTTTTAAAATTATTATAATTAGATATTTGATCTACTAATTTATTTTTTAATGAAAATAAAGTTAAATCTCCGTTACATTTTTCAAGAGAAATTAAAAAATTTTCATCTGTAGGAAAAATTTCTTCTTTAGTTAATTTTCTATTGGTTGATATAGTTGTTAAATAATCATCCCATAAATTATTAATTAAATTATTCATAATAATTTTGTCATTACTAGACATATTATTTCTTGTTATAGATTCTACAGTAGATTTATATTCTCCTATTTTAAATATATGTGCTTTTATTTTTAAATTTTGTAAAAGTTTTTTATAGAAAAATTTTTTTAAATTTAAACCATATAATTTTACATGACCATATGGTAATAAAAAGATTTTATTAGCAAAACTCGCTAAATAATATTGATGTTGATTATACATATCAGAAATTGCATATATTTTTTTGCCACTTTTTTTAAAATCATTTAAATATTTTCCTATATATCTTAAAGTAGGAATATCATAAATATTTAAATTGTTAAGTTTTAATATAATTCCACTAATATTTTTATCTTTTTTTGCATACTGTATCGCATAAGTTATATTAATGATAGGATCATTATCTTGTTTATTTGTAAATCTATTAAATAATTTAAATATTAAATTATTTTCACAAACAGTTTTATCATTAAAATTTCCATTAAAATTAATTTCTAATACTTGATTATTCTTTTTTAATATTTGATTATTTATATTTTTTTTATGATGAACATTATATATGTAATAACATAACAAAGATATTAATAATATAAAAATAATATTTATTATTAATGTTCTAGTAAAATTAATTAATGACCATAAATAACAACAAAAAAATTTTACTAAATTCAATAATTTAATCATTTTTCACCTAATTTTTTAAAATAAAAATTTATTAAATATTTTTAAATTTTACCCAAATAGGAACATGATCTGAAGGTTTAATTAAATTACGAATAGAATATTCTATTCCTGAATTAAAATAATATTTTATTAATGAATGAGTAATTAAAATATTATCAATTCTTAATCCTTTATTAATAAAAAACCCTTTTGATCTATAATCAAACCAAGAAAATTTATTATTTACTAAGGGATTCATTAATCTCCAAATATCAAATAGGCCCCAATTAAGTAATTGATTAATATAAAATCTTTCTTCTGGTAAGAAAGAACATTTTCCTTGTTTTAACCATTTTTTACGATTTTTTTCTCCTATACCAATATCTAAATTAGAAATACTGATGTTAATATCTCCCATAATTATAATGTGATTTTTTGGATTTAAATTTTTTTTAATATAAAAATATAAATTTTTAAAAAAATTAATTTTATAATTAAATTTTATTTTATTATTTCTATTATCTCCTTGTGGAAAATAACAATTTATAATTTTTATATTACCAATAGAACTGTCTAAATCAATCATTATTAATCTTTTTTGATTATTTAAATTTTGTAAAAAATTTTTTTGAATATTAAAAGATTTTATTTTGCTTAATAAAGCTACTCCATAATATTTTACTTGTCCACAGATGTAAGTATTATACCCTAAACTATCTATTTTTTCTTTAGGAAAATTTTTATTATCTACTTTTATTTCTTGTAATCCGATTACATCAGGATTATATAATTCTATAATTAATTTTAATTGATGTATATGCGCTCTTATTCCATTAATATTAAATGAAAAAATTTTCATATAACTAAATTTTTTTTAAATTAAATATTTAAATATAAAATAATTTATCTATAAAATAAATTTAAATAAAAAAAATAATTTTTCTATTATTTTTTTCCAAAATGGTCTTTTTATCCATAAATTATATTCTAATTTTTTAGATTTTAAAATATATTTATTTTGTATAGATAAAAGTGATTTACTAAAAACAGTATCATCTATAATTAGATTAATTTCAAAATTTAAATATATACTTCTTATATCTAAATTTACAGTACCTATTAAACTTATTTTTTTATCTATAATAATACTTTTTGTATGTAAAAAACCTTTTTTTAATTGATAAATTTTAACTCCTGATTTTAATAATTTATAAAAAAAAAATTTACTGGCCCAATAAATAAAAATTGAATCATTATATTTAGGAATAATAATTTTTACATCTACTCCACGTTCAGAAGCAATACAAATAGAAGATAATAAATTACTACTTGGTAGTAAATAAGGTGTTGTAATAATTAAACTTTTTTTAGATAAAAATATTGCTGTAATTAAAGAATTATGAATTATTTTTTTTGATAATTCTAATCCTGAAAATATTACTTGTATTCTATTTATACTTTTTTTATTTTGATATTTAACTAAATTATTTTTTAATTGATTAATAGATAAAATATTTTTTCCTGTTTCAATTTCCCATTCGTATGCATAAATAATACTTATTGTATTAACAATAGGACCAGTGATACGAATCATTAAATCAAGCCATTTTTCTATTTTAACATTTTTTTGTAAATATTTAGAATCTATCATATTCATACTACCAACATAAACTATCTTATTATCAATTAAGATTATTTTTTTATGTTGTCTTAAATCGATTCTTGAATAAAAAAAATTAAAAATTGTAATTTTTAATGACCTAATTATAAAAACACCAACTTTTATCATAAGATAATACCATGAACTATAAAAAAAATTTCTACCTCCAATATAATCCAACATAATATAACATTTGACTCCTCTTTTAGCTGCAATTATAATTGAATTAGAAAATTCGTTTACTAAACCTCCTGGTATCCATATATAAAAAACAATATGTATACTGTATTTTGCTAATTCTATGTCATGAATTAATGATTTAAATAATTTAAATGATGAATTTATTAATTTAATAGAATTACTAGTCATGCTAAATAAATTTTGTTTATTTTCACATAATTTAAATAATGTTTGGATTTTTTTATTTAAACATATATTTATAAAATATAATTTATAATATATTTGTAATTTTTTTAATAATTTACTATAACGAAACCATATTTTTTTAGATTTTGGAGATTTATATTGTGTTTTTGAATAAATTTCACCAAAAACAAAATAAAAAATAATTCCTATTTTTGGAAAAATATATAAAATAAGATACCATAATAAATAAGATTTTATATCTTTATATCTAATAAAGATTCTAATTATAATACAAATCAATATTATAATATTACTATAGAATAAAATTAAATTTAAAAAACTAATCATACTAACACTAAATATATTATTATATAATATTTTAATATTTTAATATTAAAATATATAAATATATATTTTAAACTTTAAAAAGAAAGTGAATAATATCTCCATCTTGTATTATATAATCTTTACCTTCTATTTTCATTTTACCAAATAATTTTGCTTTTATTTTGCTTTTATAAAAAATAAAATCTTTATAATGAATTACTTGTGCTCTAATAAATCCTTTTTGGATATCACTATGTATTTTTTTCGCTGCAATTAATGTTGTTGTTCCTTTTAAAATACTCCATGATTTTGTTTCTTTAATACCTACTGTATAAAAAGTATGTAAATTTAATAAATTAAAACTAAAAATTATTATTTTTTTTAAATCATACTCTTTTTTATGTACAGATAATAATTTTTGTTTTTTATTAAGTTTTTTAATACATATTTTTAATATTAAATATTTTTGCTTTAAAATTTTTATTTCTTTCGAAAAATATTGATTATTAATATTATTTTCATCTATATTAGCAATAATAATTGATGGTTTAATCGTTAATAATTTTAAATATTTTAAAAAATTTTTTTCTTCTATATTTAATTTTAATAAATTTAAAAGTTTACCGTTTTTTAAATAATTTAAACAAATATTTAATAAATATTGCCATTTATTAAAATCCTTTTTATTATTTTTTTTAGAAATATTAGATTGTAATTTATATAATATATTAATATCAAATTGTATAATTTCATTATTTATGATATTTACATCTTTTATAGGATTATATGATAAATTTAATATATTTTGGTCTTTAAAACATCGTACTACGTGAATAATAGCATCTACTTCTGATATATTATGTAAAAATTGATTACCTAATCCTTCTCCTTTATAAGCTCCTTTTATTAAACCAGCAATATCAACAAAAGTAACTGTTGAATGTATAGTTTTTCTAGAATTTGCTATTTTAGATAAATAAATTAATCTTTCATCAGGAAAAGTTACTATACTAGTATTTGGTTTTATTGTACAAAAAGGATAATTTAATGCATCTACATTAGAATTAGTTAAAGCATTAAATAATGTTGATTTACCTACATTTGGTAAACCTATTATACCACATTTTAATCCCATTCTTTTACCCATTATTTTGAGAATGTAAATAATTAAGTGCTCTATTATAATTATTTGTTTTAATAAAAATTAATAAAGCTTTTAAACTATTTTTTATTGCAAAATTAATATTTTTTTGTTCAATTATTGTCGGAGAACTTAAAACAAAATTATTTACTTGAAATTTATTTCTTGGACGTCCTATACCTATACGTAATCTATAAAATAATGTATCATTAAAAATTTTTATAATATTTTTAATTCCATTATGACCTCCACTACCTCCTCCATATTTAAATTTAATAATTCCAGGTAAATAATCTAATTCATCATGAACGATTAAAATATTTTTTAATAAAATTTTATAAAAGTTAGCAACAATAAAAATTGATTTACCTGAATTATTCATAAAAGAATTAGGTATTAATAACATTATTTTTTTATCAAAAATTTTTAGATAACCAATATTTGCATTTAATTTTTTTATTTTTTTTAATTTTACATTAAATTTATTAGATAAATTAAAAATATAATTAGAACCTATATTATGACGAGTTTGAATAAATTTTTCATCTATATTATTACCTAACCCTACTATCATTTTAATATTATTCAAATATTTACCTTATTAATTCTAGTTTATTTAAACATTATAGAAATAGATTCTTCGTTATTAATTCTTCTTATTGTTTCTGAAAGCATATAAGATAGAGTTAAAACTCTAATATTAGTTAATTTTTTTATTTTTTTTGTTAGAGGAATACTATCACATACAATAATTTCATCTATTGCAGAATTATAAATATTTTTAATAGCATCTCCAGAAAAAATAGCATGAGTCACATAAGCAACAACTTTTGTAGCTCCATGATTTTTTAAAGCTTTAGCTGCTTGACATAATGTACCAGCTGTATCAATAATATCATCTATTAAAATACAATCTCGTTGATTAACATCTCCTATAATATTCATTATTTCAGTTGTATTCGAATTAGGTCTTCTTTTATCTATTATAGCCATATCTGTACCATGAAATAATTGTTTTGCTATAGATCTTGAACGTATTACACCTCCAATATCAGGAGAAACTATAATTGGATTATTATATGTATTTTTTGATATATCTTTTAAGAAGATAGAACTTGCAAAAACATTATCTACAGGTACATTAAAAAATCCTTGAATTTGTTCTGCATGTAAATCAACAGTTAAAATTCTATTAACACCTACTCTAGATAAAAAATCAGCTATTACTTTAGCAGTAATAGGAACACGAGCAGAACGAATTCTTCGATCTTGTCTAGCATAACCAAAATAAGGAATAACAGCTGTTATTCTCCCAGCAGATGCTCTTTTAAATGCATCAATCATTATAATTAATTCAATCAAATTATCATTTGTAGGATTACAAGTTGATTGTATGATAAAAATATCATCTCCTCTTACGTTTTCATTTATTTTAACAGATATTTCTCCATCACTAAATTTACCGACAAATATTTTACCTAAATTAATATATAAATGATTAGCAATTTTCATTGCTAATTTAGGAACAGCATTACCAGTAAATAATTTCATATGAGCCATAAAAATCCTTAAAATTTATATTTAAAATTTTCCTTTAAAATATCTTTTTATATAAAACATAAAATATTATTATGTAATATATAGTATTAAAATACTATATTATTATAGTATAAATAATAATGTATTTTTTATAAAAAAATTTTTATTTATAAAATTTTCAAAAATAAAATAATAATTATGAATTCTTATATGATTAAAAAACTTGATCTCTTATATAAGAGATATAAATATATATCAAAAAAATTAGGTAATTATAGAACATATAATGATTACAATTCCTTACGTAATCTATCAACTGAATATTCAAAATTATCTAATATAATTAGACCATTTTTAAAATGGAAAAAATTACAATTAAATTTAATTAATAATAAAATATTATTAAAAGAAAAAGATAAAGAAATATATCTAATGGTATTAGAAGATATAAAAAATATTAAAATTAAACAAAAGAAAATAGAAAAAATATTATATAAATTACTTTCTCCAAAAAAAGAAGAAGATGATCGTAATTGTTTTATAGAAATTAAAGCTGGTTCTGGAGGAAACGAAGCTGCAATATTTGTAAAAAATATTTCTAGAATGTATATTAGATATGCAGAATCAAAAAAATGGAAAATAGAAATAATAAATATTCATTATAATGAAAATGGAAATGGTTTTAAAGAAATTATATTAAAAATTATGGGAATAGGAGTATATGGAAAATTAAAATTTGAATCAGGAGGACATAGAGTTCAAAGAGTTCCGGAAACAGAATCACAAGGAAGAATACACACCTCTACTTGTATTATTGCTGTTATGCCTGAATTGTTAAAAACAGAAATTTCAGAAATAAATTATCAAGATCTAAAAATTGATACATTCAGATCCTCTGGAGCTGGAGGACAACATGTAAATACAACAGATTCAGCTATAAGAATTACTCATTTACCAACTGGAATTGTAGTAGAATGTCAGGATGAAAGATCTCAACATAAAAATAAAGCTAAAGCCTTATCTGTTTTAGCTGCAAGAATAAATACTCTAGAAATAGAAAAAAAAAATAAAGATAATGCAATAAAAAAAAAAATATTATTAGGTAGTGGAGATCGTTCAGATAGAAATAGAACATATAATTTTATTCAAAAAAGAGTTACAGATCATCGCATAAATTTAACAATTTATAAATTAAATGAAATTATGGATGGTAATTTAGATATTTTAATAAATCCAATTATTTACCAATATAATACTATTAAACTATAATGTAATTATAAAAAAGAATGATTATTAATCAATGGTTAAAATATGCTTCTAATTTTTTAAAAAAAAATAATATATTAACATATCAATTAGAATCAGTTGTATTATTATCTTTTGTTTTAAAAAAATCTAAATCGTGGATTTATGGTTTTGATGAAACAAAAATAAATTATAAACAATTTAAAATATTACAAAAATTTTTAAAAAGAAGAATTAAAGGAGAACCTATAGCCTATTTATTAGGTTTTTGTGAATTTTGGTCATTAAAAATTAATGTATCACCTTATGTTTTAATACCTCGTAAAGATACAGAAATTTTAGTTGATATTGTTTTAAAAAAAATTAATTTTAATATAAAAAAAATATTAGATTTGGGAACTGGGAGCGGTGCAATTTCATTAGCAATAGCTTCTAAATATAATTTTCTTAATATTACTGCTATAGATATTTCTCAAAAAATTATTAATTTAGCAAAATATAATGCTAAAAAATTATGTATTAATAATATTAATTTTTTAGTAAGTAATTGGTTTAATAAGTTAAAAAATAATAAATTTGATATTATAATTAGTAATCCTCCATATATAAGTTATTATGAATATTCTCTTTTAAAAAAAAAATTAAAATTTGAACCTATTAAATCATTAAGATCACTTAATAATGGATTAGCTGATTTAAATCATATTATTTCTAAATCTAAAAAATATTTAAATAATTATGGTTGGTTAATATTAGAACATGGATATAAACAAGAATATTTTTTAAAAAAAATATTTAAAATTAAAAAATTTAAAAATGTCACACAATATTGTGACATACAAGGTTATTATAGAGTTATTTGTGGACAAAAAATTTTAAAATAAATAATATTAAAATATTAATTTATTTAGTTTAATTCTTTTAAAGAATATTTTTAATGTATTTAAAAGAAAAATTTTGTTATTATATTAACAATATTAATATTATGAAAATAAACAATGGAACAAAATGATAATTTTACAAAAATAGATTTATCAAATCAAACTAAATTATTAGAAATAGATCATAGAGTTATAGGGAAAAAATTAAATTTATATCATATTCAAAATAAATCTCCAGGAATGGTTTTTTGGCACAATAATGGTTATATTATTTTTAAAGAATTAGAAAAATTATTACGTTTAAAATTAAAAAAATATAATTATTTAGAAGTAAAAACTCCTTTAATAACTGATTTTTCTATCTGGGAAAAAACAGGACATTGGAAAATTTATAAAGAAGCTATTTTTACTACTTTATCAGAAAATAGAAATTATTGTATAAAACCAATGAACTGTCCTGCACATATTCAAATTTTTCAACAAAAACTTAAGTCATATAGAGATTTACCTTTAAGAATTGCCGAATTTGGTATTTGTCATCGAAATGAACCTTCTGGTTCTTTACATGGTCTTATGAGATTAAGAAATTTTACACAAGATGATGCTCATATTTTTTGTACAAAAAATCAAGTTAGTAGAGAAATAGAAAATTGTATTAACATGATGTATGATGTTTATCATATTTTTGGTTTTAAAAAGTTTCTTGTAAAATTATCTACTAGGCCAACTCATAAAATTGGAGATAATAAAATTTGGGATCAAACAGAAAATAATTTATCTTTTATTTTAAATAAATTAAATATAGATTTCAAATACCAAGAAGGGGAAGGCGCATTTTATGGTCCTAAAATAGAATTTTCTTTTTTTGATTGTTTAAATAGAGAATGGCAATGTGGTACAATACAACTAGATTTTACATTACCAAAATGTTTGAATTTATTTTATATTAATGATAAAAATAAACGTAGTACCCCAATCATAATTCACCGTGCTATTTTAGGTTCAATAGAAAGATTTATAGGTATTTTACTTGAAGAATTTTCTGGATATTTACCTATTTGGTTAGCTCCAATACAAATTGTAATATTAAATATTAGTAAAAAACATATACAATATGTTTTAAAATTATTTACAATAATTGAAAAAAATAATATTCGTGTTAAATATGATATAAAAAATCAAAAAATTTCATTTAAAATAAGACAATATACAATACAACATATTCCATATATCTTAATTTGTGGAGATAGGGAAATTAAAAATAATGTTATCTCTGTACGAGATTGTTTTGGTAAAAATTTGGGATTTATGAAAATTTATGATATTATCAATAAAATAAAAAAAAAAATTAATAATTATGATATTAATAAAAAAAATAAAGAGAGGTAAAATATTAAAATTGGAAAAAAAACCATACAATTATCACGACCTAATAAAATTAATAAAAATATTAGGAGTAAAATTGTGAGATTAATAGGATTAAATGGTGAACAAATTGGGATAATTAATATCAAAGAAGCTTTAAAAAAAGCAGAAAATGTAGGATTTGATTTGGTTGAAATTAGTCCTAATTCTGTACCTCCTGTATGCCGTATAATGGATTATGGTAAATTTTTATATGCAAAAAACAAAGCTTCTAAAGAACAAAAAAAAAAACAAAAAATAATAAATTTAAAAGAAATTAAATTTCGTCCAGGAACAGATATAGGAGATTATAAAGTTAAATTACGTAATTTAATTCGTTTTTTAAAAAAAGGAGATAAAATAAAAGTTACTCTTAGATTTAGAGGAAGAGAAATGATGCATACTAAAATAGGATTTTTTATGTTAAATCGTATAAAAAATGACTTAGAAAGCTTAGCTATAGTAGAATCATTTCCGACAAGAGTTGAAGGTAGGCAAATTATAATGATTTTAATACCAAAAAAATAAATTTTAATTTAAAATTCTGGATTTTAATAATATGAATAAATTAAAAACAGTACGTAGTGTTGCAAAACGTTTTAAAAAAACAAGTACTGGATTATTTAAACATAAAAAAGCTAATTTAAGACATTTATTAACTAAAAAAAATAAAAAACACAAAAGATCTTTAAGACAGAAAAAAATAGTTACAAAAGGAGATTCATATTCATTAAAAATATGTTTACCTTATTTATAATAAGATAAATATGTAAAATATAATAATTATAGGAAATTAAATAATATGGTAAGAATTAAGCGTGGAGTTATTGCAAAAGCAAAACATAAAAAAATAATAAAACAAGCAAAAGGATATTATGGATCACGATCTAGAACTTATCGTTCTGCTTTTCAAGCTGTAATTAAATCAGGACAATATGCTTATAGAGATAGAAAACAACGAAAAAGAAAATTTCGCCAATTATGGATTATGAAAATTAATGCAGCAGCACGTCAAAAAAATATATCTTATAATTGTTTAATGTATAAATTAAAAAAAAATAATATAAATATAAATAGAAAAATTTTAGCTGATATAGCTATGTTTGATATTTTGTCTTTTAATAAATTGATAAATTTTTCAAATAATGAATTTAATAAATAAAATTTATTAAATTAAAATATTTTCTTATATATAATTATTTTTATTATTATATTAATGAGAATATTATATATGGTATATGATGATATAGTTATTATTGCAAAAAAAGAAATTTATGCGATAAAGAGTATTAATGATCTAAATATATTAAAAATTAAATATTTAGGTAAGAAAGGATATATTACAACACAATTTTTATTAATAAAAAATTTAGTAAAAAAGGAAAGAATAAATAAAAGTATTATTATTAATAAACAGAAAAAACAAATAAAAAAAATAATAGAAAAACGTAAAAAAGAAATAGAACTAGAAAAAAATGATAAAAAGCTTTTAAATCAAAAAATTGATATTTCATTACCTGGAAAATATATTAAAATCGGTTCTGAACATCCTATAAAAAATATAATTAGTGAAATTGAAAAATTTTTTATCAAAATTGGTTTTGAAATAGTTATAGGTCCGGAAATAGAAGATGTTTATCATAATTTTGATGCATTAAATATTCCAAAATATCATCCTATAAGAAAAGAACAAGATACATTTTGGTTAGATAAAAATGTTTTATTACGTACTCAAACTTCTAATGTTCAAATTAGAATAATGAAAAAAACAAAACCTCCCATACGTATATTAACTTCCGGAAAAGTATATCGTAATGATTATGATAGTAGTCATACACCAATGTTTCATCAAATAGAAGGATTATTTATTGATAAAAAAGTAACTTTTACAGATTTAAAAGGAATATTAATCTTGTTCTTAAACTTTTTTTTTGGTAAAAAATGTAAAATACGTTTTAGACCTTCTTATTTTCCTTTTACAGAACCTTCTTTAGAAATAGATATTTTAAATAAAAACAAAGAATGGATAGAAATTTTAGGAGCTGGAATGGTACATCCTAATGTTTTAAAAAATGTTAAAATAAATTTTATAAAATATCGTGGATTTGCTTTTGGTTTAGGAGTAGAACGATTAGCTATGTTACGTTATAATATTCATGATATACGTTCATTTTATGAAAATGATATACGTTTTCTTAAACAATTTAAATTTAATAATTTTATATGATTAAGTTCAGTGCATCATGGTTAAAAGAATGGTTAAATTATAATAAAGACATTCATTCTTTATCAAAGATAATAACAATATTAGGATTTGAAATAGAAAAAATTGAATATATTAAAAATAATATAAATTTTGATAATATTTTAGTAGGAGAAATTGTAAAATACTATGTATATCAAAAAAATCCTAAAATTTATAAATTAATAATATTAATTAATAATGGAAGATTTTTAAAAATATTTTCTAATATAAATAATTTAAAAAATAAAACTAAAGTTATTTTAGCAACCAAAGATTCTTCATTATATAAAAAATATATTAAAATTCCAGAATATTCTTTTTTACTTAAATCTGAAGGATTATTATGTTCTAATAAAATTATTAATTCATATAAAAAAAAAATTTTAAAAAATGATATAATTAAATTACCCTATAATAGTTATAATGGGGAAAATGCAAATCAATATTTAAAAAAAATAACTGATAATATATTACATATTAATATACCTACTAATAGACCCGATTGTTTAAGTATATTAGGACTAACTAGAGATTTATCTGTTTTAAATAACGTTTTTTTTTTACAAAAACCATATAATAATATTTTACTTAAAAAATCAAAAAAATATAATATTAATATTAATTTTAATAAAAATATTAATGATATATTATATCAATATAATTATTGCATAGTTAAAAATATTGATCTTACAAAAGAAATTCCACTATTTATTAAAAATAGATTATTCCAATCTGGAATTAAAATTTCCATCGAAAATCCATTATTAAATATTTATAATTATATAATTTTAGAACTAGGATATCCTATTCAATTTTATGATTTTAATAAAATTACCGGTGATATTTATATCAAAAGTAAAAAAAAAAATCAAAATAATATATTAAATTTTGAAAATAAAAATATTAATTTAATAAATAATAATTCTTTATTAATCATAAAAGATAAATCTAAAATAATTTCTATACCTGGAATAATACAAAATAAAGATGTAATCATTCAATTAACAACAAAAAATATTCTAATAGAATGTTTCTTTATAAATAAAAAATATTTTGAATATTTATTTAATGAAAATAGTTATTTTAATAATAATTCTAACATATATAATAGATTTTTAGATCCATTAATACAAAAAGAAGTTATAATAAGAACAGTAAATTTAATAATAGAAATATTTGGTGGTGATAGAAGTAAAATTTATTCAATTAATATGAATAGTATTAATTATATACAAAAAATTATTAAATTATCATTTAAAAATATATATAAAATTTTAGGTTTTCATATTTTAAAAAAAAATATAATTAATATTTTAAATAAATTAAATTTTTTAATTATAAAAAAAACAATTAATTATTTTATTATTAAAATACCTAGTTGGCGTAATGATATAAATATTGAAGAAGATATAATAGAAGAAATTATCCGTATATATGGATATAATAAAATTCCTAATAAGATAGAAATATGTTTGATCAAAAAAAATATTTTAAAAAAGCAAAATTTAAAATTAAAAAATACAAAAATTAATTTTAAAAAAATTAAAAATATTTTAATTCATAAAGGATATCATGAAGTAATTAATTACAGTTTTATTAATCCTAAAATACAATCAATTTTATATCCAAAAATAGAAGAAATTAAAATTCAGAATCCCCTTACAAATGAAACATCTGTTATGCGTTGTTCTTTAATATGTGGTTTAATAAATAATATTATTTATAATCAAAATAGACAACAAAAAAATTTACGTTTTTTTGAATATGGATTATGCTTTTTCAAAAATTTAAAAAAAAAAATAGGAATATCACAAAAATTAATATTATCTGGAATAACAAATGGAAATTTATATTCTGATTATTGGGGTGAAAAAAATAAATTAATAAATTTTTATGATATAAAAGGTGATATAGAATATTTTTTTGATTTTTTAAAAAAAAATAATAAAATAGAATTTCGTCAACAAAAAAATATTACAATATTACATCCATATATTAGTTCATTAATATATTTTAATAATATATATATTGGATATATTGGAATGTTACATCCTAAATTTACTAATTATTTTAATATAAATTACGATACTTTTTTATTTGAAATTTTTTTTGATAAAATTATTGTAAATAATATTTTAAATTTACAAAAAATTATTAATTTACCGGTAAATAAAAGAGATATATCTTTTTCAATTAAAAAAAACATCTATTTTATAGATATTTTATCTTTTTTAAAAAAATTAAAATTAAAAGATATAATAAAAATAAAATTAATTGATATATATCAAGGAAATAATATTCCTGTAGGATATAAAAATATTACATTAAGTATATTTATACAAAATAAATATCATACATTAACTGAACAAGAAATTAATAGTATTATAAAACAATGTATTTTCGAATTAAAAAAAAAATTTCAAATTTTATTTAAAGATTATATTGATAATCATCAATAAAATTTTTTAATTAATTTTTTTATATTAATTTAATTTTTAATATAAAAAAATATATATTATTTATATAATAAATATATTTATATTATAAAAAAGTAAAAAAATGTTTACAGGTATTATACAAACTATAGGTAAAATTATAAATATTATTTTATATAAAAAAATATATTCTTTACATATAAAAACAAATAAAAAATTTATAAAAAATCTGAAAATAGGAGATTCAATTTCTAATAATGGATGTTGTTTAACAATTATTAAATTATATAATAATATAATGATTTTTAATATAATAAAACAAACATTTAATATTACTACTTTTAAAAAAGTAAAAGTTGGTGATTATGTAAATCTTGAAAAACCTATAAAAATTAATAGTTTTGTTGGAGGACATATAGTTTTAGGACATATTACTGATATAGCTATTATTACAAATATTAAAAACTATAATTTTTCTAAAATTTTATGGATAAAACCTAATAATATTTTACAAATGAATTATATTTTAAAAAAAGGATCTATATGTATAGATGGTGTTAGTTTAACAATAGATAAAAAATTAAAAAATAAATTTAGTGTAAATATAATACCAGAAACATTATCTAAAACTACATTATCTAAAAAAAATATTTATAATTATGTAAATATAGAAACTGATATATATACTAGAAGTATTATTCAGACTACAAAAAAATTATATAATCATAATATGAAATATTTTAAATGAAATAATAAAAGGAATGTAGATGATAAAAAAAAATAATATAAATATTCTAAAAAAATTAGAAGAACGTAATATCTTATATCAAGCAACTAATAAAGAAGATTTATTTAAAATTTTAAATGAAAAAAAAATTAATCTTTATTGTGGTTTTGATTTAACAGCAGAAAGTTTACATATAGGTCATTTAATACAACTAATTACACTTAAATATTTTCAAGAATTAGGACATAAACCTATAATTTTATTAGGAGGAGCTACAAGTTTAATTGGTGATCCTAGTTTTAAATTAAAAAAAAGAAAAATAAATCCAATAGATAATATAAATCTATGGTTTAAAAAAATTAGTTTACAAATAAATAATTTCTTAGATTTTAATTGTGGTAAAAATAGTGCGATTATAATTAATAATTATGAATGGTTTCATCAAATGAATATTCTTTTTTTTCTAAAAAAAATTGGTAAACATTTTTGTGTTAATCACATGATGAATAAAGATTCTATAAAAAATAGAATGACAAATAATAATATTCAAGGAATTTCTTTTACTGAATTTTCTTATAATTTATTACAATCATATGATTTTGCATATTTAAATAAAAAATTTGATGTAATACTCCAAATTGGAGGATCAGATCAATGGGGAAATATTATATCAGGAATAGATTTAATAAAAAAAATATATAAAAAAAAAGTTTTTGGTTTAACTACTAATTTAATTATTAAAAATGATGGAACAAAATTCGGAAAAACTGAAAAAGAAGCTATATGGTTAGATCATAAAAAAACTAATCCATACAAATTTTTTCAATTTTGGTTAAATATACCAGATTCAATCGTTTTTAAATTTTTAAATATGTTTACTAATTATGAATCAAAAATTATTAAATCTTTTTATCAAAAACAAAATAATATTAAAAAAAATAGTCCTCAATATCTTCTTGCAACATACATGACTAAAATGGTACATGGAGAAACAAATTTAGTTATATCAAAAAAAATAACTAATTTACTTTTTTATGAAAATATAAATAATTTTTCAGAAAATGATTTTTTAACACTTTTAAAAAATATTCATAATATTTCTTTAGAAAATAAAAGTTTTGATTTACCAACAATATTAATCTTAAGTAAATTTACATCTTCTAGAAAGAAAGCAGTTATTTTAATAAAATCAAATTCTATTTTTATTAATAATCAAAATATATCTAATACTAACTTTATATTTACAGATCATGATAAAAAATTTCATCATTTTACTTTATTACGTAAAGGAAAAAAAAATTTTTGTTTAATTTATTGGAAATAAATAAAAATATAAATTATAAAATAACTTTATGCGTTCTAGAGGATTTGAACCTCTGACTTTCACCATGTCATAGTGACACTCTAACCACTGAGTTAAGAACGCATATAAAACATTAATATTCTATATGTTATACTATATATATATAATAATCAATTTTTTTGTATTTTTATAATACGTAATATAATTAATATTGCTCCAGTTGTTAATCCAATAATAAATCCAATCCAAAAACCAGATGGTCCCATAGGATGGGTAATTAAATTTGTAAAAGATAAAATATATCCAATAGGAAAACTTATAATCCAATATGATATAAATGTAATTAAAAAAATAAATTTAGTGTCTTTATAACCTTTTAAAATACCGGTTCCAATCACATGAATAGAATCTGAAAATTGATAAATAGATGATAATAATATTAAATGAGATGATAAATTTATAATATTTAAATTAAGATTATATAATGAAGCAATTTTTTTTTTAAAAATAATACTAATTAAAATAGTAAAAATAGATATTATTATCCCAATACTTTGAGAAATCCAACTAATAATTTTTGCTTTTTTTTTATTACCTAAACCTAAATAATATCCTATTAATATAGTAGTAGAAATACTTAATGATAGAGGAATAATAAAAATAAAAGAACTAAAATTTAAAGCTATTTGATGACTAATAATATCATCTATTTTCATCATAGATGATATTAATAAGGAAACAATACTAAATAATGTAATTTCACAAAAAATAGATAAACCAATAGGTAAACCTAATTTTAATATTTTTTTCAAAATTTTAAAATCAGGTTTATTTAATAAATTAAAACATTTAATTTTTTTAAAATAAATGGATTTTAACATCCATATTATGGTTATAATAAATAATATCCAGTATATTAATACTGTAGATAAACCACATCCTAAACCACCAAACGATGGTATATAACTAAAACCATAAATAAAAATGTAATTAATTGGTATATATAAAACTACTCCAATCCAACTGATAATCATATCAGGTATTGTTAATGATAATGATATACATAAACAACGTGTTATTTGTAATAATAAATATCCTGGTATACTCCAAATTATTATATTTAAAAATTTTTTTATTTTTAAAATAAAAAATTTATTATTAAATAATAAAGATATTAAAAAATTTATTTTATATAAAATAAACATCATTATTAATGATAATGTTATTGCTAATAAATATGATTGTTTAATATAATTAGTTATTTTTTTATTGTTTTGAGATATATATAATTTTGTAATAATAGGTATTAAAGATAAAAAAATACCATGTCCAAATAATATTATTGGCAACCAAATTGATGTTCCTATTGATATAACAGCCATATCAATTTTATTGAAAGAACTAGCCATAATCATATTAATAATACTTATTAAAAGATAAGCTATTTGTGTTAAAATTATGGGTATCGCAATATTAAATAATTTTTTTGTTTCGATTAAATATTTTTGCACATATAACCTTTTTTATATTTATTATAATTTATAAAAAATAAATTTTATTGTATAAATAATATTTTACTTTTAAAAAATTTTAAACTACTATATACATAGTTATTCTAATTATTATTCTTTTATCATTATAAATAAAATAGAGAATTTTATGCAAATTTTTGATAAGATTAAAAAACAAATTAATAATAATTCTATAATTTTATATATGAAAGGAAACCCTAAACATCCTCAGTGTGGTTTTTCCCAAAAAGCTGTTCAAATTATTTTATTTTACAAAATAAAATTTACTTATATTGATGTTTTACAATATCCTGATATTAGAAAAAACTTACCAAAATATGCTAACTGGCCAACATTTCCCCAGTTATGGGTTAATAATAAATTAATAGGAGGTTATGATATACTTTATACATTACATGTTAATAACGAATTAAAAAATATTTTAAATTTTAAAAAAAAATAATTTTTTTATATACTTATAAAATTAGGAAAAAGAATTGGGAGGCCATCCGCCTTTTATTTTCCATTTATTAACTAATTTGCAAAATAATTCAGCAGTACGATTAGTATCATATAAAGCTGAATGTGCTTTGTTATTATCAAATGGGATACCAATTGCATGACATGATTTCGCAAGAACAGTTTGACCTAAAATTAATCCACACATTGAAGTAGTATCAAATATTACAAAAGAATGAAATGGATTATAATTTTCTAATTTTGTTCTTTTTGTAGCTTGCATAATAAAACTATGATCAAAACTAGCATTGTGAGCTACTATAACTGCTTTTCTACATTTATTTATTTTTATATCTTGAGAAATTTTTTTAAAAATGATTTTTAAAGCTTTTTTTTCAGTTATAGCACCTCTTAAAGAGGTGTCAATATTAATACCATTAAAAGCTAATGCTTCTAAAGAAATATTTGAACCTTTAAAAGGTAAAATATGAAAATGTAATGTTTCATTTTTTTCTAACCAACCATTATGCATTCTCAATGTTATTATACTTATTTCTAATATAGCATTATATTTAGAATTAAATCCTGAAGTTTCAATATCTATTACAACAGGATAAAAACCTCTAAATCTATGAGATAATAGATCTAACTTTGATAAATTTTTCATTTTTATTCTTTAAATTTTTATTTAAATATATTTTATATTGATATTATATAAATAAATAAATTATACTTTTATCAAAAAAATTACAAGTATAAAATATTTTATATATATTAAAAAAGTATTAATATAATTAATAAAGTTATTTTAAATAAAAATAATTTTAGTTAATTAAAGGCGATAGAAATGTTAACAAAAATAATTAAATTTAAACAAAATAATTTTTCATTTTATGTAATTTACTTATATAGTAATCAACCTGAACTTATATTTAATGCTATTAAAAAAAAAATAAATCATTCTCCTATTTTTTTTACAAAAATATCAGTTATTATAAATATTTATCATATAAAAAATGAAATAAATTGGGAAAAAGTTTATAATGCTATTATTTCTACAGGAATTAATATTATAGGAGTAAGTGGTTGCAATAATAAAAATATAATTAAAATGATAAAAAAAACGGGTATACCTATTTTTTTTACAAAAAATAAAGATAACAAAAAAATTCAAAATATTGATGTTAAAAATCAAAAAAAAAATACTGATAATAATATAATACAAAAATCTATTATAAAAATAATAAAAGAAAAAAGTTCATTATCATTAAATAAAAATATTATTTATAATAAAAGTAAAATTATTTATAATCCAATTAGATCAGGACAACAAATTTATGCTTATAATAGTGATTTAATTATTATAAATAATGTTAGTACAGGAGCAGAATTAATAGCAGATGGAAATATTCATATTTATGGTTTTATGAGAGGAAAAGCTTTATCTGGAGCAAATGGAGATAAAAATTGCCAAATTTTTTGTAATCAATTATTTGCTGAATTATTATCTATTGCAGGTGAATATTTACTTCAGGATCAAATTCCTAATAAATTTTTAGGAAAATCATCAAGAATATATTTAAAAAATAAAGTATTAACAATAAAATCATGTAATTAAATTTAATTTAAATTTACTATTAAAGGAAATTCTAATGCGTATAATTGTTGTTACTTCGGGTAAAGGTGGAGTAGGTAAAACTACTTCTAGTGCCGCTATAGCTACAGGATTAGCTAAAAATGGTAAAAAAACAGTTGTTATTGATTTTGATATTGGACTACGTAATCTTGATTTAATTATGGGATGTGAAAGAAGAGTAGTTTATGATTTTATTAATGTTTTACAAGGTGAAGCAACATTAAATCAATCTTTGATAAAAGATAAAAAATATAAAAATTTATATATTTTACCTGCTTCACAAACAAAAAATAAAGATGCTTTAACTTATAAAGGAGTAGAAATAATTTTAAAAAATTTAAATATAATGAATTTTGATTTTATTATTTGTGATTCACCAGCAGGTATTGAAACTGGGGCATTAACTGCATTATATTTTGCTGATGAAGCTATTATTACTACTAATCCTGAAATTTCTTCTATTCGTGATTCTGATCGAATATTAGGTATTATTTCTTCACAATCTAAAAGAGCTAAATATGGGGAAAAACCTATTAAAGAATACTTATTATTAACACGTTATAATCCTATAAGAGTAGACTGTGGAGATATGTTAAGTATTGATGATATTATTGAAATTTTAGGAATTCAAATTATAGGTGTTATCCCGGAAGATCCTTTAGTTTTAAGAGCATCAAATCAAGGTAAAAGTATAATTTTACATGATAATTCTAATGCTTCATTAGCATATAATGATACCGTTAAGCGTTTATTAGGAGAGAAAATCCCTTTACGTTTTATAAAAAGCGAGAAAAAAAATTTTTTACAACGTTGGTTTTGGAGATAATAATGAACTTTATTAATTTTTTTTTATCAAAAAAAAAAAAAACTGCTAATATTGCAAAAAAAAGACTACAGATTATTATATCAGAAGAATCAAAAAAAGGATATATTTATCCTTGTTATATAACACAATTAAAACAAGAAATATTAAAAGTTATTTCTAAATATACTAAAATTAATCCTAATATGATTAATATAGAATTAGATGATAAAAAAAATAATATATCAGTGTTAGAATTAAATATTACATTACCTAAAACAAAAAAATATATTAAAAATAAACATGAAAAATAATAATTTTATTTAAAATACATTTTTTATATAATTAATTTTATAATATTTTCTTATTTTTTTTTTATTTAATAAAATATTATTAATAATATTAATAATTTCTTCTGAAGAATAATTTTTATTTTCAATAAAATGTATTTTTACATTTTTATTTGATATTTTTTTTATATTATATTTTAAATAATTATTAATATTAGAAATTAATACCCATCTACCTTTTAGATATAAAATTTTATTTATAAAATCATGATGTTTTATTAAACATTCATTATGTTTTCCAATCCATAAACTTTTTTTGTTTCTTTTATATAAAGAAAAATATAAAAATTCTTTATTACATTGAATAATGGTTATTATTTTTTTGATTCCTGTTATTTTCCAAGATTTTTCTGCTAAAATCATTAAATGAGATAAACCTATTTTAGGAATATTTAGTACATAAGAAATACTTTCTATTGTTGCTATACCTATTCTTAGACTTGTAAAATTTCCAGGTCCTATATTATATCCTAATAAATTTATTTCAGATAATAATAAATTTGTTTCTTTTAAAATACTATTAATTAAAAATAGTATATATTTAATATGTGAATAAGGACAATATTGAATTTTTTTATAAATTATTCCATTATTTTTTAATGTTACTAAACAATATTCTGTAGACGTATCAATAGTTAAAATATTTTTGTACATATAATCCTTATTTAAAAATAAATTTATTGTTTAAAATAAAAATTATGTTATAATTTTAGTGTTTTAATAAAATTCAAACTATTTTATCAAATAATTATAATATAATTATTAATAAAATAAAATATTTTATATTAAAATATAATAAATTTTAAAATAATATTTTTTTATTAAAATTTTTTTAGAGTAAAATTATTTGTATATTGTTATGAGATATAAAATAATAATAATTAGAGTGAGGAATAAAACTCATGACAACAATAGTAAGTGTTAGGAAAAATGGGGATGTAGTTATCGGTGGTGATGGGCAAGCAACTCTTGGTCATATTATAATGAAAGGAAATGTAAAAAAAATTCGTAAATTATATCATGATACAGTAATTGCAGGTTTTGCTGGTGGTACTGCAGATGCTTTCACTCTATTTGAATTATTTGAACAAAAATTAGAAGTATATCAAGGAAATTTAACAAAATCAGCAGTAGAATTAGCAAAAGATTGGAGAACAGATCGTATTTTACGTAAATTAGAAGCTTTATTAGTAGTTGCAGACAAAATTAGTTCTTTAATAATTACAGGAAGTGGAGATGTTATTCAACCTGAAAATAATATAGTAACTATTGGTTCTGGTGGACCATATGCGCAAGCATCAGCTCGCGCTTTATTTGAAAATACTAATTTAAGTGCATATGAAATAGTAAAAAAATCTTTAAATATAGCAGGAGATATTTGTATATATACTAATCATAATTTTACTATTGAAAAATTACCATGTACATAAGCATAGGAAAATGATATTTATGTCTGAAATGACCCCAAAAGAAATTGTGAGAGAATTAGGCAAATTTATTATTGGACAAGAAAGTGCAAAAAAAGCTGTGGCTATAGCATTAAGAAATCGTTGGCGCCGTATGCAGCTAGATGAAAATTTAAGACAAGAAGTTACACCTAAAAATATATTAATGATTGGTCCTACTGGTGTAGGAAAAACAGAAATTGCGCGTAGATTAGCAAAATTAGCTAATGCTCCTTTTATAAAGGTAGAAGCAACTAAATTCACCGAAATTGGTTATGTAGGCAAAGAAGTAGATTCTATTATTCGTGATTTAACTGATGTTTCTATAAAAATGATTAAGATACAAGCACTTAATAAAAATTGTAATAAAGCAAAAGAAATGGCAGAAGAAAGAATCTTAAATGTTTTAATACCAAATAAAAGTAATTGGAATCAAGATGATAATATTGAATCTATTCGTCAAAAATTAAAAATTAAACTTAAAAATGGATTATTAGATAATCAAGAAATTGAAATTAATGTATCTAGTACCCCTATGGGTATTGAAATTATGGCTCCTCCAGGAATGGAAGAAATGACTAGTCAATTACAATCATTATTTCAAAATTTAGGTGGTAATAAACAAAAAAAACGTAAATTAAAAATTAAAGATGCAATGAAATTATTAATAGATGAAGAAGCTGGAAAATTAATTAATAATGAAGATATTAAACAAAAAGCTATAGAAGCTGTTGAACAAAATGGAATTGTATTTTTAGATGAAATAGATAAAATTTGTAGAAGAAGTAATAATGTATCTTCTGATATTTCTCGTGAAGGAGTACAAAGAGATTTATTACCTTTAGTAGAAGGATGTACGGTTTCAACAAAACATGGAATGGTTAAAACAGATCATATTTTATTTATTGCATCAGGATCATTTCAAATATCTAAACCCTCTGATTTAATTCCTGAATTACAAGGTAGATTGCCTATTAGAGTTGAATTAAAAGCATTAACTAGTAATGATTTTGAAAGAATTCTTATAGAACCTGATACATCTATAACAGTGCAATATAAAGCATTATTAGCAACTGAAAAAGTAAATATTATCTTTACTAAAGATGGTATAAAAAGAATTGCAGAATCTGCTTGGAAAGTAAATGAAACAACAGAAAATATAGGAGCTAGAAGATTACATACTGTTCTTGAACATTTAATGTCTGATATTTCTTATAATGCAAATGAATATAATAATAAATCTATTGTTATTGATAAAAATTATGTAAGTAAACATCTTGACACATTAATAATTAATGAAGATATTAGTCGATATATTTTATAATAAATTTTTTAATTTTTAATTAATATAAATTTAAAAAAATTATGAGTTTCTTTTTCTTAAAATTTGTATAATATCACACAAATTAATATTTTTCATTTTTAATAAAACTATTAAATGATAAATTAAATCTGCTGTTTCTTGCATAGTTTCTTTATTATTATTATCATTTGCAGCTATAATAGTTTCTATAGCTTCTTCTCCTACTTTTTGGGTAATTCTTTTTAATCCACTTTTATATAAATTATAAGTATATGAAGAATCTATAGAATTTTTTTTTTTATCTAAAATATTTTCTAATAAATATAAAAAAGTAAAATCTGATATTGTTTTTTTAAAACAACTATATTCATTTAAATGACATGTTTTATATACTGGTTGAACTAAAATTAGCAATGTATCATTATCGCAATCTGTTTTAATTTTTTTTATATATAAAAAATTACCAGTTGTTTCTCCTTTTGTCCATATTCTATTTTTAGTTCTAGAAAAAAATGTAACTTTTTTTGTCTTTAATGTTATTTTAAGAGATTTTTGATTCATATATGCATGCATAAGTATTTGACCTGAAATTTTATGTTGTATAATAGCGGGAATTAAACCATTTGTTTTATTCCAATTTAAATTACTTAATATATTTTTTTTTAACATATTCTTACCTCAATATTTTTTTTATGTAAAAATTTTTTTAATTTATGAATATTAATAATATTTTTATGAAATACTGATGCAGCTAAAGCACCATCAACATTTATATTTTTATGAAAAACATTATAAAAATTATCTAAAGAACCTGCTCCACCAGAAGCAATTAAAGGAATGTGACAAATTTTTCTAACTTTTTTTAAAAGCACCATATCATATCCTGAGCATAATCCATCTTGGTTCATCATATTTAACACTATTTCACCAGCTCCTAATTCTTGTACTTTTTTAATCCATTCTATTGTTTCCCAATTAGTTATTTTTGCAGTTTTTTTATTACCAGTATATTTATATACATAATATTTTTTATCTTTTTTGTTATACCAAGAATCTATTCCAACAACAATACATTGTTTTCCAAAATAATTAGATAATCTTTTTATCAAAAAAGGATTATTTAATGCAGGAGTATTTATAGATATTTTTTCAGCTCCTGAATGTAATATTTGTGCTGCATCTTCTATAGATTTAATACCTCCCGCTATACAAATAGGTATACTAATAATTTTAGCAATTTGAGAAATCCATTTTTTATTTACTAATCTTTTATCAATAGATGCGGTAATATCATAAAATACTAATTCATCAGCACCTTCTTTATCATATTTAGATGCTAAAGATAAAATATCTCCTATAATTTCATGATTTTTAAATTGTTTCCCTTTTACTACTAAATTTTTATAAACATCTAAACATGGGATTATTCTTTTTGCCAACATAAATTAGCCTCTTGAAGAGTAAATTTTTTTTCTAAAAAAGCTCTTCCTATAATAATATCTTTTACTCCACTTTTTTTTAAATTAATAATATCTTCTAATTTAGAAATTCCTCCAGATGCTTGAAAAAATATTTCTGGATATTTTTTAACTATTTCAGTATATAAACTTATATTTGGTCCTAAAAAAGTCCCATCTCTAGAAATATCTGTACATAAAACATATTTTAATCCTAAAGATAAAAATTTTTCAATAATATCTTCAAAAATTATATTACTTTTATTTTGCCATCCATTAATAAAAACTATTTTTTTATTATTTTTATTAATTTTAATATCTAAAGCTAGAATTATAGAATATGGATTATATATTTTAAACCATTTTTGTACATTTTTAAAATCTTGTATAATTGAAGATCCTAATATAATTTGAATTTTAGGTTTTAAATTTAAAACTAGATCTATATCTTTTTTATATCTAATTCCTCCTCCTAATTGTATAGGAGGTAATTTATTTTTAAAAATATTTTTTAATAAAACTATTTGTTTTTTATGAGGATTTTTTGCTCCATCTAAATCAATAATATGAATTTTTTTAGCTCCTTGTTGCATATATTGTTGTATATAAAATATAGGTTCATATAAATATTTACGTTTTAAATTAAATTTTCCTTGATGTAATCTAACTACCTTTCCTTTTATTAAATCAATTGCTGGGATTATCATATTTTAATTTTATATATTTAAGAAATTTTTAATTAATTGAATACCATTAATTCCGGATCTTTCTGGATGAAATTGGACTCCAAAAAAATTTTTTTTTTGAATAACAGAACTAAAAATTTTTTCATAATTAGTAGTAGCTATTGTATATTTGTTAATATTAATATTATAACTATGTGAAAAATAAAAATAGGAATTTTCTTTAATATTATGAAATAATGGTGATGATATTATATTTTTTACTTTATTCCATCCCATATGAGGAATAGGTTTATTTGTACTGTTCATTAAATTTACAGAATAATCTAAAACACCTAATGTAGAAACTCCTTCATTCTCTTCACTATATTTTCCTAAAATTTGCATACCTAAACATATGCCTAATAAATCTATTTTACAATTTTGAATTAATTTTATTAAATTATCATTTTTTAATTTTTTTATTATAGAATAAGCAGAACCTACTCCAGGTAAAAAAATTTTATCAGCATTTAAAATTTTATTTTTATTATTTGTAATTTCCGAATTAAATCCTACTTTTTTTATAGTAGATTTTAAAGAATAAAAATTACCACAAGATGTATCTAAAATAATAATTTTCAAATCAAAACTCCTTTTGAACTAGGAATAATATTATTTACTTTTTTTATAGCTTGTTTTAAAGAACATCCAAAGGCTTTAAATAAACTTTCACTTTTATGATGATCATTTTCTCCTGTAACTTTTAAATATATATTACATGACATAGAATATGATAAAGAATAAAAAAAATGTTTAATCATTTCTGTACTTAAATCTCCAATTTTTTGATATTTAAATTTTGCATGATATTGCAAATATGGCCTTCCTGATAAATCAATTGAACATTGAGCTAATGATTCATCCATTGGTAATAAAAAACCAAATCTATTAATTCCTTTTTTATCCCCAATAGCTTTTGTAAAAACTTTTCCTAATAATATTGCAATATCTTCTATTGTATGATGATCATCAATATATAAATCTCCTTTACTGTAAATTTTTAAAATAAATCCTCCATGTATTGCTATTTGTTCTAACATATGATTTAAAAACTTAATTCCAGTATTTATATTATTTTTACCATTTTGGTCTAAAAATAATTCAACATGTATTGAAGTTTCTTTTGTTATTCTTTTTATTGTAGCATATCTTTTAATTGGTGTTAATTTAGTTAAAATATGTAACCAATTACATATTTTTTTATTATATAAAATACCATTAATTCCAATATTTTTTGCTAATTCAATATCAGTTAAACGATCTCCTATAACATAACTATTTTTTTTGTCTAAATTATCATTTAAATATGATTTTAATAATGTTATATTTGGTTTCCTACATATACAATTATCATAAGAATAATGAGGACAAATTAAAATATTTTCAAATTCTATACCTTGAGATTTAAAAATATTAATCATAAAATTATGTGGAATATCAAAAGATTTATAAGGAAAATTTTTACTACCTAAACCATCTTGGTTTGTAATAATTATAAATAAATAAGAAAATTTTTTTAATTCTGATAATGTAATAATAACATGTTTTTCAAAAAATAATTTATTAATATTATCAACTTGATAATTATTTTTAGGTTCAGATATCAAGGTACCATCTCTATCTATAAAGAGTATTTTTTTTAACATATAATAAGTTCTTTTTTGTTAAATTATTAACAAGATAATTGTTTTAATTCAAAAAATAATTTTTTACATTCAAAAAATGTTCCTATTGTAATTCTTAAACAATTATTTAATTTTTTTTCATGATTTTGATTTCTTACAATTATTTTTTTTTTAGTTAATTTTTTAAATATAAATTCAGAATTATGAAATTTTACTAAAATAAAATTAGTTGAACTATCAAATATATTTTTTATACAATTACATTTATATAAATTTTTTATTAACCATTTTTTATTATTAATTATTATTTTAACATTATTTTTCATAATAATTAAATTTTTTGAATTTAAAGCTTGTATAGCTATATCAACAACAGGTGCAGGTATGGGATATGGAGCAATAACTTTCAGTAATACATCAATAATATTTTTATTTGTTAAAATAAAACCACAACGTAAACCTGCTAATGCAAATGCTTTTGATAACGTTCTTAATATAATTAAATTATGATATTTATTTATTAAATAAGAAAAAGTTTGATCTACACAAAACTCAATATAAGCTTCATCAATAACAATAATTGTTTTATTTTTTGTTAATTTTAATAGCCTTATTATATCATTTTGATTTATATAATTACCAGTGGGATTATTAGGATTACAAATATAAATAATTTTAATCTTATTAAGATTTTTTTTAATTTTATTTAAATTTAATTCCCAATTATTATTACTATCAATTTTTATATATTTTATATTTAATATTTCAGCAGTAACACGATACATATCATATGTTGGGGGACAAAATAATATTTTATCTTTTTTTGGATTACAGAATGTACGCATTACTAAATCTATACCTTCATCAGCTCCTCTTGTTATTAAAATATTCTCAGGATTTAAATTTACATATTTACTATATAAATTAATTAATTCTTTAGGTTGTGGTTCTGGATATCTATTAAATATTTTCTTATTTAAAGAAAAAGAAGAAATAATAGGAGATTCATTGGCATTTAATGCTACTAAATGATTAGTAATATTATCATTTTTATATAATAAGCGTGCAGATTTATATGGAATAAAATTAATAATATTTTTTCTAATCATTTGATGAATATTATCTATTTTTTTTTTTTTTTTTTGATTAAAGAAATTTTGACTAATATATTTTTTTCTTATTATAATAGAATTACTATGACCTAATAAGTTTTCTTTTTTTGCCATAATTTCTACTGTATTAGAAATATTTAATAAACCTTGCTTTGTTAATTTTTGGACATAAATTCTTTTTTGAAAATCAGAAATTCCTAAACAAGAGTATGTTAATGCATAACCATAAGTAGGTAAAACATGATTAGTTCCTGAAGCATAATCTCCTACTGATTCAGGAGCCCAATGTCCTAAAAAAATTGATCCTGCATTAATAATTTTTGATAAAATTTTATTATAATCATTACATTGAATAATAAGATGTTCAGGAGCATATTGATTTATTATTTTTATACATTCTTCAATATTTTTTTCTATTATAATATAACTCTTACTAAGAGATTTTGTTGCTATATGTTTTTTAGGTAATTTATCTAATTGATTTAAAAGTTCTTTTTTAACTAATTTTGCTATTTTTTCTTCAAAAGTAACTAAAAATACTTGTGAATCTATACCATGTTCTGCTTGTGATAATAAATCAGCTACAATAAATTTATAATTTGCATATTTATCAGCTAAAATCATTAATTCTGATGGGCCAGCCGGCATATCTATAGATATATTTTTATAAGTTTTATTTTGATTACTGACTTGTCTTTTAGCTTCTGTAACAAAAAAATTTCCTGGTCCAAAAATTTTATCTACTTTATTGATAGATTCTGTTCCAAAAGCCATTGCTGCTATAGCATGAGCTCCTCCTACTTGAAAAATATTTTTAATATTGCATAAATATGCAGCAAACAAAATTTCATTAGATATAGGAGCAGGAGAACATAATATAATGTTAGGACATAATGCTAATTTAGCTGGAATACCTAACATTAATACTGTAGAAAATAATGAAGATGTCCCACCTGGGATATACAATCCTATCCTAGGAATAGGACGATAAATTTGGTGACAAAATACTCCAGGTATAACTTCAATTATTTTTTTATTTAAAATTTGATATTTATGAAATTTATATATATTATTATATGCATTTTTTATAGCATTTTTAATATTTTGATCTATATATAATTTTGAATTATATATTTTTTTTTTGTCTATTTTTAATTTATTAATTTTAATCTTATCAAATAAAAAATTATATTTTTTTAATGCTCTATCTCCCTTTTTTTTAACTTGATCTAAAATATTACTTATATTATTTTTAATTTTTTCATCTATTAAAAATATTGGACGAGATAATATTTTTTTTCTTTGTTCTTTATTATAATTATTCCAATAAATCAAATTATTTAAAAAAGTCATTTTATTACTCCATGATTTTTTCAATAGGTAAAACTAAAATAGAACTAGCACCTAATAATTTTAATTTTTCCATTTTTTCCCAAAATAATGTTTCACTACATACCATATGTATGGCTACTTTTTTAATTTCTCCTCTTAATGGTAAAATAGTAAGATTTTGAACATATGGTAATAATGTCATTACTTTTTCTAATTTTTTATTTGGGACATGTAACATTATATATTTAGATTCTCTAGCTTGTATTACTCCTTTTATTCTTGCTAATAATTTATTTATTAAAAGTTGTTTAAATGTTGTTATCTTATCATAACGTTGTATTAAACATGCTTGAGAATTATATATAATTTCTACTTCTTTCATTCCATGTGCTTCTAAAGTAGCTCCAGTTGAAACTAAATCACAAATAGCATCTGATAAACCTAATCTAGGAGCTAATTCTACTGATCCATTTAACATACAAGATTTAAATGTAATATTATTATTATCAAGATATTTTTTTAATAAATTAGGATAAGAAGTAGCAATACAAGAATTTTGCAAAGATTGCAATCCTATATAATTTTTATTAATAGGTATTGCTATTGATAATCTACATATACCAAATTTTAATTTACGTAATATTAAATAATTAGCATGATTTCCTCTTGATAATCTATTTAAAACTTCTTCTTCTAAAACATTTTTACCAATAATTCCTAAATCAACTACTCCTTCCATAATTAATCCCGGAATATCATCATCACGTACTTTTAAAATATCAATTGGCATATTTTCTGCAAAAGCTATTAATTTTTGTTGTTGTAAATTAATTTTAAGACCACAATTCTTTAGTAATTTACTAGATTCATTACTTAACCGACCAGATTTTTGTATAGCTATTCTTAAACGATTATTATCTAGCATATTTTACCTTTTATTTATAAAATTTTAAAATTTTAATTTTTATTTAAAAATTAATTATTTTATTAAACTTAAATAAGTTATAGAAAAATAACAACTATTTTATTAAAATTTTATTCAAAAAATATAAATATTTATTTTTTTATATATCCTAAATCTTCATTTATAGGATTTTTAGCAGAAATACGAGCTAATTTATCACATTTATTATTCATTTTATTATATGAATGACTTTTAATCCATTTCCAATAAATATTATGATTAGATAAAGATAATTCTAATCTTTTCCATAAATCAATATTTTTTACTTTTTTTTTATTATTACGTAACCAATTACATTTTTTCCAATTATACAACCATGTTGTAATACCGTTTTTTAAATATTTACTATCAGTAAATATATAAATATTACAATTTTCTTTTAAAGATTCTAATGCAATAATAGATGCCATTAATTCCATTCTATTATTAGTTGTTAAAAAAAAACCTTTAGTTAAAATTTTTTCATATTTATGATATTGTAATATAGCGGCACAACCTCCTGGTCCAGGATTATATATACAAGAACCATCAGTAAAAATATTTATATTTTTATACATATTATTTTAATAAAATTTATACTATTTATATAACAAATATGAAAAAAATTAATATACGTCAAGTAGTTTTAGATACAGAAACAACAGGAATGAATCTTTATTATCCCTATTATGTAGGACATCGTATTATAGAAATAGGAATTATTGAAATTATTAATCGTAATATTACTAAAAATTATTTTCATACATACATAAATCCTCAAAAAAATATTAGTAAAGAAGCATATAATATACACGGTATCTCTAATAAATTTTTATCAAAAAAACCTATTTTTTCTGATATTTTAGATAATTTTCTTCGTTTTATTAAAGGAGCAGAACTTATCATTCATAATGCTCAATTTGATATTAATTTTTTAAATTATGAATTATCATTAATAAAAAAAAAATTACCTAAAATTGAAGATCTTTGTATAATAAAAGATACATTAAAAATGGCTAGAAATATATTTCCAGGAAAAAGAAATTCATTAAATTCTTTATGTTCCAGATTTAATATTGATACAAGTAAACGTAATTTACATGGAGCTTTATTAGATGCAAAATTATTAGCTCATGTTTTTTTATTTATGACTACAAAACAAAAATCTTTTCAATTAAAATTTTCAAAAGAACAAAATAATATTTTGAATAATGAATTTAAATTTTTATATAAAAATTTGAAAAAAAAATTATTAGTTATAAAAGCTTCTGATAAAGAATTAAAATTACATAAACTAAAATTACATTTAATTAAAAAAACATGTGGTTTTTCTTTATGGCATAATAAAAAAATAAATAAAAGTATTGACGATTAACAATATGATATATAATATAATAAATTATGGTGCGATAGTTCAGTTGGTTAGAATACCGGCTTGTCACGCCGGGGGTCACGGGTTCAAATCCCGTTCGCACCGTGCACCGTGTTGTTTTTTTTAAAAAAATAAAAAATATTAATCATTATTAATCCATAATACACAAGATTCTTTATATAATTCTAAATTATTTTTTAAAATATCAATTAAATCTGAACAAATTTCTTTTTTATTTATAAAATCATTAATCCAAAAAAAAACAGTAAAATTAATAGAATTATTAGTAATTTCATCAACAACAACATTAACAATTGAATTTTTTATTATTTTTTCATTTACTGAAACAGTATCTAATAAAATTTTTTTAACAATATTTATATCTTTTTGTATTAAATTTCGTGCAATACCTAAAGTAATTTTATTTCGATATTCATTAGATTTAGAAAAATTTATTATATTTTCTGTAAGTATTTTCCCATTAGGTACAGAAATAATACTTCCATCAAATGTTTTAAAAAGAGTACAAAAAATTTCAACATTAGTAATTTTACCAGTTACATTACCTATATTAATATAATCTCCTACTTTAAAAATACGGAAAGTAATAATTAATAATCCTGATGCTAGATTGGACAAAGCACTTTGCCAAGCTAAACCTATTACTAATCCTATAGTTCCAAATGCAGCAAAAATTGATGATGTTTTTAATCCTATACTACTTAATGCACTTACTATAACAAATATAGTTAAACTATATTTAAAAATATTTGTAAGAAATCCAGTTGTAATTGGATCTATATTTCTAATAGTAAAAACATTCCTTAAAGTTTTAGTAACAAATTTAACTCCCCATAATCCAAAAAATAAAACCATTCCAGCTAAAACAAAATGTTCACATTGATATAAAATAAAAGATCTATTTTGAAATATCCATAATTTTATAAAATCTAATACACTAGTAAATTTATTCATATTTTAATAATCCATTTTATGAAATAATTTGTATTTTTTTTTATAATTAAAATAATTTATTTTTTTATAATGTATTAATTGCATTTAACTCTTTAAATGTTTTTTCTAATCGTTCCCTTATAGAAATTTGTGATGCTCTAATCCATGATCTAGGATCATAATACTTTTTATTAGGTTTATTAAATCCTTCTGGGTTACCAAGTTGGTGCTGCAAATATTTTTTATTTTTTTTATAATATTTTAATAAACCTTTCCATGTAGCCCATTGTGTATCTGTATCAATATTAACTTTTACAACTCCATATTGTATAGATTTTTGAATATCTGATAATAAAGAACCTGATCCTCCATGAAATACAAAATTTATAGAATTATGTGAAAGATTATGTTTTTTACTAATAAAATCTTGTGAATCCTTCAAAATTTTTGGTAATAATTTTACATGTCCTGTTTGATATACTCCATGCATATTTCCAAAAGAAGCTGCAATAATAAATTGAGAACTAATTAATTTTAATTTTTCATAGGCATAATTTACATCATAAGGATCAGTATATAATAATTTTTTAGTTAAATTACTGTTATCAGTCCCATCTTCTTCTCCACCTGTACATCCTAACTCTATTTCTAGAGTCATTTTCATTTCAGACATTTTTTTTAAATAATAACTAGATATTTTAATATTATCTTTAATAGATTCTCGAGAGAGATCTATCATATGAGATGAAAATAAAGATTTTTTATGTATTAAATAATATTTTTCATTTTCATTTAATAAATGATCTATCCATGATAGTTTATTTTTTGGACAATGATCAGTATGTAAAATAACTGGAATACCATAATATTTAGCAATTTTGTGTACATGTTGAGCTCCAGATATTGCACCAATTACAGAAGCTAATTGTGGATTTATTTTTTGTAATCCTTTACCTGCAATAAAAGAAGCTCCTGAATTAGAAAATTGAATAATAACTGCAGATTTTACTTTTGCTGCAGTTTCTAAAACTATATTAATAGAATCAGTATTTATACAATTAACAGCCGGTAAAGCAAATTTATTTTCTTTTGCTATTTTAAATATAGTTTGTACATCATGACCAACAACAACACCAGGTTTTATATAATTTAAAATTTTAGACATAATATATACTTTACCCTATTAAAAATTTTTATTGTTAGCAATTTTATTATTTTATTATTAAATAAAATATTATGAAATATTTTCTAATATAGATATAACAGGTAATTTATTTTCTTCTATATATTTTAAAAAAGCACCTCCACCTGTAGAAATATAAGAAATTTGATTAAAAGCATTAAATAATTCTACTGCAGCTAAAGTATCTCCTCCTCCTACAATAGAAAAAGCATTACTATGTATAATAGCTTTAATTATAATTTCAGTTCCTTTTCTAAAATTTTTTAATTCAAAAACTCCAATAGGACCATTCCATAATATTGTTTTAGCTTTTTGTAATTCACATTTAATAATATTTATAGTTTTATAACCTATATCAAGAATTTTCTCATTTTTTAATATATTATTAACATTTTTATTTTTAATTAAAGAATTATTAGTAACAGATGTACTAACTATACAATCAATAGGAAGAATTATATTTTTACATTTTTTAATTATTTCTTGCGCTAATAAAATTGAATTAGGTTCATATAATGAATGTCCAATATCATTATTTAATGATAATAATGTATTTGCTATTCCTCCTCCTACAATAACTTTATGTGATAATTTAGATAATTTTTTTAATACATTAAATTTAGTAGATATTTTAGATCCACCTACAATAGAAATTATAGGTTTTTCAGGATTTTTTAGAAATTTATTTAAATTTTTTATTTCATTTATTAATAATAATCCTGCACAAGATTGTTTTGCAAAATTAATAATACCATAAGTTGATGAATGCATACGATGTGAAGTTGCAAATGCATCCATAACAAATATATCACATAAAGATGCATACTGTTTTGATAATTTTTTACTATTACTTTTTTCACCAATATTAAAACGAACATTTTCTAAAAGAAAAATTTCATTTTTTTCAAAATTACATCCATTCAAATATTTTTTTTTTAAAATAACTTTATGTTTTAAAATTTTTTCTAAATATATAGCAATTTTTTTTAAAGAAAATAAAGGATTATATATTCCTTCAGTAGGTCTTCCTAAATGAGAAGCTATAATAATTTTAGCTTTTTTTTCTAAAGCATATTTTATAGTGGGTAATGATAATCTAATTCTAATATCGGAAGTAATATTACCTTTTATATCTAAAGGTACATTTAAATCAGATCTAATTAATAAAATTTTATTGCTAATATCTAAATTTAAAATACTTAACATAAATAATTAATCCTATAATATATAATTAATTATATAATTTTAAAAATTTTTTTATTTTTAAAATAATATTTTCAACAGTAAAACCAAATTTTTGAAATAATTTATTTGCAGGAGCAGAATATCCAAAAGTATTCATACCAATTACAATACCATCTAAACCTACATATTTATACCAAAAATCTTTAGATCCAGCTTCAATAGCTATTCTACATTTAATATGTTTAGGTAATAAATAATTTCGATATTCTTTTGTTTGTTTATCAAATGTATCTGTAGATGGCATTGATATTACTCTAGTTTTATATTTTAACAAAGATAATTTTTTATATACTTCAACAGCTAAAGGCACTTCTGATCCAGTAGCTATTAATATAATTTGAGGATTTTTATCTAAACAATCTTTTAAAATATATGCACCATATGATATATATGATATTTCTTTTTTATTTCTTTTTTGTGTAGGTAAATTTTGTCTTGATAACACTAATATAGTTGGTTTATTTATATTTTCAATACTAATTTTCCATGCTATAGCTGTTTCAATTTTATCACATGGACGCCAAATACTTATATTAGGAATTAATCTTAAACTAGATAATTGTTCTATTGGTTGATGTGTTGGACCATCTTCACCTAAACCTATAGAATCGTGTGTATAAATCATTATATTTCTAATTTTCATTAAAGCAGCCATTCTTATGGCATTACGACAATAATCTGAAAAAACTAAAAAAGTAGCTGTATAAGGAATAAAACCATGGTATAACGAAATACCATTTGCTATTGCCATCATACCAAATTCTCTTACTCCATAATAAATATAATTTCCGTTTTTAAATTTATTAATTGGCTTAGAATTTTTTAAAATAGTTAAATTACTACTAGATAAATCAGCAGAACCTCCTAATAATTCTGGTAATAATTTTGAATATTTTTGTAAAATATATTGTGATGATTCTCTTGTAGAAAAATTAGTATTAGTATTATTTAATTTATAAATAAATTTATTTATTTTATTATTCCAATCTTCAGGAAGAAAATTATTAATTCTTCTTTTTAATTCTTTAGCTAATATAGGAAATTTATTACAATAATTTTTAAACATGTAATTCCATTTAAATTCTTTTATATTACCTATTTCTTTTGCATTCCATTTTTTATAAATATATGATGGAATTTCGAAAGGTTGATAATTCCAATTTAAATTTTTTCGTGTTAAAAGAACTTCTTCTTTACCTAAAGGAGATCCATGTGCAATATTTTTTCCCGATTTATTAGGTGATCCAAAAGCAATAATAGTATTACAAATTAATAAAGAAGGTTTATCTTCTATAGAAGATTTAGCTTTATCAATTGCTTTTTCTATACTTCTGAAATCATGTCCATCTATATCAGATATAACATACCATCCATAAGATTCAAATCTTTTTTTAGTATCATCATTAAACCATCCTTTTATATTACCATCTATAGAAATACCATTATTATCATAAAAAACTATTAATTTTTTTAATTTTAATGTTCCTGCTAAAGAACATACTTCATGTGAAATACCTTCCATTAAACAACCATCACCTAAAAAAACATAAGTATAGTGATTAATAATATTATAATTTAATCTATTAAATTGTGCTGCTAATGTTTTTTCAGCTATAGCTATACCAACAGCATTTGCTAAACCTTGACCTAATGGTCCAGTACTAGTTTCAATATTAGGAGTACATCTAAACTCAGGATGTCCTGGTGTTTTAGAATGTAATTTTCTAAAATTTTTTAAATCAGAAATTGTCAAATCATAGCCAGTTAAATGTAATAAACTATAAATTAACATAACACAATGTCCATTAGATAATATAAATCTATCACGATTAATCCATTTTGGATTATTAGGATTATGATTTAAATAATTACGCCACAATACTTCTGCAATATCAGCCATACCCATTGGTGCGCCAGGATGTCCTGATTTAGAATTTTCTATAGCATCTATACTTAAAAATCGAATAGCATTAGCAAGATTTCTTCTAGAAGGCATAATATAAATTACTCCTAAATTTTTAATAAAATATTTTATAAAAAAATTATTTATATAAAGGAATATATACTTAAAATGTTTTAAAATCTATTTTTTATAAATTTAAAATAAAAATTTTATATATTTTATATTTTTTTAAATATATAATACATAAAATTGAATTTTTTTATAAAAATTATAGGTCATATTAATGACAGATTATTTATTTACTTCAGAATCAGTATCGGAAGGACATCCTGATAAAATAGCAGATCAAATTTCTGATGCTATATTAGATGAGATAATTAAACAAGATATTTATTCACGCGTAGCGTGTGAAACATATATTAAAAATAATATAATATTAATTGGAGGAGAAATAACGACAAAAGCTAAAATAAATATAGAAAAAATTGCTAGAAAAACTATAAAAGAAATAGGATATACAAATCCTAATTCAGCATTTAATGCTAATACATGTACAATATTAAATATTATAAGTAAACAATCAGAAGATATTAGTAAAGGAATATCATCTAATTTAGATAGATATAATCAAGGAGCAGGAGATCAAGGATTTGTATTTGGTTATGCAACAAATGAAACAAATGTTTTTATGCCAGCTCCTATTATATATGCACATAGATTAGTATATCAACAATCATTAATTAGAAAAAAAAAAATTTTATCATGGTTAGAACCGGATGCAAAAAGTCAAATTACTTTTCAATATAAAAATAATAAAATTATTAATATAGATTCTGTAGTTTTATCAACACAAATTTCTAAAGAAATATCATTTAAAAAATTAGAAGAAGCTATTATGGAGGAAATTATTAAACCAGTTTTGCCTAAAATATGGATTAATAAAAAAACAAAATTTTTTATTAATCCATCAGGTCGTTTTATTATAGGAGGTCCTATAAGTGATTGTGGTTTAACTGGAAGAAAAATTATTGTAGATACCTATGGAGGTATGGCAAGACATGGTGGAGGAGCTTTTTCAGGTAAAGATCCTTCGAAAGTAGATAGATCAGCTGCCTATGCAGCACGTTATATAGCAAAAAATATAGTAGCGTCATCTTTAGCTTCACGTTGTGAAATACAAATTGCCTATATTATAGGTATTGCTGAACCAATTTCAATTATGGTAAATACATTTGGAACAGGAAAAGTATCTGATAAAAAAATAACTTCATTTATCCAAAAATTTTTTGATTTAAGACCTTTTAATTTAATTAAAATGTTAGGTTTATTAAAACCAATATATAAAAAAACCGCAGCTTATGGTCATTTTGGTAGAAATATTTTTTCATGGGAAAAAACAAATGAAATATTTAAATTTAAAGATTTTTTAAAATATAATTTTAAAAAATAATACTTTCTTTATTTAATTTTAAAAAAATTTTTAATAATTTATAGAGATTTTTAAATTTTTTGTAATCCTATAACTTTTTCATTTATTTTTGTTTTAATTATAATAACTCCTTTAGTATTTCTCCCTACAACACAAATTTCAGATATATTAATACGTATTAATGTTCCCATATTAGTAATGATAATAATTTGATCATTATCTCTTACTCTAAGAGATCCTATTAATTTTCCATTTCTTTTATTAATTTTCATAGATATAATTCCTTTTGTAGATCTAGATTTTATAGGAAAATTTTTATTATTAGTACATTTTCCATATCCATTCTCTGTTATAGTAAAAATATTTTTTTGAAATTTTTGTTTTATTACTATTAATGATACAACATAATCTTTTCTTTTTTTTAAAAAATTAATACCTTTTACTCCTATTGTATTTCTACCCATAGATTTAATTTGAGATTCATTAAATTTAACTACTTTACCTAAAGAAGAAAATAACATAATTTTATCATTTTTATTAACAATAGATACTCCTATTAAAGAGTCATTTTTTTTTATTTTTATTGCAATAATACCATTAGATCTAGGCTTATTAAATTTATTTAAATTTGTTTTTTTTACCTTCCCTTTTGCAGTAGCCATAATTAAATTAGAATTATTTGTATAATTATTTATCACAAGAAATACATTAATAGTTTCTTCCTTTTTTAAAGGAATAAAATTTATAATAGGTTTCCCTTTTGCATATCTATTAGCTTCAGGTATATCATATACTTTTAACCAATATAAATGTCCTTTATTTGAAAAACATAAAATATTATCATGAGTATCTGCTATTAATATTTTATGTATAAAATCATTATCTTTTAATTTTACAGCTAATTTTCCTTTACCACCTCTATGTTGTATATTATACTCAGTAATTTTTTGATATTTAATATATCCCTGATAAGATAAGGTAATAATAACTTTTTCATGATTAATTAAATCTTTTTTTTGAATTATAGAATTATTCTTATTTAAAATAATTTCGGTCTTTCTATTATCTTTAAATTCTTTTTTTATTAAAGTTAATTCATCATATATTACTTTCATTAAAGATTCATATTTATTAATAATTTTAATTAAATTTGTAATTTTATATATTAAATTCTCGTATTCCATACATAATTTTTTATGTTCTAAATGTGTTAATTTATGTAATTTTAATTCTAAAATAGCTATAATTTGTTTATAACTAAAATGATAATTATCATTAAATTTTATTAAATTAGAATTAGTTAAATAAATATTTAATGTTTTTTTTTCTTGTAAATTAAATATTTCAAATATATTTGGAATTTTCCAAGATTTTAAATAAATTTGTTCTTTTATATTTTCTAAAATTTTAGAAGAACGTATAATTTTTATAATTTCTTTTATATTTAATAAAGCAACTATTAATCCTTCTAATATATGTGCTTTATTACGAGCTTTATTTATTTCATAATGTGTTCTTCTTATTACTATTTCACGTCTATGAGAAATAAATGCTTTAATAATATTTTTTAAAGACATTAATGTAGGTTTGCCTTTATGTAAAGAAACCATTTTTATACTAAAAGTAGTTTGTAAAGGAGTTAATTTATATAAATTATTTAATATTACATTAACAGATATATCTTGTTTAATTCTAATTAAAATTCTTATTCCATCTTTATCTGATTCATCTCTTAAAGTTTTAATACCCTGAATTTTTTTTTCTTTTATTAAATTAGCTATTTTTTCTATTAATTTAGATTTATTTATTTGATAAGGAAGTTCATAAATTATAATTGTTTTATATCTTTTTTCTATATCTTTAAGAATTTTAACCCGTCCTCTAAGAAAAATTTTTCCTTTTCCTGTACTATATGCCTTTTCAATTTCATCAATACCGTAAATAATACCAGAAGTAGGAAAATCAGGTCCAGGAATATAATTCATTAATTCTTTAATAGTAATAGTATTATTATTAATATAAGCCAAACAAGCATTAATTACTTCAGTAATATTATGAGGAGGTATATTAGTTGTCATACCCACTGCTATACCAGATGATCCATTTATTAATAAATTAGGTATTTTTGTTGGCATTATTTCAGGAATTTTTTCTGTACCATCATAATTAGATAAAAAATTTACTGTATTTTTTTCTAAATCATTAATAATTTCCTGAGAAATTTTAGACATTTTAATTTCAGTATAACGCATAGCAGCAGCAGAATCTCCATCAATAGAACCAAAATTACCTTGTCCATTTATTAATGGATATCTTAATGAAAAATCTTGAGCTAATCTTACAATTGTATCATAAACTGCATTATCTCCATGTGGATGATATTTACCTATAACATCTCCTACTATTCTAGCTGATTTTTTATAAGATTTATTCCATGTATTACCTAATATATACATAGCATACAATATACGTCTATGTACTGGTTTTAATCCATCTCTTACATCTGGTAATGCTCTTCCAATTATAACTGACATTGCATAATCTAAATAAGAATTTTTTAATTCTTCTTCGATATTAATTAATTTTATTTCTTTAGCAAAAGAATTCATTTAAATAAATATCCTTTCAACTTAATTTTATAAGTTATATATTTGTTATTTATATTTTTAAATACATAATTTTAATTATTAAATATATAAAATTATAAAAATAAGTGCTAATTAATAACATTAATTTTTATAATTTTATTAAAATTAAAAAATTTATATATTTTATATTTTACATACTATTTTTTTAGTATATTTTAATTTTTTGCATTAAAAATTTTCAATTGTTCAATTTTTTTTTTTGCTTGATTAATAACTTCTTTAGGGATCCCAGCTAAAGCTGCTACAAATAAACCATAATTTTGATTAATAGATCCATTTTTTATTTTGTATAAAAAAACAATAGAATTATTAATTTCTATAGCATCAAAATACATATTCTTTATACATTTATTTTTAATTTTTAAATTTGCTAATTCAATATAATTAGTTGCAAATAAAGTAAGTGATTTAATTTTTTTAGTAATATTTTCTGCACAAGCCCAAGCAATTGCTAGTCCATCATGAGTAGATGTACCTCTGCCAATTTCATCCATTAATACTAAACTTTTTTTTGTTGCATTTCTTAAAATATTTGCAGTTTCTATCATTTCTACCATAAAGGTAGATAAACCAAAAGAAATATTATCTGTAGATCCTATTCTTGTAAAAATTCTATCTATTGGACCTATAATTGCTTTATCCGCAGGAACATAACTACCTATATAAGTCATTAATATTATTAATGCTACTTGTCTCATATAAGTACTTTTACCTCCCATATTAGGACCTGTTATTAATAAGAAATGTTTTTTTTCAGTTAATAATACATTGTTGGATATAAAAGAAGATTTCATAATATTTTCAACAATAGGATGTCTTGAATTAATTAATGATATACCTATTTTTTTACTAATTATAGGACAAGTATAATTTAAAGTAATAGATCTTTCAGCTAAATTACATAATACATCTAATTCTGATAAATATAATGATAATTTTTGTAAATTTTTTAAAAAAGGATTAATATAATCAAATAATTTATTATATAAATATTTTTCTAAATTTAAAAGATGTTCTTTCGAAGAAAAAATATTTTTTTGGTATTTTTGTAACTCTGGGATAGTATATCTATTAAAATTTTTTAAGGTTTGAATTTGAATATATTTATAAGGAAGAATATATTTGTAATTTTTACTTAGTTGAATATAGTATCCATTAATTGTATTATATCCTATTTTTAATTTTTCTATTTTTAATAGATTACGTTCTTTTTCTTCTAAAAAATACAAATATTGACATGAATCTTTTGATGATTCTCTTAATTTATCTAATTCTAAATTATACCCAGTAGCTATAACATTTCCTTCTTTTAAAGAAGAAGCAGGTTTTTTTTTTATAGATTTTTCTAATAACTCTTTTAATGAAAGAAATATTCCTACATTTAAAATTTTAAATTTTATTTCACAATCGTTTATATTTTTAAAAATTTTATGGATTTTAGGTAAATAACTCAATGTTTGTCTTAAAGAAACTAAATCTTCTGGTTTAGCAGTTTTTAAAGCTAATCTTGCAATTATTCTTTCAATATCACCAATTTTTAATAATATTTTTTTAAAATTTAAAAAATATTTTTGTAAAATAGAAATATTATTTTGTCTATTTAAAATAATTTTTGTATCACGTATTGGGTTATTTAACCATCTTTTTAATAAACGACTACCCATAGTAGTAGTTGTATAATCTAATACTTTAATTAAAGTATTGTCTTTATCTCCAGAAATACTATTAATTATTTCTAGATTTTTTCGAGTATTTACATCCATAATAATTTCATTATTATGATTTTCCAAAAAAATATTATTAATATGAGGTAAACATACTCTTTGTGTATCTTTAACATATTGTATTAAACAACCTGCGGCTCTAATCGCTAAAAATGATTTTTCAATACCAAAACTTTTTAAATTTTTTGTTTTAAATTGCATATTTAATTGTTCAACAGCTGTATCTATATCAAATTCCCATAATGGTCTACGTCTAATACAATATTTTTTTTCTATTAAACACATATTTTTAAAATTTTCAGAATATAATAATTCTTTTGGATTTGTTCTTTGTAATTCTCCTGCGATTATATTAATATCTTTATTTTCCATAATTCTAAAATCACCAGAACTAATATTTAGTGTAGCATAACCAAATCCTAATTTTATATCTTGATATATTGATCCTAATAAATTATCAACATTATTATTTAATAAAATATCATCACTAACTGTTCCAGGTGTAATAATACGAACTATTTCTCTATTTAAAATTTTTTTATTAGATGATATTTTTTTTTTATCTTTTTGCTCACAAATAACTATAGATTCTCCTAATTTAATTAATTTTGATAAATAATTTTCTATACTATTTACTGGTACGCCTGCCATTGGGATAGGTTTCCCGTTTAAATTACCTCTTTTAGTTAATACAATATTTAATAATTTTGATGCTTTTTTTGCATCTTCAAAAAACATTTCATAAAAATCTCCTAATCTATAAAATAATAAAATATTAGGATATTGTTTTTTTAATTTAAAATATTGATCCATCATAGGTGTAGACATATTTTATACTTTTAATATTAATTATTTTTTAATTTATATATTTTATTAAAAAAAATTTTTGTATAAGTAATATAATAAAAATTATTAATAATTTTTTATAAAAAAAAAGTAAATATTATTTATCATCATTACTATTATTATTATCAACTAAACGTAACATTATTAAAAATAAATTAACAAAATCTAAATATAACATAAGTGCACCTAAAATAGCATATCTTCTTAAATTATCTTTATCATTTATATTTAAACTAATTTTTTTTGCAATATTTTTTAATTTTTGTGTATCATACGCAATAAGTAATGTAAAAAAAATTACACTAACATAATTAATTACAGACGATATTAAATTATTCTGTAACCAGAAATTTATAAATGAAGCTATTATTATACCAAATATCCCCATTATAATTAGATTACCTAAATAACTTAAATCTTTTTTAGTAAAATACCCCCAAATACACATAGATAAAAAGGTAAATGAAGTAGTTATAAATGCTGTAAAAATTGTATTTTGATTATATATAGAAAATATTCCTGCTGAAGTTAAACCAGTTAAAGATGAATAAAACATAAATAATGCAGTTAATGTTTTTCCAGATAATCTATTTAAAAAATTTGAAATAATAAATACTAATGTAAATTGTAAAAAACATAATCCTAGTAAAAGAAATTTATTATTTAATAAATAATTCACAATTTGTATTGAATTAGATACATACCAAGCAACAAAAGCTGTTAATAATAAGCCGCAAGACATCCATCCATATACTTTTCTAAAGTATGTTTGTATATGAGAACTTTCCTTTTTTAAGGTGGTACTTTTAAAATTTGGATATTCTATCATAATTATACCTTTAAATTTTAACCAAATTTTTTAAAAAAATATTTAAAAAATATATTTTAATTATTTATATATTATATAATATAATATATAAATTATATAGTAATTAATTTAATTATATATCATATAATGAAGCATATACCAGTTTTATTAAAAGAATCTATTGATAGTTTAAATATTAAAAATAATGGAATATATATAGATGCTACTTATGGTTGTGGAGGCCATACAAAATTGATTTTGTCTAAATTAGGTAATTACGGACGAATTTATGCAGTAGATTGTGATTTATCAACAATTTTAAAACATAAAATTGAAGATAGTAGAATTATTTATATTCATGATAATTTTTCAAATTTAAAAGTTATTTTAAAGAATCAAATAGGTAAAATAGATGGGATATTATTTGATTTAGGAATTTCTTCATTTCAATTAAATAATTCTCAAAGAGGTTTTTCTTATATGTCTAATGGTCCATTAGATATGCGTTTAAATCAAAAAAAAGGAATAACAGCTTTTAATTTATTAAAAAATGCAAATGAAAAAAAAATATCTGAAATATTAAAAATATATGGTGAAGAAAAAAATCATAAAAAAATAGCATATAATATAAAAAAATGTATTTTAGATAATAAATTATTTAATACAAAAGATTTATCATATTTAATTTGTTCTATTAATAAAAATAGTAAATTTAAACATCCAGCTAAAAGATCTTTTCAAGCTATAAGAATTTTTTTAAATAAAGAAATAGATGAACTGAAAAAAGTTTTAAATATTACATTAGAGTTATTAAAAAAAGATGGCATTATATCATTGATTAGTTTTCATTCAATAGAAGATAGGATTATTAAATATTTTATGAAAAAAAATAGTATTTTATATAAAAAAAACATTCAGAATAAATTACCTTTAACTGAAAAAGAGATAAATACTTTTTTTTATAAAAAAAAAAAAATAAAATTAAAAATTATTGATAGAATTTTCCCTAACAAAAAAGAAATTTTAAATAATCCAAGAGCAAGAAGTGCAATATTGCGTATTGCAAAAAAAATATAAAAAAATAAAAAATTTTTATTTTAAAAATATTTTACATTAAGGATTTAAATCATTGAATTCTTCTTTACTTAGTTTACAAAAGTTATTACATGGTTATATAAAAAATAATTTAATAAAAAATATTTTCATAAATAAAATGGTTTTAGATAGCAGAAAAATTAAAGGAAAAAATTGTCTTTTTATAGCAATAAAAGGATATAAAAATGACGGTAAAAATTTTATAGAACATGCTATATCAAAAGGTGCTGTTGCTATATTAACTTATTCAGACAATATAATATCATCTTATAGTATTATTTATAAAAATAATATACCTATTATCTATTTACCTAATTTACATAAAAACATTTCATATTTCGCTGGAATATTATATGATCATCCAAGTAAAAAAATACCTGTTATAGGAATTACAGGGACTAATGGAAAAACAAGTATAACTCATTTCTTAATGCAATGGATTAAATTATTAGGAGGTAATCCCGCTATTTTAAGTACCATAGGGAATGGTTTTAGTGGAAAATTAATCCAAACTGATAATACAACAGATTCAGCAATAAAAATACAATATACATTAAAAAAATTTATACAAAAAAAAGCAAATTTTATAATAATGGAAATTTCTTCTCATGGATTAACTCAATTTAGAGTTTCTAATATATTTTTTTCTATTGGAATCTTTACAAATTTAACTAGAGATCATCTCGATTATCATCTTAATATGAATAATTATGAATTATCTAAATGGAAATTTTTTAATAATCATAAAGTAAAAAAAAAAATTATAAATATTGACGATAATATTGGATTAAAATGGTTTAAAAAATTATCTAATGTAATACCAGTTACTACTAAAAATTTTTTATATAAATCAAATATATTTATTCATATAAAAAATATAATTTATTTACCTAATAAAACTATTATTTCATTTAATTCTAGTTGGGGTTCTGGGACAGTTAAAATAAATCTTATAGGAAAATTTAACGTTATAAATATTTTTTTAAGTATGGCAACATTATTAAGTTTAAATTATCCTTTACAAAAATTATTAAAAACTGTATCTAAAATACAATCTGTCAAAGGTCGTATGGAAAAAATATTTTTTAAAAAAAAATATTCAAATATAATTATTGATTATGCTCATAGTCCTGATTCATTAAAAAATGTGTTATTAACCATAAAATTAATTACTCATGGTAAAATATGGTGTATTTTTGGCTGTGGAGGAGAAAGAGATACAGGAAAAAGAAAAATAATGGGTTCTATAGCAACTAAATATGCTGATATTATAATTTTAACAACTGATAATCCTAGAAAAGAAAATATAGATAATATTATTCAAGATATAAAAAAAGGATGTAATCCATTACATAATGTATATATTATTTTAGATCGAATAAAAGCTATTTCTTATGCTATATTTAATTCTTCTAAAGAAGATACTATTTTAGTAGCTGGCAAAGGACATGAAAATTATCAAATTATTGGTAATAAAATTTTACATTATTCAGATTTTAATACTATTCAAAATATATTAAGAAATATCAAATGAATAAACAAATTAGTTTACAAAAAATATCGAAAATAGTTAATGGAATATTAATTGGTAATGATATTAAAATAATAAATTATTCTATAAATAGCAAAAAAATTAAAAAAAATTGTATATTTATTGCTATTTATGGTAAAAATTTTGATGGACATAATTTTATTGAAGAAGCTATCCAAAATGGAGCACTAGCTATATTAGTAAATAAAATTTTTTATATTAACATTCCCCAAATAATAGTATCAAATACTATTTTAGGATTAGGAAAATTAGCTTTATGGAAAAGAAAAGAATTTAAAAATTCTGTAATAGGGATAACAGGTTCATCAGGTAAAACTTCAGTTAAAGAAATGACAGTATCTATATTAAAAAAAAAAAATAAAATTATTTTTACAAAAAAAAATATGAATAATGATATAGGAGTTCCTTTAACATTATTAAATTTAACAAATAAATATAAATATGCAGTAATTGAAATAGGAGGTAATCAAATTAATGATATTTCGTATACCTCTAGTATAGTAAAACCGAATATTGCAATTATTAATAATATATCAGCAGCACATTTAGAAGGATTTAAATCATTAAAAAATATTATTCAATGTAAAAGTCATATTTTTAATTATTTAACCGGTAAAGGAATTGCTATTTTAAATTATGATGATAAAAATCAAAAAGAAATTTTAAGAAAATTTGTTAATAAGAAAAATATTTTAACTTTTTCTTTATATAATAAAAAAGCTAATTTTTTTACACAAAATATAATCATATTGCCAAATAAAATCACATTTATTTTAGTATCTCCTATTGGAAAAATATTAATTCAATTGTTTTTAATAGGTGGAGGAATACATAATATTAGTAATGCAATAGCATCTGCTGCATTATCTTTTGCTTCTGGATGTTCTTTAAAAGAAATATCTAATGGTTTAAAATATTTTAAACCTATTAAAGGAAGAATGTATCCAATTATTATTGATAATAATAAATTAATTATTAATGATACATATAATGCAAATCCTAATTCTGTAAATATAGCTATTAATATTTTAAAAAATTTTAAAGGAATAAAAATCTTAGTGATTGGAGACATGTTAGAATTAGGCACTTATACATTATTTTATCATAAAAAGATAAAAAGTTTAATTTTAAACTCTAATATAGATTATATTTTTAGTATTGGAAAATATAGCAAATATATTACAGAAAATAATGTAAATTCAAAACATTTTTTAAATTCAAAAATTTTAATAAATCAGTTATTTTTAATAATAAAAAAACTAAAAAATTATACAATTTTATTTAAAGGATCACGTAATAATAAAATGGAAATATTAATTAATATTTTATTGGAGAAATTAAAATGTTATTAATATTATTAAAATATTTACAGTATTTTTTTAAAAATTTAAATTTTTTTTTAATAAATTTTAAAATACGTTGTATAATGACATTTTTAACATCTTTTATAATTACTTTTTTTTTAAGTCCATATTTTATTAATTATTTTAATAAAAATAAAATCTCTCAAATTATTCGAAAAGATGGACCAATAACACATTATTCAAAAAATAAAACTCCTACTATGGGAGGATTAATTTTATTATTATCTATTTTATTTTCTGTAATTTTTTGGTCGGACTTATCAAATAAATATATTTTTTTTTCATTATCTATAATGATATTATATTCTCTTATCGGTTTTATTGATGATTATTATAAAATTATTTTAAATAATCCAAAAGGATTATCTCCTTATAAAAAACTTTTTTCCCAATCAATTATTACTATTATTATATTAATATTTATTTATATAAATAATCCAGAAAAATTATATTTACAATTTTTTATCCCTTTTCTTAATAAAATTATAAAATATGACTTAAATTTAATTTTATATTTAATAATTTCTTATTTTATTATTATAGGAATAAGTAATTCTGTAAATTTAACTGATGGATTAGATGGTTTATTGATTATGCCTATAATTTTTATTTCTTTAGGATTATCTATATTATGTTATTTTTCAGGAGATATATTTTTTTCTAAATATTTTAATTTTATTTATATAAAAAATGCAAAAGAATTAATTATTATATGCTTATCTGTTGTTGGTTCTGGTTTAGGATTTTTATGGTATAATACTTATCCGGCTAAAATTTTTATGGGAGATATAGGATCATTATCTTTAGGTTGTGTTATATCTATAATTGCAATACTAATAAGACAAGATTTTTTATTTCTTATAATGTGTGGTTTATTTATATTAGAATCAATTTCTGTAATAATTCAAGTACTTAAATTTAAATATAACAAAAAACGTTTTTTTTTAATGGCTCCTTTACATCATCATTATGAATTAAAAGGGGTTTCAGAACCTTGTATTGTTATTAGATTTTGGATTATTTCATTAATATTAGTATTATTTTCTTTAATTGTAATAATATAAAATTATTTAAAATGAATAAAAAAATACTTATTATAGGATTAGGAATAACAGGTATATCATGTATAAATTTTCTTTTAAAGAAAAATATTATACCCTCTGTTATGGATGTATGTAATTATCCCAAATTCATACAAAAAATACCGTCTTATATTCCATGTCATTTAGGTTCTTTAAAAGAAGATTGGATATTAAATTCACAATTAATAATTTTAAGTCCTGGTATATCAATATTTAATAATATTTTATTAAAAGCAAAAAAAAAAGGTATTGAAATAATAGGAGATATAGAATTATTTGCTCGTTATAATACAACACCAATAATAGCTATTACAGGTACAAATGGTAAAAGTACTGTTACCAATATGATTGGGAAAATTATGAAAAAAAATAATTTTAATGTTAGTATTGGAGGAAATATAGGTTATCCTGTATTAGATTTATTATCTTTTTCAAGAGATTTTTATATTTTAGAAATATCTAGTTTCCAATTAGAAACTATAAAAAAATTTAATATATATATTGCTGTTATTTTAAATATTTCACAAGATCATATGGATCGATATCCTTTAGGTATTAAACAATACCGTGACTTTAAATTACGTATTTATAAAAATGCTTCTATTTGTGTATATAATACTGATGATATATTATCTTATCCTAAATATTTTGATCAAAATAAAAAATATGTAACTTTTGGTAAATTTTCTGGTAAATATACATTATGTTATAACAAGAAAGGAATCTATCTACAAATTAATAATCAAAAAATTTTAAATTTTAATAAAACAAAATTAATTGGTATTCATAATTATTTAAATGCTCTTGCAGTATTAGCAGTAACAGATTTATTAAAAATTTCTAGAAAAATTTCTTTACAAGAAATAAGTAATTATTTAAATATGGATCATATATTACAAATAATACATATAGAAAATGGAGTTACTTGGATTAATGATTCAAAATCTACAAATATTAATAGTACTAAAGCTGCTCTAAATTATTTATATAAAAAAAAAAAAATTTGGTTATTATTAGGAGGATATGACAAAAATTGTGAATTATATTTATTAAAAAAATATTTACAGAAAAAAAATAATATTAATGTATATTGTTTTGGAATATCAAGTAAAAAAATATTATCTATTTATCCTAAAGCAAAAATAGTAAAAACAATATTTCAAGGAGTAGAACAAATAATTAAATTAGTAAAATATGGTGACGTTGTATTATTATCTCCTGCTTGTTCTAGTATAGATCAATTTAAAAATTTTAAACATCGTGGAAAAGAATTTGTAAAAATAGTTAAAAAATTACATAATTCTAAATAATATATTTTTATAAAAAAAAATTATATAATTTAAGATATTTTAATTTTTTTAAAAAATATTTTAAAATATGAAAAAAAAAAAAAAAATTATTATAGTAGCTGGTGGTACAGGTGGACATATTAATCCAGCTTTAAATATAGCATATAAATTAATAAAAAAAGGATGGGAAGTACGTTGGTTAGGAACATTATCTAGAATGGAATCTACGATTATTCCTAAAAAAAATATACATATTTATTTAATAGATTTTTTTAGATTTAAAAATAAAAATATTTTTTCTATAATTATTACTATAATTAAAATAATAATATCAATATATAAATCCATCATAATTTATAAAAAATATAAACCACATTTAGTATTAACAATGGGAAGTTATATCTCAGGACCTAGTGGTTTAGCTGCATGGTTATGTAATATACCATTAATAATACATGAACAGAATAGTATTTCTGGAATAACAAATAAAATTTTATCTAAAATAGCAACAATAAAAATGCAAGCATATCCAAATGTGTTAAATAATGCAATATTAGTAGGAAATCCTATAGATAATAAAATTATTAAATTATCTTTATATAAAAGATCTATTTTAAAAATTCATAAACCAATTCATGTTTTAATTACTGGAGGAAGTCAAGGTTCTACTACAATAAATAAAATAGGGATAAATTTAGCTATAATATTAAAAAATAAAATATCTATTTTACATCAAGTAGGAAAGGGAAATTTAAAAAAAATATATTATGAATATAAAAAAAATAAAATTAATAATCTAATTATAAGAGAATACATAAAAAATATATATCAAGCATATAAATGGGCTGATATAATAATCTGTAGGTCAGGAGCTATGACTGTAACTGAAATTACAGCAATAGGATTGCCTGCTATTTTTATACCATTTCCTCATAAAGATAGACAACAATATTTTAATGCAATAAATTTAGAAAAAATAGGAATAGCTAAAATTTATGAACAACATAATTTAAATATTAATGAAATTGCTGATATTATATTGTCTTTAAATAAAAAAAAAATAATATATATGGCTAAAAAGTCTTATAATTTAGTCATACTAAATTCTACAGAATTAATTTATCAAGAATTAAATAAAATAAAAATTTATTAATTTAATCTTTATACAAGATGACTAAATATGTTTAATAAAAATTGTTTAAATAAAATACCAAAAATGAAAAATATTAATCATATATATTTTATTGGTATTGGTGGATCTGGTATGGGAGGGATTGCAACAATTTTAGCAAAACAGGGATATAAAATTAGTGGTTCAGATATATCTAATAATTTTATTATAAAAAAATTAAATTTATTAAATATAAAAATATATTTAAAACATGATGCTAAAAATATTACAAATAATATAGATCTTGTTGTTATATCTACTGCTATTAAAAAAAATAATCCAGAATTAATTACTGCAAAAAATTTAAATATTATTATAATTAGTAGAGCTCAAATGTTGACAGAATTAATGAGATTCTCTTACGGAATTACTATTACCGGAACTCATGGTAAAACTACAACGACAGCTATGATATATACAATATTTAAATTAGCTATGTTAGATCCTACATTTATTAATGGCGGTATTTTAAAAGATTCTAAAGAATTTGCTTATTTAGGTTCAAGTAAATATTTTATTGCTGAAGCAGATGAAAGTGATAGATCTTTTTTATATTTAAATCCAATTATAAATATAATTACAAATATTGAAAATGAACATTTAGATTTTTATAAAAATAGTATTGAAGTTTTAAAAAAAATATTTTTACAATTTTTAAAAAAAATACCATTTTATGGATGTATAATTGTATGTATAGATAATATTAATAATTATAATTTAATAAAAAAAAATAAAAATATTTTAAAACAAAATATTATTACATATGGATTTCATAAAAATGCTGATTTACAATTATATAATTATCAACAAAATAATTATAAGAGTAGATTTTTTTTATTAGAAAAAAAAAAAAAAAGGTCTTTAGAAATAAATTTAAATATACCTGGATATCATAATGCTTTAAATGCAACAGCTGCTTTTGCAATATCTTCTTATATTGGTTTAAATCATGTAATGATTATAAAATTTTTAAAAAAATTTGTAGGTATTAAAAGAAGATTTGATATTTTAGGTTTTTTGTTTCCTTACAATAAAAAAATATATAAAAAAGATATAATTATTATTGATGATTATGGTCATCATCCTACTGAAATAGATATAACTATAAAAACAGCACGTCAAATATGGAAAAATAGAAAATTAATAATGGTTTTTCAACCTCATCGTTATTCTAGGACTAAAAATCTATTAAATGAATTTATAAAAATATTATCTAAAGTTGATAAATTATTTATTTTAAATGTTTTTTCTGCAGGAGAAAATTTTATTAAAAACGCTAATAGTGAATATTTAGCTCAAAAAATTAAAAAATTAGGAATAATTATTCCTATATTAATTCAATCAAATAATAATTATACTATTATACAAAATATATATTCAAAATTAAAAGGAAATGAAATATTAATTTTTCAAGGAGCAGGAGATATAAATAATATCTCATCATTATTTATGAATAAAAAATTTAGAATAGAAAAAAATCAAATTAACAATAAATACTGAAAATAAATTTTAAATAAAAATTATGTCTAAAAAAATTGCCGTTTTATTTGGAGGTAATTCTCCAGAAAGAGAAATTTCTTTAAAATCTGGTAAAACAATTTTAAATTCTTTAATAAAATTAGGGATAAATGCAATTGGAATAGATCCAATAAGTTTTCCATTATTATACTTAAAAAAATATGGATTTAAAAAAATTTTTATATCTTTACATGGAAAGGGAGGAGAAGATGGTACTATTCAAGGAATATTAGATTATCTAAATATTCCTTATACCGGGAGTAATCTCTTAGCATCTGCAATTACTATAAATAAATTTTTAACAAAAACTATCTGGCATGAATATGGATTACCAGTCATATATCCTCATTTTTTATTAAATAAAAAAGATTTTGTAAAATCAAATTTTTTAAAAATAGAAAAAAAAATTTTAAAATTTAAATTACCTATTTTTATAAAACCTAATTGTAGTGGATCTAGTTTGGGTAGTACGAAAATTGATCATTTAGATGATTTATTTAATGCAATAGAAAAATCTTTTATATATAATGATGATATTTTAATTGAAAAATATATAAAAGGCGAAGAATATACAGTAGGTATTTTAAATGAAAAGATTTTACCTCCAATAAGGATTGAATATCCTAATTCTTTTTATAATTATCAAGCAAAATATTATTTAAATACTACACAATATTTTTGTCCTAGTGGATTAAATAAATATAAAGAAAGAGAATTAAAAAATATAATTTTACATGCATGGAATGCAGTTAAATGTCAAAATTGGGGAAGAATTGATGTTATTTTAGATGAAAATAAAAAATTTCAATTATTAGAAATAAATACTATACCTGGAATGACATCTCACAGTTTATATCCCATGGCTGCTAAAAAAATAGGATTATCTTTTCATGACTTAGTTATAAAAATTTTAAATTTAACTTAATAAAATTCATATTAATCATATGTGATTTTTATAAAATTTTTTATTATACATTTTAATTTTTTAGGACTTTGTTCTGCTATATTTAATAATAAATTAGCACTATATTTACTTAAAATATTTTTTTTTAATTTACATTTATTATTAATAAATGTCTTTTTTAAAAAAAGAGGATTAATTTTAATTTCCATCTTTTTTAAAGATGGAATAATATTTTTTTTTAAATGATATTTAATATTTGATTTTTCCGATAAAAATCTAATCATAGTACTTGCATTATATGTTTCTATAATTAGAATATTATTTTTAAAATTTTGTACATTATATAAATTATGTAATTCTATAGGTAAATATTTTTTAAAAGAATTATTAATTTTTATTAAAAAATCTGTATGTGTATATATTTTATGTAAAATTTTTGTGTAAGATGAATTATTTTTTTTTTGAAAAACTTGATTTATTAATAATAATTTATTATTACGCATAATTTCTCCCTTTTATTATTTTATAAAAAATTGTATATATTTTTTTTACTTTATTAAAATAAATATGAAATAATAATATTTATAATTATACAAATATATTTTATCAAGAGTATTTATATGTTAAAAAAAATTTTTACCAAAATTTTTGGTAGTAATAATGATATTGTTTTAAACCGTATTCAAAAAACAGTAAATATTATTAATAAAATGGAAATAGAATTTGAAAAATTAACTAATTTTGAATTACAAAATAAAACTTTATATTTAAAAGAAAAATTATATAAGAATTTTTCTTTAGAAGATATTTTACCAGAAGCTTTTGCAACAGTAAGAGAAGCTAGTAAAAGAATATTTGGTATGCGTCATTTTGACGTTCAATTAATAGGAGGTATAGTATTAAATAATAATTGTGTAGCTGAAATGAAAACAGGAGAAGGTAAAACTTTAACATCTACATTACCAGCTTATCTTAATGCGCTTACTGGCAAGGGAGTTCATATTGTTACTGTTAATGATTATTTAGCAGAACGTGATGCTATAAATAATAGAATATTATTTGAATTTTTAGGATTAACTGTTGGTATTAATATATCTTCTATGTCATTAAAAGAAAAAAAAAATGCTTATCAAGCAGATATTACTTATGGCACTAATAATGAGTATGGTTTTGATTTTTTAAAAGATAATATGGTTTTAAACTATAATGATAAAGTACAACGTAGTTTACATTATGCTATTATAGATGAAGTTGATTCGATATTAATTGATGAATCTCGTACTCCTTTAATTATTTCTGGAGCTGCTGAAGAAAGTTCCGAACTATATATTAAAATAAATAATATTATACCTAAATTAATTTATCAATCCAAAGAAAATTCTACTTCCTTTAAAGAACAGGGCCATTTTTTTATAGATGAAAAATCTAGGCAAGCATATTTAACTGAACAAGGTTTAATTTATTTAGAAAAAATACTTATAAAAAAAAAAATAATACATAATAAAGAATCTTTATATTCTGATAGTAATATTATTATTTTACATCATATTATTGCTGCTCTAAGAGCACATAAACTTTTTAAAAAAAACGTAGATTATATATTAAAAAATAATAAAGTTATAATAGTTGATGAACATACTGGAAGATTAATGGAAGGAAGAAGGTGGTCAGATGGATTACATCAAGCAATAGAAGCAAAAGAAAATGTAAAAATTAATAATGAAAATCAAACTTTAGCATCTATTACATTTCAAAACTATTTCAGATTATATCCAAAATTATCAGGTATGACAGGTACTGCTATTACAGAAGCTTTTGAATTTAAAGAAATTTATAAATTAGATACAATAGTTGTTCCTACTAATAAACCTATGATTAGAAAGGATTTACCTGATTTAATTTATTTAACTAAAAAAGAAAAAATAAAAGCAATAATTGAAGATATTAAAACTAAACATTCAAAAGGTCAACCTATATTAGTTGGTACTGTTTCTATTAAAAAATCAGAATTAATTTCTCATGAATTAAAAAAAATAGGTATAACTCATAATGTTTTAAATGCTAAATTTCATGCTAGAGAAGCAGAAATTATATCAAAAGCAGGGATAAAATATGCAGTAACAATTGCAACTAATATGGCAGGTAGAGGTACTGATATTGTTTTAGGTGGTATTTTTTTAATAAAAAATAACAAATCTACTTTGGATGAATTAAAAAATTTAAAATTAAAATGGCAAATAAATCATGATGAAGTTGTAAAATTAGGTGGTTTATATGTTATTGGAACTGAACGTCATGAATCAAGAAGAATTGATAATCAGTTAAGAGGTCGTTCTGGAAGACAAGGTGATAAAGGTGTTTCAAGATTTTATTTATCCATGGAAGATTCTTTAATGCGTATTTTTGCTCCTAAAAATATGTTATTTTTAATGAAAAAACTTGGTATGAAATACAATGATTTTATTGAACATCCCTGGATAACAAAAGCTATATCAAAAGCACAAAAAAAAGTAGAAAATTATAATTTCGATATACGTAAACAATTACTTGAATATGATGATGTAATAAATGATCAACGTTTATCAATATATTCACAAAGAAACAAATTATTAAAATCATTAAAGACTGATAAAATAATTAAAAATTTTAGAATTGATGTTTTTAGTAACTTAATAGATAGTTATATAAAATCAGATAATTTTATTAAAGAAAAATGGGATTTAAAAAAAATAAAAATTTATTTTTTTAATGTTTTTAATTTAGAATTACCAGTTGAAAATTGGATAAATATATATAAAGAAAAAAATAAAAAACAAATTAATAAGGATTATTTTTTAAAAAAAATTATTGATTTTGCAGAAAAAAAATATTTAAAAAAAATAAATAATTTAAAAATAAAAAATATAAAAATTTTTGAAAAAAATATTATTTTAAAAATATTAGATAATTTATGGAAAGAACATCTTTGTGCTATAGAATATTTAAAACAAGGAATTCATTTACGAGGTTATGCACAGCAAGATCCTAAACAAGAATATAAAAAAGAATCTTTTAATATGTTTAATATTATGTTAAATACTTTAAAAAAAGAAGTTATTATTACTTTAAGTAAATTAGAAGATGAAATAATAAAAAATTATTATCAATCTATAAACATGTTAGAAAATAATCAAATTATTAATAATGATATTAAAAATATTAATTTAATAACAATAAAAAGAAAATCTGATTCATATATAAATAAAAAAGATAAATATTTAAATAATATAAATTTTTTTAAAAAAAAAATAGGTAGAAATGAAAAATGTCCTTGTTTTTCAGGTAAAAAATATAAATTTTGTCATGGTTTAATAATAAAATAGATTTAATAATAGAGGGTATAAAAAATAAATTTATTTTTTATACCCTCTATTATTATTAATTTTTTATATTATAAAAAAATCTTTTAATATTATTTAAAAATTTTTCTATTTTAGGATTATTTCTATAATTAGAAACACTATTAAAACTTTTATCTAATTGATACAAAATATTTTTTTGTTCATTATTTAAATTAATTGGAGTTTCTACTATTATTTTACATAATAAATCACCGAAATTACCATTTTTTCTAATTGATTTTATCCCTTTATTACGTATTCTCAACATTTTTCCTGTTTGAGTTCCTTCTGGAATTTTTAATTTTACATAACCATTTAATGTAGGTATTTTTATATTACCACCTAATGTAGCTATAATAAAATTAATAGGTAATTCACAATACAAATTATTACCTTCTCTAATAAAAAGAGAATGTTTTTGAATTTTAATTTCTATATATAAATCTCCAGATTGTGCTCCATTTTCACCTGATTCTCCTTCACCACTTAGTCTAATACGATCTCCATTATTAATCCCACTTGGAATTTTTATTGCTAAAGTTTTATAAATTTCTAATTTACCTTTACCTTTACAATAAAAACAAGGATTTTTAATAAAATTTCCTTGACCATGACATCTAGGACATGTTTGTTGAACAGTAAAAAAACCCTGACTCATGTGTATTTGTCCTTGTCCATTACATGTATGACATTTTTGTAATGCTCCTTGAGCACCTGTTCCATGACAATAACTACAATTTTTTAAAATAGGAATTTTTATATTTTTAGTTATACCTTTTATTGCTTCTTCTAATGAAATTTCAATTAAATATTTTAAATCGGAACCTTTTCTAGATCTTTGTTTAGTATGTGAATTACCTCCAAATATATCTCCAAAAACATCTCCAAAAATATCACTAAAATCAGTCGTATTACTTATATTTTCTTGTTCAAAAGCAGAATGTCCATATTGATCATAAGCAGATCTTTTTTTTGAATCACTTAAAATTTCATAAGCTTGTTTTATTTCTTTAAACTTATTTTCAGCATTTTTATTTCCGGGATTACGATCTGGGTGAAATTTTATAGCTAAACGTTTATACGCTCTTTTAATTTCACGATCTTCAGCATTCCTAGTAATACCTAAAATATCATAATAATCTTTTTTTGCCATAATAAATTATTGTCCTAATCTAATCCCATTATTTTATTAATACCGATTATTTATGATAGATAAACGGTACTAACTATAATTTAGTAATTTATATATAAAATTATTAAATAATTATTTTTTTTTATCTTTAACTTCTTCAAATTCAGCATCTACAACTTCATTTTCTTGATTTTTAGTTTTTACATTATTATCTTTTTCTTTATTAATATTTTCGTTGTTATGTGTTAAATTAATCATTTTCTTAGATACTTCAACTAAATTTTGTATTTTTATTTGTATATTATTTTTATCTTCTGTTTTAAGAGATCTATTTAATTCATTAATTGAATTTTGTATTAAAATTTTATCTTCTTCTTTAATTTGATTATTTACTTCTTTAAGTTTTTTTTCAGTATTATGTATAAGTTGATCACCTTCATTACGTATTTTAACTAGTTCTTCAAAAATACGATCAGATTCAGTATTAGCTTCTGCATCCCTTATCATTTTTTCTACTTCTTGTTTATTTAATCCTGATGATGCTTGTATTGTAATTTTTTGTTCTTTACCACTTTTTTTATCTTTTGCAGAAACATGTAAAATACCATCTGCATCTATATCAAAAGTAACCTCTATTTGAGGAATACCTCTAGGAGCAGGACTAATCCCATCTAAATTAAATTGTCCTAAAGATTTATTATCACTTGCTCTTTTACGTTCACCTTGTAAAACATGAATTGTAACAGAAGATTGATTATTTTCAGCTGTTGAAAATACTTGACTATGTTTAGTTGGGATAGTTGTATTTTTATTTATTAATGATGTCATTACCCCACCAATTGTTTCTATACCTAAAGATAATGGAGTTACATCTAATAATAATACATCTTTAACATCTCCTGCTAATACTCCACCTTGCACAGCTGCACCTATAGCTACTGCTTCATCAGGATTAACATCTTTTCTAGGTTCTTTACCAAAGAATGATGATACTTTACTTTGAACCATAGGCATACGAGTTTGTCCACCTACTAAAATAATATCATTTATATCAGAAGCAGATAAATTAGCATCTTTTAAAGCCATTTTTAATGGTTTTATTGATTGATCTATTAAATTTTCTACTAAAGATTCTAATTTAGCTCTTGTTAATTTTATATTTAAATGTTTTGGGCCAGAAGCATTTGCAGTAATATAAGGTAAATTGACATCTGTTTGTTGTGTTGAAGATAATTCAATTTTAGCTTTTTCTGCAGCTTCTTTTAATCTTTGCATTGCTAATGGATCATTTTTTAAATCTATTCCCTGATCTTTTTTAAATTCTGTTACTAAATAATTTATAATACGACTATCAAAATCTTCACCACCTAAATGTGTATCACCATTAGTAGATAATACTTCAAAAGTTTTTTCACCATCTACATCATCTATTTCAATTATAGAAATATCAAAAGTTCCTCCACCTAAATCATATACTGCTATTACACGATTACCTTTTCCTTTATCTAATCCATATGCTAATGCAGCTGCTGTTGGCTCATTTATAATTCTTTTTACTTCTAATCCAGCTATTCTACCCGCATCTTTAGTTGCTTGACGTTGAGCATCATTAAAATAAGCTGGTACTGTAATAACAGCTTCATTTATTTTAATACCTAAAAAATCTTCAGCTGTTTTTTTCATTTTTTTTAAAATTTCAGCTGAGATTTGAGGTGGTGCCATTTTTTTCCCTTTAATATCTATCCATGCATCTCCATTATCAGATTTTATAATTTTATATGGCATTATTTTTATATCACGTTGTACTTCTTTATCATCAAATTTTCGACCAATTAATCTTTTTATAGCAAAAAGAGTATTTTTAGGATTTGTAACAGCTTGACGTTTTGCTGGTTGTCCTACTAAAATTTCTCCATCTTGGGTATAAGCAATTACAGAAGGTGTTGTTCTATCACCTTCAGAATTTTCTAAAACACGAGGTTTATTTCCATCAATAATTGCTACACAAGAATTGGTTGTACCTAAATCAATACCAATTATTTTACCCATATTAATTATTAACTCCTATTTATATACAAATTAATTAATGTTTATAATATAAAATTATTAAATAAATTTTTAATGTTATATTTTATATATATATTATATAAATTATAATCCCTAATGAAGGGGAAATGGGGACACATATTAATGCATCAAGGGGTAATCTAATTTTTTTTTAAAATATAAAAAGATTTTACTTATTTAAAGTATAAATTATTTTTTTTAGAATAAAAATTTATGTTAAATTATAAATTATTTACTACTTTTATTTATAAAAAAATATTATATTTTTAAAATTATTTTTGTTTCTAATCAGGAAATTATAAAATGAAATATATGGCAGAAAAAATAATTTTTTCAAATAAAAATTTATTAGATTGTATAGTAATACCTATATTTGAACAATACAAATTTTCTAAAATTTTAAAAAAAATTAACGATATATCAAATAATTATATATTAAATATTTTAAAAAAAAATAATATTCAAGGGAAAATTAATCAAAATATAATTTTATATCACATTCCTAATTTTTTATGTAATAAATTTGTTATTATAGGTTGCGGTATTGAAAATAAATTAAATAGAGAAAAAAATAAATTAATTATTAATAATGTTATTAATATTTTAAAAAAATATTCTATTAAAGAAATTTATTGGTATTTAACAGATTTAAAAATAAATAATTATACATTATATTGGAATATCAGAGATACAATTGATATTATTGAAAATAATATTTACTCATTTAATAAATTTAAAAAACATAAATTATCTTTTTCATCAAAAATAAAATTTATTATTAATAATAATAATGAAAATATTTATTTTTCTGCTATAGAACATGGAAAAGCTATTAATTTAGGTATAAAAAAAGCTAAAAATATAGCTAATTTACCTCCTAATATATGTACTCCTAAATATTTATCCATTAAAGCGGAAAAATTAAAAAAAAAATATAAAAATATTTCTATTGAAATTATTGATAAAAAAATTATGAAAAAAATAGGTATGAATGCTTATTTATCTGTTAGTAAAGGATCTAAAAATGAACCATTTATATCTATAATAAAATATAATAATAACCATAAATTACAACCTATAGTATTACTAGGTAAGGGTGTTACTTTTGATTCTGGTGGTATATCTTTAAAACCTAGTAAAAATATGGAAGAAATGAAATATGATATGTGTGGTGCCGCTGCTGTATATGGTGTGATATATGCAATTGCTAAATTAAAATTACCTTTAAATATTATTGCTATTTTAGCTAGTAGTGAAAATATGCCTAGTTCTAAAGCATATAGACCTAGTGATGTTATAAAAACAATGTCTGGTCTTACAATTGAAGTTACAAATACAGATGCTGAAGGACGTTTACTTTTATGTGATATATTAACATATATTGAACGATATAATCCTAAATACGTTATTGATATTGCTACTTTAACAGGAGCATGTGTTATTGCATTAGGTAATAATATAAGTGGTTTAATGTCAAATAATATAATATTATCTAAACAAATTATAAAAGCCTCATTAGAAGCAGATGATCGTGTTTGGGAATTACCTATTGATGATATAAAATATTTTAATCAACTTAAATCTAATATTGCTAATTTAATTAATAGTAGTAATGGTATTGCAGGCGCAATAACTGCTGCGTGTTTTTTATCTAAATTTACAAAAAAATATAAATGGGCTCATATAGATATTGCTGGTACAGCTTGGTATTATATAAATCAAAGAGCAATGGCTTCTGGTAGACCTATTAATATGTTATGTCAATTTTTAATTAATCAAATATTTAATCATTAATAATTTTAATATAAATTTTATTTTATATAGGCTATTTTATATTATGGATAAAATATATAATCCAAAAAATTTTGAAAAAAAAATTTATAATTATTGGGAAAATAATAATTTTTTAAAAAATAAATTAGATATTTCAAAAGAATGTTTTTCTATTATGGTGCCACCACCTAATATTACAGGTTATTTACATATAGGACACGCACTACAGTATACTCTTATTGATATTTTAATACGTTATCATCGTATGTTAGGTAAAAATATATTATGTCAAGTAGGAATAGATCATGCAGGTATTGCAACTCAAAATTTAATAGAACAAAAAATTTTTAATGAAACAGGTAAAACAAGAAATAATTACAGCAAAAATTTTTTTTTAAATAATATTTGGAAATGGAAAAAAAAATATTGTGATATTATTTACAATCAAATGAAAAGTTTAGGTTTATCTACAGAATGGGATAAAACAAGATTCACAATGGATAATAAATTTACTAAATCTGTAAGAGATATTTTTATTATTCTTTATAATCAAGGATTAATTTATAAAAAAAAAAGATTAATACATTGGGATTTTAAACTTAAAACAGTAGTTTCAGATTTAGAAGTTGAATATAAAAAAAATAAAACAGACATGTGGTATATAAAATACCATTTTTATGGTAAAATAACAACATTGGATAATAAAAATTATTTAACTATAGCTACTACTAGACCAGAAACATTATTAGCAGATAGTGCAATTGCTATTAATCCATTAGATTCAAGATATAATAATTTAATTGGAAAATTTGTAATAATACCTATTATCAATCGTAAAATTCCTATTATAGCAGATAATTATGCAAAAATAAATAAAGGTACAGGATGTGTTAAAATTAGTCCTGCTCATGATTTTAATGACTATCAAATTGCAATGAAACATAATTTACCTTTAATTAATATTTTTGATTTAAATGGTAATATTTTAGAAAAATGTCAAATTTTCAATAAAAAAGAACAAATTTTAAAATTAAATAATAATATTCCAAAAAATTTACAAAAAATAAATTTTTTACAAGCCAGAAAAATAATCATAAAAAAAATAAAACAGCAAGGATTATTAGATAAATGTGAAATAAAAATAAGATTAATACCTTTTAGTATTCGTAGTAATACAATTATTATTCCTATGTTAACAAATCAATGGTATTTAAATACCAGAATATTATCTAAAAATGCAATAAATGCTGTAAAAAAAAATAAAATTATATTTTTTCCTAAAAAATATGAAAATATGTTTTATTCATGGATGAATAATATTCAAGATTGGTGTATATCACGACAATTATGGTGGGGCCATAAAATACCAGTTTGGTATGATACAAAAAATAATATTTATGTAGGAAAAAATAAAAAAGAAATAAAAAAGAAATATAATTTAGATAAAAATATTTCTTTAAAACAAGATTCTGATGTTTTAGATACATGGTTTTCCTCTAGTTTATGGACTTTTATTACTTTAGATTGGCCTAATAATAAAAATTTTTCATTGTTTCATCCTACTAATGTTATCATTAGTGGTTTTGATATTATTTTTTTTTGGATATCTAGAATGATAATGATGACAATGCATTTTGTTAAAAATAAAGATGGAACATCGCAAATACCTTTTAAAAATATTTTAATGACAGGATTAATAAGAGATAATAAAGGTAATAAAATGTCTAAATCAAAAGGTAATGTTATTAATCCTATAGATTTTATTGAAGGTATTTCTTCTATAAATTTTAAAAAAAATAGTTCTTTTCAAAAAAATAATAAAATTTATGGAGCAGATGCTTTAAGATTTACATTAGCAGCTTTATCATCTACAGGACGAGATATATATTGGGATATGACTAGATTAGAAGGATATCGTAATTTTTGTAATAAAATATGGAATGCAAGTATTTTTATTTTAAAAAATATTAAATTTAATTTTATTAATAAAAAAAAAAGATTATCTTTAATCGATCAATGGATTTGGTCTGAATATTATTTAGTTGTAAAATTTTATATAAAAGCATTAAATGAATATCGTTTTGATCATGCTGCTAATCTTTTATATAATTTTATATGGAACAAATTTTGTGATTGGTATTTGGAATATAGTAAAATAATTTTCCAAGAAAAAAATCAATTAAAATATATTGGAACACATTATACATTATATAATTTATTTGAATCTTTATTAAGATTATCTCATCCAATAATTCCTTTTATTACTGAAATAATATGGCAAAAAATTATTAAAAATAAAAAAAATTTATCTAAAAGTAGTATTATGATACAATCTTTTCCTAAAGTTAATAAATTAGAAATAAATAAAAAAATTATAAGTATTTTTAATACATTTATTAATGTAATTACAATAATTCGTAATCATAAATTAGAAATGAATATAAAACATAGTGAAAAAATAAATTTATATATAAAAGATACAAATAATAAATTTAATATTTTTTTAAAAGATAATATAAATATTTTAAAAAAATTTGTAAATCTTAATAAAATATTTTTTATTACAAATAAAATGAATTTTCCAAAAAAAACATTAATAAATAAAATTAATAATATTGAATTTGCTATTCCATTAAATACTAAAATTATTGACCAAGAAAATTTATTAAATCAAATTAATAAAAAATTAAATACTAATCAAAAAATAATAAATTTTTTATGTAAAAATTTAAAAAATAAAAATTTTTTATCTAAAGCACCTAAAAATATTATCATAAAAAATTTAGAAAAATTAAAAAATTGTAAGATTTTAAAAAAAGAATTATTACAAAAATTTTTTTTAATTAAAAATTTATAATATTTATTATTTTAATATCACTAAACTTTTATAAATAAAGGATTTATATTATGAATTCATTTTATAATAAACATTTTTTAAAATTATCAGATTTTTCAAAAGAAAATCTTTATGAATTAATAAAAATTTCCGAAAAATTAAAATATAAAAAAAAAATTTTTAAAGAAGAAAAAAAATTAGTTGGTAAAAACATCATCCTTATTTTTGAAAAAAATTCAACAAGAACTAGATGTTCTTTTGAAATAGCTTGTTTTGATCAAGGTGCAAATATTACTTATCTAAATACTATAGATAGTCATATTAATGATAAAGAATCTCTAAAAGATTCAGCTAGAATTTTAAGTAAAATGTATGATGGATTAGAATATAGAGGCAAATATCAAAAAAATATAGAAATTCTCGCTAAGTATTCTACAATTCCAGTATGGAATGGATTAACAAATGAACTTCATCCTACTCAAATATTAGCAGATTTATTAACTATAAAAGAAAATATAAAAAATAAAGAAATAGACCAAATTAAATTATCTTATATAGGAGATATAAATAATAATATATCATATAGTTTAATAGAAGCATCTAGTATAATTGGTTTCGAATTATATTTAATTTCTTCACAAAAATTGGAATTAGGTAATAATTTGTATATAAATAATATAATAAAAAAAATGAAAAAAAGTAATAATATTCATATTACTAGTAATTTAAATATAGGTGTAAAAAATGCAGATTTTATTTATACAGATATTTGGTTTTCTATGGGAGAAGAAAAATCATTAGAATTATGGGAAAAAAAGATTAAAAAATTACGTAATTATCAAGTTAATCATTCTCTATTAAAAAAAAGTCACAATAATAATATTAAAGTTATGCACTGTTTACCTTCATTACATTTATATAATCATTATAAAAAATTATTTACTAAAGAAATAATTTCAAAATATAATTTATATAATGGATTAGAAATAACAGATGAAGTTTTTGAATCTAAAAATAGTATTATATTTCAGCAAGCAGAAAATAAAATTCATACAATTAAAGCTATAATAATGACTTCATTATTAAAAGAAGAAATATAAAAAATATTGATAATAATTTTTTTATAAATAAATAAAAAATTTTTATACATAAATACTAAAATATAATTAATAAAAAAATATATTTTTACTAAAAAATTTATTTTTGTAAAATAAATTCATAAAATTTTCTAATAAAATATAATTTTTAAAAAAATTTATAATTTATATTATTATAATAATTTTTAAGAATTAATAAATATTTCAAGTACTAGAAAATATAAAATATATATTGAAAAATAATTTTTTTAAAATTTTAATAAATTATATTTTTAAAAATTAAAATACATTTTCTGTAATCAAAGTATAAGTAATTTAAATATATTTACAAGGTTTAATAAAATGTCTTTATTTTTTAGATTAATACTTATTATTTTTATATTATTCTTCCCAATAACTAAAAAATATTTAAATAATACAAAATCTTATCAAAATACTATTTTTTTTTATAATTGGACAGAATATGTTCCTCAAGAAATTTTAAATGAATTTACAAAAAAAACAGGTATTAAAATTATTTATTCTACATATGAATCGAATGAAAGTATGTATGCTAAATTAAAAACTTATAAAAAACAATCATATGATTTAGTTATACCTTCTACATATTTTGTAGAAAAAATGAAAAATGAAGGTATGATCCAAAAAATAGAAAAAAAAAAAATACCTAATTTTTCTAATCTAGATCCTAGATTTTTAAATAAATCTTTTGATTTAAATAATGAATATTCTATTCCATATATGTGGGGAGCAACAGCTATAGGAATTAATACTAATAAAATAAATCCTAATTCAATAAATAGTTGGAATGATTTATGGAAACCAAAATATTATAAATCTATTTCTTTAATAGATGATGCTAAAGAAATATTTCAAATGTCACTAATAAAATTAGGTTATCCAGGAAATACAAATAATATTCATTATATAGAAAAAGCTTTTATAGATTTAAAAAAATTAATGCCAAATGTAATTTCTTTTAATTCTGATAATCCTGGATATCCTTTTATTGAAGGTTCTGTAAATATAGGAATGATCTGGAATGGATCTGCTTATTCTGTTCAAAAATTAGGAATTCCTCTAAAATTTATTTGGCCTAAAGAAGGAGGTATTTTTTGGATGGATAGTTTTGTTATTCCTAAAAATGCCAAAAATATTCAAGGTGCTTTAAAATTAATTAATTTTTTATTAAGACCTGATATTGCAGCAAAAATAGCTAAAAAAACAGGTTTTTCTACTCCAAATTTAAAAGCAAAAAAATTATTACCATTAGATATGATTCATAATGATATTTTATATCCTAGTGATGAAATAATTAATAAAGGTGTTTGGCAAAATAATATTCATGTTAATATAAGTAAGAAATATGAAATATATTTTCAAAAATTAAAAAATTTATAATTTAAAATTAAAAATGTTTATAAAAAAATAATTAACTTATTTTAAATTTTACAAAAATATAATTTTCTTGACATATATATATTAATTATCATATATTAATAATAATAAAAAATCCTCTGTAGTTCAGTTGGTAGAACGGCGGACTGTTAATCCGTATGTCACTGGTTCGAATCCAGTCAGGGGAGAATTATTAAAAATTTTATATCATAAAATATATTTTTATATTTTTTATATTTAAATTATTTAAAAAATATTTTATATATAGGATATATTTTATGGTCATAAAATTAAAATATTTACTTAATGAAGAAATTATAAATGAACTATTATCTATTCAAGATATAATACGTTGGATTACAAGTTGTTTTAGTATTTCTAATTTATGGTATGGACATGGTAGTGATAATCCATGGGATGAGGCAATAAATTTAGTATTACCTTTATTAGGATTACCTAATTATTTATGGAAAGATATTTATATGTCTAAATTATCTTTTAAAGAACGTAAATTAATTTATCAATTGGTATATAAACGTATAAAAAAAAGAATACCCGTAGTATATTTAACAAAAAAAACTTGGTTTTGTGGTCATGAGTTATATATTGATAATAGAGTATTGATACCTAGATCTCCTATTGCTGAATTAATTAATAATAAATTTAAATCTGTTATTTCCTCTCATAATAAACCTAAATATATATTAGATTTATGTACTGGTAGTGGATGTATAGCTATTGCCTGTGCTTATTTATTTCCTAATGCACATATAGATGCAGTAGATATTTCTTTAGATGCAATTAATGTAGCAGAATATAATATCCAATTACATGGATTAGAACATCGTATTACTCCAATATGTGGAAATTTATTTGATAAATTAAAAAAATCAACTTATGATTTAATTATTACTAATCCTCCATATGTGGATGAAAAAGACATCAAATATTTACCTAAAGAATATTTATATGAACCTAAGATAGGATTATTTTCTAATAATAATGGTATAGCTATTATTGAAGAAATAATATCTAAATCACCTTTTTATCTTAAAAAAGATGGTATTTTAATTTGTGAAGTAGGAGACAAAATGTTAAATATTATAGAAAAATATCCAAAAATATGCTTTCAATGGCTTGATATAAAAAATGGAGGTATAGGAATATTTAAAATAGAAAATTTTAATATTATGTAATATTTTACAAATAATTTTTCCTAAAATTAGGGGTTAATATTTATGTCAGGTAATAGTATCGGTAAATTATTTAAAGTTACAACTTTTGGTGAATCACATGGAAAATCTTTAGGATGTATAATTGATGGTGTTCCTCCAAAAATTCCGTTAAAAATAAAAGATATACAAAAAGATTTAGATAGACGTAAACCAGGACAGTCAAAATATACTTCTCCCCGTAAAGAATTAGATCAAGTTCAAATTTTATCAGGTGTATTTAACAATTTAACAACAGGGACAAGTATTGGATTATTGATAAATAATATGGATATACGATCTAATGATTATAATAATATTAAAAATATTTTTCGTCCTGGGCATGCTGATTATACTTATGAAAAAAAATATGGAATTAGAGATTATAAAGGTGGTGGTCGTGCATCAGCTAGAGAAACAACTATGCGTGTAGCTGCAGGAGCTATTGCAAAAAAATATTTATTAATGAAATATAATTTAAAAATTAAGGGTTATTTATCTCAAATAGGTAATATAATTTGTAAATTTGATAATTGGGAGGAAAGTACTAAAAATCCCTTTTTTTGTCCAAATAAACATCAAATACAAGATTTACAAAATATGATTAATAATTTAAAAAAATCTGGTAATTCTATAGGAGCAAAAATTACTATTATTGTTGAAAATGTCCCAGTTGGTTTAGGAGAACCAGTATTTGATAAATTAGATGCTGAATTAGCTCATGCAATTATGAGTATTAATGCGGTAAAAGGTATCGAAATTGGTGATGGTTTTAATTCCATCAATAAATTAGGAAGTGATTATAGAGATGAAATAAAAAAAAATGGATTTCAAAGTAATAATTCAGGTGGAATTTTAGGTGGAATTAGTACAGGACAAAATATAACTTTAAATTTTGTAGTAAAACCAACTTCAAGTATTTCTATTCCAGGAAAAACAATTAATTTATTAGGTGAAGAAACATATTGTATTACACAAGGACGTCATGATCCTTGTGTAGGAATTAGAGCTGTTCCAATAGGTGAAGCTATGGTTGCAATAACTTTAATGGATCATTTATTACGTTATCGTGCACAATGTATCGATATTATTAATAATAAATAAATTATTTATGTTTAAATTAATATAATTCATTTATATTATTTGATAGATAATGAACAATTCCTTTAGAAGTAGGTGTTATACTTTTTTTCCCTTTTTGCCATTGTGCAGGACATACATCTCCATATTTTTCATTATGTTCTAAAGCATCTACTATACGAATGATCTCATTTATATTTCTTCCAAATTGAAGATCATTTATTAATTGATGTCTTATTATTCTTTGTTTATCTATTAAGAATAATGCTCTTAATGCTATACCTAATTGAGGATGTTCAATACCATAAGATTTTTGTATATTTTTTGTAAGATCAGATATCATTATAAATTTAATATTTCCTATTCCTCCTTTATTAATAGGAGTATTACGCCAAGCTTGGTGTGTAAATTGTGAATCACATGAGATACCTAATATTTTAACATTTCTTTTTTTAAAATTATCAAAATGTTGATTTAAAGATATAATTTCTGTAGGACAAACAAATGTAAAATCTAAAGGCCAAAAAAATAATAAGGTAACTGTATTTTTTGAATATTTATATAAATTAAAATTATCAATAATTGAACCATTAGGTAATACAGCAGAAGTATTAAAATCTGGAGCTTTTTTAGTTACTAAAATCATATTCTTCTCTTAATAATTATTTTATATAAAAAATTATATATTATTTTATATAAAATTTTTATTTATTTATAATATTTTATAAATATTTTTAATATATTTAGAATTAAATATATTTTTAAAAAAAATATCTATTAAAAATTATATTTAATAATTTTATTATTTATGTTTAAAAATATTATTAGTTAAATATAAAAAAAATTTATGTATTTTTTATTCTATATATAGAAAAATTTTTATTTTTAGATAAAATAGAAATTTTCAATCGAAGATTATAAAAAATTTTTTTAAGTGATATAACATTATTAACTACAAATAATAATTCTCCTTTATAATTTATATTTTGTTTTAATTTATTTAACATTTGATAAATAAAATTTGATGAAAAATTTAAATTTGAATGAATAGGAGGATTAGATATAATTAAATCAAATTTTTCTTTAAGATTAGAATAAATATTACTAGGAAATACATTAATATTTTTTATTAAATTTTTATTTAATGTTTTTTTAGTTGAATAAATTGCTTTTGCATCTATATCAACAGCATATATTGAATATTTTTTTTTATATTTTTTAAAATTATTATTTATAATAACTGAAATAATTCCAGAACCACAACCTAAATCTAATATTTTACCTTTTATAAATATATTATTAATGGTAGAAATTAATAATTTACTCCCACTATCAACTTTATTTCTACCAAATACTCCAGGTAAACTATATATTTGATAATTATTATAATAATAATAATTCCAATAGTTATTTATATTAAAAAAAACTTTTTTTTTTAAAAAACCATGAAAAATAATATGTTTTCTTGCATTAATAATTTTTTTTAAATTAATTACTTCTAATTCTTTTATATCATTAATTTTTTTAATACCACTATTATTAGAACCAATAATAAATATTTCAACTTGTAAAGATAATAATGATAAAATATTATTTAGTATAAATAATGATTCTTGTTTATTTTTTAACCAAAAAAATATAAGAATATTAAAATTATATTTTTGATATTTATCATCCATTAATCCATAATATAAATAATTATTATCTATTTTTTTTTTTAACCAAATATAATAATCATAATTATGAGTATTTATAAAACTTATGAAAGTATTTAAATATATAGGTATTTTATCATTAATATTTCCAGCAAAAATAACTTTTTTGTTTAAAAATTTATTTTTGAATAAGCGAATAAAATATTTATTTATTGATGATAATGTATACATTTTAAATTATACAATTTATACTGTAAAATTGTTTTTTTTCCCATGAATAAATAGTTAATTTATTACCCCAACAACAACCAGTATCTAATCCTATTATATTTTTTGTAGTATAATTTCCTCCTTGTAAATCAGACCAATGACCAAAAAATATTGTATATTGATTATATAAGATATTTGGAATCCAAAACCATGGTTTTAATATTTTAGAATTTAAATTATTAGGAGCTTTTTTAGTAAACAGCTCTAATGTACCATCTAAATAACAATATCTCATTTTAGTTAATGCATTAAGAATATAATTAAATCGATTAAAACCAAATAATGTATTTTTTTTCCAATCATTTATTTGATATTTTTCATTATTTATATAATTTAAAAAAAAATTATTATTTTTTCCAGATATAATATTTTTTGCTTCATCAGAAGCAGATAGTATAGTTTCAATATTATCCCATTGGGGTGGAATTCCTGCATGTGACATTAAAATTTTTTTATTTTTATCATATTGTACTAAAGGTTGATATTTTAACCAAGTATTTACGATAAATACTATTTTTTTATCTTTTAGTAAATTTAAAATTTTTTTATCATTAATATTATGATTTTTAGGATTTAAGATTAGAAATATTAAATATAAATCATGATTTCCTAAAACTAATTTTATAGATTTTTTAATAGAATATAAAAAATATAAAATTTTTATAGAATCTGGACCTCTTGCTATAAGATCTCCTGTAATCCATAATATATCATTTTGATAATTAAAATTAATTTTTTTTAATAAGGAAATAAATTCATTATAGTAACCATGAATATCTCCAATAAAATAAGTATTCATATTGTTATATTTTTTATAAATTAATTTAGTGAATATAAGTTTTAATTGCTAACCTAAAAATAGGAATTTCTACATGATAAACATGATTATTTTCATCTATTATAATATAATGTCCTTCTAAAATACCAATAGGAGTTTCTAAAATTGCTCCATTAGTATGATGAAAATTATTTCCCGGTGCAATATATGGGTTTTTATTTATAACTCCTTCCCCATATATTTGAATTTTTTTACCATTACCATTAGTTATACTCCAATAACGACTAATTAATTGTAAAATTTTTTTTCCTAAATTATAAATAGTAATTGTATAAGTAAAAACATAACGATTAACTGTAGGTATTGATTGTGATGGTATATAAATACCGTTTGTTTTTATATAAACTTGAGATAATAATAATGATTTCATAAGTTTATAACCTTTTATTATTTAATTCTAACCAATTAGCTAATTGACAATATTCTAGAATTGAAACATCTTCAGCACGAATTTTATAATCAATACCCAAATAATTTAGTTCTTCTATAGAAAATAGATTTACTAAACTATTTCGTAAAATTTTTCTTCTCATACTAAAAGCTTGTTTTATAATTTTTTTTAAAAAAAAAATATTATTTAAATTATAAGGATTATTAATATAAGGTCTCATAGAGACCATATTAGAAATAATTTTTGGCTTAGGAAAAAAAGAATTTGCTTTAATTTCTATTAAAGATTTTATTTTACAAAATAATTGCGTTATTATACTTAAACAACCATAATTTTTTCCTCCAGGTAAAGCAGTTAAACAATTTACTACTTCTTTTTGCATAATAAAATTCATATCTTTAATATTATTTAAATATTTAAATAAATAAAAAATTATTGTAATAGAAATATTATACGGTAAACTACCAAATATACGTATTCTTTTTTTATATTTTTGTGTTAAAATTAAAAAATTAAAATTTAATATATTATTTAATATAATATTAACATTTGAATTTGCTAAAATTTTATTTTGTTTTAAAATATTAACAAAATTTTTATCTATTTCAATAATAGAGAGATTTTTATTATATTTAGTAATTGGGATAGTTAATGCTCCTAAACCAGGACCAATTTCTAACATAATTTGATAATATTTTGGATTAATAAAAGATATAATTTGTTTAATAATTTCTTTATTAACTAATATATGTTGACCATATTTTTTTTTTAAAATAATTTTCATATTATTAATAGATAATATTTTTTATAAAAATATATTATTATTTTATAATATAAATAATAATATTATAAATAATATTTTTATTATTAGTTTATTATCTTTATAAATATTTTTTTAGAATATTCATCAAGAAAAATATTGACTTCTTTTTCTATTTTTTCTTGTAAGAGAATTTCATATGCTTTTTTTTTTAAAAATAATTTATTACTTTTAATATTATTTTGACTTAATAATTGTATTATAAAAAAACTATCAGATTCTTGAATAGGTATACTAAATTCATTAATTTTTAATTTTTTTATAATTTTTCTAAATTTTAAAGAGAAATTATTTAATAGCATCCAATTTTTATTGTCTCCAAATCTAATTGCTAATATATCATCAGAAAATAATTGAACTGCTTTTTTAAAAGTAATTTTTTTTTTTATAAGATTAAAATATATATTTTTTATTTTTTTATTAAAATCTTTATTACTTAAATTATTTTTTTTTATATAAATAAATCTTAATAAAACTTTTTCATTATCTATTTTTTTTTTTATAAAAATATTATTTATTTTTAAAATTAATAATTTTGAATCTAAATATATTGGTCCAATTATATCTTTTTTTTTAGCATTATCTAAATAATTAATAATATTTTTTGGTAATTGATCTTCTTTTTTATTTTTTAAAAAAGATTTTGTTATCTTAAAATAAGAAACAAATTTTTTTTCATTATATTTTTTAAAATTGTTACTTAATTTTTCTTTTTTTAAAATATTTATTAATTGATTTAACAGAAAAATTTTTTTATTAAATTTATCTTTTAAAGGATTTTTATTAATTAAAAAATAAAATAAAGTAATATCATATATTTTATTTGTTTTTAATTTTAAATATAATTGATTCGTTAATGAATCAATTTCTTCATCATAAATATTAATATTTTCTAATAAAAATTTACTTTTTAATACATTAATTAATATAACATTTTTAAAAATTTGATAAAATTTTGTATAATTAATATTATGTAATAAAAAATTTTTTTTTAATAAATTTTCATCAATATTATTTGATATATATATTTCTAAGATAAGTTCATTAAAATCTTCTTCTGATAAAAAGAAACCATTATTTTTTATTATTTGTAAAAAAATAAAATATTTTATTATATCTTTCATATTTTTAATATCTAAAAATGTAGATAGTATTGAATATTTACTATTATTAATTTTTTTTGTAAGAGATAAAATTTCATCTATTTTATTTTTTAAAATTATATCATTATTTATAATTATTTTGATATTATTAATATTTTGTATAGCCATACATTGAGACATATTGAATAAACAAAAATATAATATTATAATATAAATTATTTTTTTAATTATCATTATAATAGTCCTATTAGTAATTAATTAAATATTATTAAGTAATTATTACTAAAATAATATTTATTATTGTAAATTTATATAATAATTAATTATTATAGACAATTAAAATATCATTTAAATATATTTATTGAGGAATATATGTTTTCTTATTTACAATTATTATTATTTTTAATAAATTTTATTATTAATTATTATATAAGTTCTAATTTATTAAATATAATAATAATTATATTAATTAGTTATATAATTAATAAAATAATTAAATTTTATAATAAAAAATATAATTTTAATTATATAAATAGTAGTAGTATACGGAAAGTATTTATTCAAACTAATTTTGAAATTATGGGTTATATAAGTAAATCAAAAGGTTTTGTTAGTAATAATGATATAAATTTTGTAATTAAATTAACTAAAAAAATGAATTTAAATAATAAAGAAATAATTTCTATAAAAAAAGCATTTAAAAATGGTAAAAACCCAAATTATCCTTTAACTTATAAATTAAATAATTTAAATTATTTAATTTATAAAAATAGAAAATTAATAAATAAATTTTTAGAAATTCAAATTGAATTATCTTTTATAAATAATTTTTTACATACTAAAACTAAAAAAATATTAAACATTATATTTCAAGAATTGAATATATCATTAAATGATATATTATATATAATAAATAAATTAAAATTTAATAATAAATTTATTAATGAAAAAGATTTATTTTATAATAATTATTTTAATAATAAAAATAGAACAGAAGATTATTATTATAAAAAATATAATAATTTTCAAAATAAAAATAATTATAAAACAGAATTAGATAAATCTTATAAATTATTAGGAATTAATTATAATGATAATTTATTAACTATCAAAAGAGCATATCATAAATTAATTAGTAAATATCATCCAGATAAACTAATTTCAAAAGGTTATTCATCTAAACAATTAGAAAAAGCAAAAATAAAAACACAAAATATACATAAAGCATATAATATAATTAAAAAACATATAACATAAATAAAATTTTATTTTTTTTCAATTATAACTATTGCACAAACATATTTTTTTTCATCTGAAAATGAAATATGGATATTATATTTATAAACTATTTTTTTTAAAAACTTTAATGCTTTATTATTAAATTTTAATTTTGGTTTTCCTGTCATGTAATAAGATAATTCTATTTGATTAAAAAATATACCATTCGTAAATCCAGAACTTAAAGCTTTTACAGCAGCTTCTTTTACTGAAAAATACTTTGCTAAGGTTTTAACTTTATTATTATTTTTTTTATATATAGATAATTCATACTTAGTAAGTATTTTATATGCAAAACGTTCACCAAAACGAATAAAAGTTTTTTTAATTCTATTCATTTCTACTATATCAATACCAATACCAATAATTTTCATATTTATAATTTTAATTATAATAAAATTCTTTTATAAATTAACTATTTTATTTTTATCCATAAATTTAAATTTATTTTTTTTTTCAAAAATTTTTCTATATTTTTTTTTGATCTAGATTTAATTAATTTTATTTTTATACCATTTTTACCTATTATTATTTTTTTTTGATTTATATTTTTTACTAATAAAAAAATATTAATTTTATTTAATAAATTTTTTAATTTTTTTATATAATTTACTTTAATATTTATTAAATAGGGTAATTCTTTATGAAGATATTTAATAATACTTTCTCTTATAATTTCTTTAAAAATAAATTCTTTTGTTTGATTAGTAATATAATTACTAGGATAATGATGTTTTTTTTTAGGTAATTTTTTACAAATAAAATTATTAATATCATTAGTATATAATTTATATTTAGCTGAAATCATAAATAAAGAAATAAAATTTATTTTCTTTTTAAGAAAATTTATATAAGGTAATAAAATATTTTTATTATTAATTTGATCAATTTTATTGATAATTAAAATTATTGGTATAGTTATTTTATTTAAAATTTTTACAAATTTTTTTTCTATATAATTCCATCTATTTCTATCTAAAATAAAAAAAATATAATTATATTTATTATTTTTTAGAGAATTTAGAATTTTATTATTATAAAATATATTTCCTGGAGTATCAATATATTCTATTTGATAAGAATTTTTATTATAGATTCCTATAATATTAGAATTAGTAGTATTAATTTTATGAGAAATTATAGATATTTTTTCTCCTATTAAAGTATTTAATAAAGTAGATTTTCCTGCATTAGATCTTCCTATTATTAAAATACTACCATAATATTTAGATATTATTTTCACATAAATTACCTTAATTATAAATATTAATAAATTATTCTAGACCAAGTTTTTTTAAAGCTTTTTCTGCAGCTGATTGTTCAGCTTTACGACGACTTGATCCAATTCCTATAATTGTTGTTGATATTCCACTAATTTTACATTGTATTGTAAATTTTTGATTATGCACTTCACCATTTATTTGTATTATAAAATAATAAGGTAACGGAAGATGTGATCTTTGTAAATATTCTTGTAATCTTGTCTTAGGATCTTTTTGATTATTACCGGGTAATATTCTTTTTAATCTAAATTGATACCAAAATAAAATAATTTTTTCTACAACTTTTATATTACTATCTAAACAAATACTTCCAATTAAAGCTTCCATTGTATCAGCAAGTATAGATTCTCTATTATACCCCCCATTTTTAAATTCACCAGGACCTAAAAATAAATATTCACCTAATTTAAATTCTCTTGCAATACTTGCTAATGTATTACCTCTAACTAAGGTTGCACGCATACGACTCATATTTCCTTCATTTACATCAGGAAATTTATTATATAATGCTTTAGCTATAATATAGCTTAAAATAGAATCTCCTAAAAATTCTAATCTTTCGTTATGTTTACTACTTGCGCTTCTATGTGTTAAAGCTTGGTATAATAAATCTTGATGATTAAAAATATAACCTAATCTTTTCTGTAATTGACTAATCATAATAAAATTCACATAATTGTATTTTTAATCTATTATATATTATATAAAATAAGTAATATTTTGAATAAATTAATTAACTTTATGTATTCGATTAAATCTAATTTTAAAAAACCATGAATTTGGTTCTTTTTCAATATTTAACCAAATTAATACAGCTTTTCCTAATAGATATTTTTCATGAACAAAACCCCAATATCTACTATCGAAACTATAATCACGATTATCACCCATAACAAAATAACATTTATTCGGAACTACCCAAGTATATAGTTGTATATTTTTTTGGTTATATATATTTAATGTTTCATTTTCTAATTCAGGTATAAATAAAATTTTATGTGATAATCTATTTATATATTCTGTATATTGGAAAAATCTTAATTTACCAAAATTATGATATTTTTTTGAATTTTTAAAAATTTTAATAAAAACTCTTTTAGATATATTTTTGTAAGTTTGAATAAATTTACTTTTTTCAAGTTTTTTATATTTAAAAATATTTTGTTTTACATATTTATTATTATATAATGTTATTTGTTTATTTTTATAATTATAAACAATAATATCTCCTGGTAAACCAATAATTCTTTTAATATAATTTATTTTAATATTTTTAGGATATTTAAAAACAACTACATCACCTCTTTTAGGTAATTTATTTTTAATAATAATTTTATTATTTAAAGGATTTTTAATGCCGTAAATAAATTTATTTACTAAAATAAAATCCCCTACGAATAATGTAGGCAACATAGAACTTGATGGTATATAAAAAGGTTCATATATAAATGAACGAATTATAAAAATTAATAATATTATAGGTAATAATGAAACTATTTGTTTTATCCAATATTTTTTTTTTAACATATATTTTATATAGTAAAAATTAAATATATTATATTTTTATATAAATAATTTAAAATTTTATTTTATAAATAATTATATATATTTAATTTTATATTTAAAAATTTTTAAAATAATAATATATATTACTATTTATATTTTATTTTAGAAATAAATTATTTAGTTATCTTTGATATAGCTAAAAAAATTGAAGATGGTAATGAAACATTACCAATATTTTTCATTCTTTTCTTACCTTCTTTTTGTTTTTGAATTAATTTTTTTTTTCGACTAATATCGCCTCCATAACATTTAGCGATAACATTTTTACGTAATTGTTTAATATTTGCACTAGAGATAATTTTTTTTCCTACTGTAGCTTGAATTACAATATCAAATTGTTGTCTTGGAATTAATTTTTTGATTTTATCTACTAATATACGACTATAAGAATAAATTTTACTTTTATAAGTAATTGTGGTTAATGCATCGACACATTTTTTATTAATTAAAATATTAACACAAATTAAATCAGATTTTTTGAATTTTAAAAAATTATAATCTAAAGAACCATATCCTTTTGTGACAGATTTTAATTTATCAAAAAAATTTATAATTACTTCAATCATAGGTATTTCATAAATTAATATTACTTGATTTTTATGATAAATTATATCTTTTTGTACACCATTTTTAGTAATACATAATTGAATAACTTTACCTATATATTTAATAGGAAAAATAATTTTACATTTTAAAATAGGTTCTCTTATTTCTTTAATTAAATAAGATAAAGGAAATTTAGATGGATTATCTATATATAAAATATCTTTATTAATTGTTACTATTTCATATTTGACAGAAGGTATAGTAGTAATTATATTTATATTATATTCTTTTAATAAACGTTGTTGTATAATTTCCATATGTAATAAACCTAAAAAACCACATCGATATCCATATCCTAATATTTCTGAATTTTCTGGTTCAAAGAATAAAGCAGAATCGTTTAAACTTAACTTTTTTAATGCATTACTAAAAGTTTGATATTCATCTGATACTATTGGAAATAAACCAGCAAAAACTTTAGGAATACTTTTTTTAAATCCAGGTAATATTATGCTAGAAGGATTTATATATGATGTAATAGTTGCTCCTACTGGAACTTCATTTATATTTTTTATTCCTAAAACTATCCAACCAACATCGCCACATTTTAATGTATTTAAATTTATTTTTTTAGGAGTAAAAATACCTATTTTTTCTACAAAATATTTTTTTTTTGTATTTAAAACAATTATTTTCATTCCTTTAGAAATTTTACCATTTTTGATACAAATTAAAACTATAACCCCTAAATAATTATCAAACCATGAATCGATAATCAGTGCTTGTAAAAAAGTATTAATATTTCCTATTGGTGAAGGAATTTTTTTAATTAAATTTTCTATTATTTCTCGAACTCCTAATCCAGTTTTAGCAGAACATTGAAGAATTTTTTTAGATTTAATACCAATAATTTCTTTTATATCTTTTTTAATTTTTTTAGTATTTGCAGTTAATAAATCAATTTTATTAATAACTGGTAATACTATTAATCCCATTTTTATAGCAATATTACAGTTAGATAAAGTTTGTGCTTCTATTCCTTGTGAAGCATCTATTAATAATAATGCTCCTTCACATGCGGCTAAAGATCTAGAAACTTCATAAGAAAAATCAACATGTCCTGGAGTATCAATAAAATTTAATTTATAAAAACCATTATTTTTTGACTTATAATTTAAAGAAACACTTTGCGCTTTTATTGTAATTCCTCTTTCTCTTTCTAAATCCATACTATCTAATACTTGTGATGTCATTTCTCTTTTAGATAATCCACCACAAATTTCAATTAATCTATCTGCAAATGTTGATTTACCATGATCAATATGTGCAATAATTGAAAAATTTCTTATATTTTTCATAAAATAATATTTTAAACCTATAAATATAGAAAAAATTTTTTATAAAATAATTAATTATATTTTAATTCCTCTTTGTATAAGTAAAGATTTAATATTTAATGATTTACCCCTAAATTTTTTAAATAAAACAAGAGGTTCTTCAGAACTTCCTAAAGATAAAAAATTATTTAAAAATTTTTTTCCGATATTTAGATTAAATAATCCATTTTTTTTAAAATATAAAAAAGAATCTGCAGCTAATTGTTCTGCCCATAAATAACTATAATATCCTGCAGCATATTCTCCACCAAATATATGATTAAATGTGTTAGTATATTTATACCAAATAGGAATAGGAGATATTGTTATTAAATTTTTTCTTATTTCTTTTATTAAATCTGAAATTTGATTATTTTTTTTTAAATTAAATTCATTATGAATTCTTATATCAAATAAACTTAATTCTATTTGACGCATAAGAGATAAAGCCGAATTATATTTTTTAGATGAAATTAATTTATCCATTATATTTATTGGGATATTATTTTTTTTTTTATAATGTTGAGAAATTAATTTTAAAGATTCAGATTCCCAACACCAATATTCCATAAATTGACTAGGAAATTCTACAATATCTAATGGTATTCCATTAATTCCTGAAATATTTACTATATTTATTTTTGATGTAATATGATGTAAAGCATGTCCAAATTCATGAAATAAAGTTAAAACTTCATTATGATTAAGTAAAAAAATTTTATTAATAGAAGGTGTAAAATTACAATTAACATAAGCTATTGGATATTGTAGTATCCTATTTTTTTTTAATATTCTTGATTGACATATATCCATCCAAGCACCACTTCTTTTTTCTGAACGAATATATAAATCAAAATAAATACTACCACATAATTGATTATTAGAATCAAAAATATCAAAAAAAATAACATTTTTATTCCAAACTGGTACTTTTCTTTCTTTAAAAATTAAACCATATATTTTATTAACAATATTAAACATACCCTTCATGACAATATTAATTGGAAAATAATGACGAATAATATTGTCATTTATTCCATATAAATAGAATTTATATTTTTCAGAAAAAAAGGGTATATCCCACGGATTAATATTTATTAAGTTATATTTTTGTTTAATAAAATTTTTTAAATTTAAAACTTCTTTTTTTGCTTGTTTTTTAGATAATTTTATTAACTTATATAAAAAAGAAAGAACTTTATTAATATTTTTTGCAGATTTCAATACTAAAGATTGTTCAGAATAAGAATTATATCCTAATAATTTTGATAATTGTGAACGTAATGATAATTCTTTTATTATAATTGGTTCATTATTAAATTTAGATGAATTAAAATCAAAAGAAGATGCCCTTTTATTATACATATAAAATATTTTTTTTCTTAAAATATTATTTTTAGTAAATGTTATTATTGCTGAATAAATAGGGGCATCTAAGGTAATTAGATAACCTTTTTTATTTTTCAATAAAGCATTTTCATGCATAATATTCATTATATGATTAGGTACACCATTTAATTCTTCTTTATTTAAAATATTTATTTCTAATTTCTGAGTACTATCAAAAATATTATTATTAAAATTATTTTGTAATTTTAATATATTTGTTATTATTTGTGAATATTTTTTTTTCTTTTCTTGAGATAATAAAATTCCTGAAAATCTAAAATCAAGAATTATATCATTAATAGATTTAATTTTTAATTTATCAAAATTTAAATTATTTTGATTATTTTGCACTTCTATATAAGCATTATATAATTGTATATTCTGTTTAATCCATATATTATAATTATTTATCATTTGAATAATATTTTCATAATTTTTTCTTATTTTGTTATTATTACAAACATAATTTAAATGATTTACAGGTGAAAAAATACGATATAAATTTTCATCTAATTCTAATATTTTTTGGCAGAAATTTTCCCAATTATAATTATTTTTATATTTATTTAAAATTTCATTAATTTTTTTTTTAGAATTTTCAATTGTAATTTTAACTGCAGGAATCATACAATCATTAGTTATTTGATCAAAAGGAGGTAATAGGAAATCAGATAATAAAGGATTATTCATAATAAATTTCCAATTTATATTAAAAAATATGATTAAAAAATTAAAATAATTATTAAATAATTAATTTTTTTAAAAAATTTTATTATACTATTATTAATAGTAAAAAATTAATTTTTTACATTAAAAATGTAATTTTGTCTAGTTATTTCAAACAAACAGATTCCAGTAGCTACAGAAACATTTAAAGAATTTAAATTATTAAACATAGGTATTGAAATTAATAAATCACAATTTTTTTTAATAGTGGATCTTATTCCCTTATCTTCAGATCCCATAATTAAACATATTGGATATATTAATTTACTATTATAAATAATATTACTTGTTTCATTATTATCTGCTCCAATAATTTTTATTTTATAAATTTTTAATATATTAATAGTATTTTTTAAATTTTTTACAAAAATTATAGGTATATATTCTGATGTTCCACAAGATATTTTTTTTACTATAGAATTTATTTTAACAGAATGATGTTTAGGTAAAATAATTATATTAACATTAAATGCAACAGCACTTCTAATACATGCTCCTAAATTATGGATATCAGTAATACGATCTAAAATAAGAATAAATATATTTTTTGATTTTTTTATAATTTTTAAAATATCTTTTTCATTTAAAGATTTTGATATATTTATTACTCCCATTATCCCTTGATGGACACTATTATTAGTTTTTTTATCTAACCATTTTTTATTTACTTTATACACATTTATATTATATTTATTTATATAATAAAATAATTCTTTTATTTTATTAGATTTTTTTTTACTATTTAAAATAAATATTTCTCTAAAACAAAAAGGATTTTTTTTTAAAATATTAATAATAGTATGTATACCGAAAATAATATCTTTCATATTAATTAATAATTATTATTGATAAATTAAATATATCATAAAAAAAAATTTTAATTAATTTAATTAATTTAATTTTTTTTTAATAAATTTTACAATATAATCATAAGCATCATAAATATGATGACTATCAAACCAATATATATTTTTCCAATAACGTAACCAAGTTAATTGTTTTTTTGCTAAATGACGTGTTGCAATAGTAGTTTGCTGTATCATTTCTTTATAATTAATTTTATTTAAAATATATAAAAACATTTGTTTATATCCAATGCAACGAATGGCAGGAAAATTAATTTTTAAATATTTTTTTTGAATAAGTTCTCTTACTTCTTCTTCAAAACCTAATTCTAACATTTTAAAAATTCTATTTTCTATATTTTTATATAATAATTCTCTATTATAATAAGTTAATCCAAATTGATATATTTTATAAGGAATTTTAATACTTGGAATTTTTTGTAATTCACTCAAAGTTTTTCCTGTTAAAAAAAATATTTCTAAAGCTCTTAAATTTCTTTGTATATCATTACAATGAATTCTATTTGCAGATACAATATCAATTGTTTTTAACATATCATGATAAGATTTAAATGATTTATTTTTTATTTTATTTGTAATTATTTCACGTATTTTAAAATTAGATGCAGGTAATGAAGGGGAAATAGTATTAATTAATTTTTTGTAATAAAACATACTTCCTCCAACTAATAATGGAATTTTTCCTCTTTTAATAATTTTATCCATAATAATTAAAACATCATTATAAAATTCCATAACTGAATATGATTCATATGGTTCTTTAATATCAATTAACCAATGTTTTTCATAAAAAAAATCATTTTTTTTTGGTTTATCTGTTCCTATATCTAATTTTTTATAAATTAAAGAAGAATCTACACTAATTAATTCAATAGGTAATTTTTTTGCTAATCGATTTGCTAAATAAGTTTTTTTAGATGCTGTAGTTCCCATTAAAAAAATAGCCATTGGTAATTTTTTATTTTTTTTAGTCATATTATAAATTAAATATTTATTATACAAAATAATTTTTTTATTGAAATATTTTTATTTTCTAATTTTAATAATTCTAATTCCATTAATAAATTTATAATTTTAGAAGGATCCCATAATGTATATATATTAATTATATAATTAATTATCCATTTTTCTATTTCATTTAAAGAAATTTTCTTTATATTAAAAAAAAATTTTAATAAATTTAAAAAAAAATCTTTTATATCATAAAATGATAAAAATATAGGTACACATAATATGTGAATAATATTTTTATTATTTAATTTAAAATTAAATCCTAACTTTTTTAAAAAAACTTTAACTTTATATAAAATGAAGCTTTCTTTTTCATTTATTATTATTTTAATATTAGTTTTTACACTACTTATAATATTTTTATCTTTTAAATAAAATTTAAATTTTATTTTTAATAATAAAAAAATCATTTTTTTTATTAAAATAGAATATAAAAAATTTTTTTTTTCAATAATAATATAAGTATTTTTTAAAATTGTTAAAAATTTACCAAAATTTTTAAAATTAAAAACTGGTATATTATTTAAATATACTAGTTTTTTTTTTTTTACATTATCAAACAATATTTGATTTGTAATTGAAAGTTTATTTTTAATAAAATGTTTTTCTAAAATTTGCAAATTTAATTGATTTTTTTTATTATTTTCTTTTAAATCCGTATTTTGATTTACAAAATTATTCTTTAATAATAATTTTGTAATATTTTTAAATATAAAATTATATATTTTTTGTATATTGTAAAAAGATATATTTTTTTTTTGAGGATGTATATTTATATCAATTTGATTAGGTTCTATTCTCAAAAAAAATATAAAAGAAAAATTATAATTATTATTAAATTGACCATATATTATTTCTTTAATAATACGATAAATAAAATTTGAACATACTATACGATTATTAACATAAAAATATTTAAATAAAGTATTTGCCAAATTATTTTTTTTTGATAAATATATCCATCCATATAATTTTACTTTTTTATAAGTAGAATTTATTTCTAATGAATTTTTTAAAAAGTTATTGCCACAAATAACTTTTATTCTATTTAAATAAGAAAAATTATCAGTTACTTTTTTAAAATTATAAATTATTTTATTATTATATTTAAATTGAATACCTATTCCAAATTTCATTAAAATAATTTTTTTAATAATATTTTTAATATAAATAAATTCTATTCTTTCATTAGCGAGATATAATCTTCTTGCAGGGAAATTATAAAAAAGATCAGATAAAATTATAGTTGTTCCTATAGGATGAGAAATAGGTTTTAAATAAATTACTTTTTCATTAAAACCTTCTGTATATAATTGCCAGGCAAATTGTTGTTTTAAAGTTTTAGATGTAATAGTCATTCTAGATATCGCTTTTATACTAGTTAAAGCCTCTCCTCTAAAACCAAAACTTTTAAATGTATCTAAATCATTTAAATTACTTATTTTACTTGTTGCATATTTCTTAATACATAAGACTAAATTTTTTTTATTCATTCCTATCCCATTATCATTTATATAAATATATTTTATACCTCCATTTTTTATACATAAATTTATTTGTGATGCTTTAGCATCAATACTATTTTCAATTAATTCTTTAATTACATTAGCTGGTCGATCTATTACTTCTCCTGCAGCTATTCTTTTTATAACATCTTTAGGTAAGATTTTAATAGACATTATATATAATATTAATAAAAAAATTTTTGTTAATATATATTTTATATGGAGCGGGAAACGAGATTCGAACTCGCGACCCCAACCATGGCAAGGTTGTGCTCTACCATACTGAGCTATTCCCGCTAAATATAATTATAAATAATTTATTTTATAATATGAAATTTAACTTTTATTTGTCAATATATTTTAAATATTATTTATTTATTAAAAATAAATTTCTTATACATTCTTAATTCATTTATAGATTCATTTATATCATAAAAAGCACTATGTTTATGTTTTTTATTTTTTAATTTATTATAAATTTCAGGATTCCATCTTTTAATAAGTTCTTTTATTGAACTAACATCAATATTACGATAATGAAAATATTTCTCTACTTTAGGCATATAATTATATAAAAAGATACGATCTATGTAAATACTATTACCACATAAAGGTGCACTTTGTGGATTAGTCCATGACTTTAAAAATTTTAAAATATATATTTCTGCTTTTTTTTCATTAAATTTACTTCTTTTAATTTTTTTTATTAAACCTGTTTTTTTATGTATTTTTTTATTCCATGAATTCATAGAATTTAAAATATTATCTGGTTGATATATTGGAATAACTATACCTTTATTGATAATATTTAAATTAATATTAGTAATAAGAAGAGCTACTTCAATTATTCGATCTTTACTAGGATTAAGACCAGTCATTTCTAAATCTAGCCATATTAAATTATTATTTATTTGCATAAATAATATCCTTATATTTATTTTTTTATAAAAAATTTAAATTTTTAAATATTATTATATATTGTTTTTTTGTATTATATTTAAATAATTAATAAAATAATTATTCATAAAATGAAAAAAAAATTATATTTATATATACAAAATATATTACCACAATTATTAATCACAAATTTTTTTGGTTATATTTCAAAAAAAAAACTTAGTATAATAACTACTTCTTTAATATTTTTATTTATTAAAATTTATAAAATAAATATGAAAGAAACAAAATATCCTAATATTTTTTATTATAAAACTTTTAATAAATTTTTTATAAGAAAATTAAATATGGATAATAGACCTATTGATAATAATAAAAATCATATTATTCAAAATACTGATGGTACTATTAATGAATTAGGTATTATAAAAAAAAATCAAATTTTTCAGTTTAAAGGTTGTAAGTATTCACTTTATAACCTTATAGGTAAAAATAATAATATAAATAAAATTTTTACTAATGGATATTTTATTAATGTATATTTATCACCTAAAGATTATCATAGAGTACATATGTCTTATGATGGTTTTTTACTTAAAATGATATATATTCCTGGTAAATTATTTCCTGTTAATAATATAATATCTCAAAATTTATGTAATTTATTCATTTTAAATGAAAGAGTAATTTTTGTATTTAAAACATCTTTTGGTCTTATGATAAAAATTTTAATTGGAGCTCAAATAGTAGGAAGTATTTATACTTCTTGGTATGGTTCAGTAATTTCTTCTAGAAAAAATAATATTCAAATCTGGAATTGGCCATATATCCAAAATTTTTATAAAAAAGATTTTATTTTTTTAAAAAAGGGGAAAGAAATGGGTTATTTTAATATAGGTTCAACAGTAATTACTTTATTTCCACCTAATACAATTAAGTTTAACCCGCTTTTAAAAAAAGGATTAAAAACTAAAATTGGTGAATTATTAGCTTATATTATTTAGTATAAAAAAATTTTAAATATTAAGAATTTTTTATAGAAAAACTAATAGATTTATGAATAGATTTTTTTTTTAATAAAAACATAATAAATCTATCTAGACCTATAGCCATACCTGAACAATTTGGTATACCATATTTTATTGCTTTTAATAAATAAGTATCAACCTTCTTTAAAGGTAACCCTATTGATTTACGTTTATTATTATCTTCATCAAATCTTTTTTTTTGTTCTTTATAATTAGTTAATTCATGAAATCCGTTACCTAATTCAACTCCTTTAAAAAATACTTCAAATCTATTTGCTATATTTTTATTATTTATATTTATAGTTTCCATAGTTTTTTGTGATGATGGAAAATTATATATTAATATCGGAGATATATAACCTAGTTTAGGTACAATATATAAATCAAATAATATTTGTACATAATTATCTTTAGTATAAAAATTATATTTTTTGTTTATAAATCCTTTTTTTTTTAATAAAAAAAATAATTTTTGTTGACTTACATGAAAAGGATTTATTTTAAAAAATTTTAAAAAAATTTTTTTATATGAATATTTTTTAAGTTTATTAAATCCAAATTTTATAAAAAAATTATTTACTTCTAATATTAATTGTTTTAAATCATAATTTTTATGATACCATTCTAACATAGTAAATTCTGGGTTATGATATTTTCCATATTCTCCATTACGGAAACTATGACATATTTGATAAATTGAATGATTTATTTTAGATGCAAGTATCCTCTTCATATGAAATTCAGGACTAGTAATTAAAAATAATTTTTTTTTATTTTTATTATTAATAAAATTTGTACTAAATTGTTGTAAATAAATATTTGTATTTTCAAATTGAGTTAATATAGGAGTTTCTACTTCAATAAAATTTTTTTCGTCAAAAAATTTTCTTATTTTTTTAATTATAAAATTACGTTTAATTAAATCATTTGTTCTAGCACTAGTTAAGTAATTTAATTTTTTCATATTATTTTAAAAATTATATATTTTATTATTTATATCTAGAAATGTATTTTTTTTTTCTTGTATCAATTTTAATAATATCTCCTGTTTTAATAAAAACAGGAACTTTTATTATTTCCCCATTACTTATTATGGCTTGTTTATTATTATTTATTGTATCTCCTTTTAAAATTAAACTTGTATTTATTACTTTTAATTTTATAAAATTAGGTAATGTTAAAAATATAGGTATTTGATTCCAAAATGTTATTGTATAATCATATTGAGAAATCAACCATTTTTTTTTATCCCCAATAATATTACTATGAATCATAATTTGTTCAAAATTATTTTTATTCATAAAATAATAAAAATAATTTTTTTCATTATATAAATATTGTAATTTTTTTTCTAAAATATCTGCAGTATTTAAATTATCAGTAGATTTAAATGTTTTATCAATTAATTTTTCAGTAATTAAATTCCTCATTTTTATTCTTACAAATGATTGTCCCTTACCAGGTTTTACAAATTCACTAGATTCTATAATATAGGGTTGATTTAAAAATATAAATTTCATCCCAATCTTAAAATTATTACTATAGTAATTTACCATTTTAAATCTTTTTTTAAAAAAATATTAATTTATAATAATATATATTTATAAAAATAAAACTATTTTATGAAAGAATTATGGTTAAAACAATTGTCAAATAATATCAATAATAATATTGATCTTATGAAAATAACAAAAATAAAAAAAACAGATAGTAATCAATTTCTATATAAAAAAAATAATATACCTTTTAATGTAAAAATACCTTTAACTTTTATAAAAAAAATAAAAAAGAAAAATTCTAAAGATCCAATTTTATTACAATTTATTTTTAATAAAAAAGAATTAGTAAAATGTAAAAAATATAATAGTAACCCATTAAATGAAAAATTTATTATTCCTGGGATGATACATAAATATAAAAATAGAGTGTTAATATTATTAACAGGAATTTGTGCAGTACATTGTAGATATTGTTTTCGAAAAAATACTAAACAGATTAATTCAATTAAAATACGTGATTGGCATAAAATTATTAATTATATAAAAAAAAAATTAGAAATTAATGAAATTATTTTTTCTGGAGGGGATCCTTTAGTTTTAAATGATCACAAAATAAATACATTTATTAATGATATAAAAAAAATATCTCATATTAAAATATTAAGAATACATACTAGAATAATATCTATTATCCCCCAAAGAATCTCTATAAATTTATTAAAAATATTCAGTAAATGTAAATTTAATATTGTAATAGTTACACATATTAATCATCCGAATGAAATTAGTAATACATTATATGAAAAAATTAACTCTTTAAAAGAGTTAGGAATAACTATTTTAAATCAAAGTGTCTTATTAAAAGATATAAATGATCATCATGAAATTTTAATTAAATTAAGTAACAATTTATTTAATATTGGAATAATTCCATATTACTTACATCTTTTAGATAAAATAGAAGGCAGTAAACATTTTAATGTTTCTGTAAATAAAGCTAAAAAAATTATGAAAAAAATTTCATCATCTCTATCAGGATTTTTAGTTCCTAGACTAACTAAGGAAAGTTATGGAGGAAAAAATAAAAAATTTATTTTTTAAAAAAATATAAAATTAAAATATTATCATAAAAAAAGCTGTGCCTAAAATTACTGCACAGCTTATATTAATATATTAATAAAATAATAAAACTATAATTTTAAATTTATTTAACAAATTTAAAAATTCTTTAATAAGAATTACATCATACCACCCATACCGCCACCCATACCACCTGGTGGTGTATTTGAAATTTCTGATTTTTCATCTTTTGGTAAATCTGTAACCATACATTCTGTTGTAATCATAAGTCCTGCTACAGATGCTGAATATTGTAATGCTGATCTTGTAACTTTAGTAGGATCTAAAATACCAAACTTAATCATATCTCCATATTCTTCATTTGCAGCATTATATCCATAGTTACCATGTCCATCTTTTACATTATTTGCAATTACTGATGGTTCTTCTCCTGCATTAGAAACTATTTGACGTAAAGGGGCTTCCATTGCTCTTAAAGCTACTTTTATACCCATATTCTGATCTTCATTTTGACCAGTTAAATTCATTAATTTAGCTGCTACTCGTACTAAGGCTACTCCTCCACCTGCTACAACACCTTCTTCTACAGCAGCTCTAGTAGCATGTAAAGCATCTTCTACTCGAGCTTTTTTTTCTTTCATTTCTACTTCAGTTGCAGCTCCAACTTTTAATACAGCTACTCCACCTGCTAATTTTGCTACTCTTTCTTGAAGTTTTTCACGATCGTAATCAGAAGTTGCTTCATCTATTTGTTGTCTTATTTGATTAACGCGACCTGAAATATCTTTTTGTTTACCAATACCATCTATAATTGTTGTTGTATCTTTATTTATAATTATTTTTTTTGCTTGTCCAAGATCTTCTAGTGTAGTTTTTTCTAATTCTAGACCTATTTCTTCTGAAATAACATTACCACCTGTAAGAATAGCAATATCTTGTAACATAGCCTTACGACGATCTCCAAAACCTGGAGCTTTAACAGCAGCTACTTTTACTACACCACGCATAGTATTAACTACTAATGTAGCTAATGCTTCACCATCAACATCTTCAGCTATAATTAATAAAGATTTACTTGATTTTGCAACCATTTCTAAAACAGGTAAAATTTCTCTAATATTTGAAAGTTTTTTATCAACTAAAAGTATATATGGATTATCAAGTTCTACAGTGCCAGATTCTGTTTTATTGATAAAATAAGGAGATAAATATCCTCTATCAAATTGCATTCCTTCAACTACATCTAATTCATCTTGTAATCCTGTACCTTCTTCAACTGTAATAACTCCTTCTTTTCCGACTCTTTCCATAGCTTGCGCAATTAAATTTCCTACAGTTTCATCTGCATTTGCAGAAATAGTTCCTACTTGAGCTATAGATTTTGAATCAGAACAAGGTACAGAAATTACTTTTAATTCTTCTACAGCAGCTATAACAGCTTTGTCTATTCCTCTTTTTAAATCCATAGGATTCATACCAGCAGCAACAGCTTTCAACCCTTCGCTTACAATAGATTGTGCTAATACACTAGCTGTAGTTGTACCATCACCTGCTACATCATTAGCTTTGGAAGCAACTTCTTTTACCATTTGTGCTCCCATATTTTCAAATTTATCTTCTAATTCTATTTCTCTAGCAACTGTTACACCATCTTTAGTTATAGCAGGTGCACCAAATGATTTATCTAATACTACATTTCTACCTTTTGGTCCAAGAGTAATTTTAACTGCATCTGCAAGTACGTTTACACCTCGTAACATTTTTACACGAGCATCATTACCAAATTTTACGTCTTTAGCTGCCATTTTAAATATTCCTTAAATTTATTTATATTAAATTAATTAAATTTTCTATAATTTTATTTATTTAATGACAAATTTTATTATTTAATAATAGCCAAAATATCACTTTCAGACATTATAAGAACTTCTTCATCATCAATTTTTTCTGTTTTAACATTATAACCATCATTAAATATGATTATATCACCTTTTTTTACATCTAATGGTTTTACGACACCATTATCTAATATACGTCCTTTCCCTACTGCTAATACTTCACCTCTAGTAGATTTTCCTGCAGCAGAACCTGTTAATACAATTCCACCTGAAGATTTAGATTCAACTTCTTTTCTTCTTACAATAACACGATCATGTAATGGACGAATATTCATTTAATAATTCTCCTTTTAAGAAGTTTAACTATTATAAATTAATTTATTTTGAATAATGTGCACTGAAAGATAAGGACATATAACCTATGTTTCAAGTCCTGTTTAAAAAAAATTTTATTTTATAAAATTAAAAATATTAAAAAAATAAAAAAAATTTTATTTATATATTTTATATTATTTTTTTAATAAAAAATATTGACGTTTACTTATAAATATTGGCATAATGAAAATATATTTTTATATATGCCCGAATAGCTCAGTTGGTAGAGCAGTGGACTGAAAATCCCCGTGTCGGTGGTTCAATTCCGCCTTCGGGCATTTTAATTTTATTATTTAATTATTTTTATATTTTTTATTAAAAATAAAAAATGCAGAAAATATTTTTATTTTCTGCATTTTTTATTTATGATTTATATAAAAATTTATTTATTAAATATAAATTTTTTTGTATTTTATACATTTGGTCTAATTTTGAAATAATATTAAAACATTGTTTATATATAAATAATTTATTTTTAAAATTATGTATTTCATTATTTAAATAATCATTATCACCATAATTATATTTATACCCTTTATGATGATTATTCATAAAAAATAATTTTTTATTAAAAACATGTTTTTTAATGATTTTTTTAGGAATTTTCAAAATTTTTATTTCTACATAACGATCTATAACTAAACATTTTTTTAAAATTTTATAATTTTTTATTTTTAAACAATTTTTATTAATTGATAAATTACTTCCTAAACCTTTCACAATAATTATTTTTTTAATTAAATCTTTATTTTTAAATGATAAATATTCAGCAATTTTTTGTGCTCTTTTTTGTGATAAAAAATTATTATTATCTTTTTCTAAATAATCAGAATGACCTAAAATTATTATTTTATTATCATTATTTTTAGATAAATTATTATTTTTAATATTATTTTCTATAACTTTATTTAATTTTTTTTTATTTTGTTTACCTAAAATAATTTTATTAGAATTAAAATAAACTTTTGTTTTAGATAGAATATTATTATTACTATAATTATTATAATAATTATTTTTTGCTTTATTTATTAAATTTCTTATTGAAGGTAAGTGATACTTATCAGTAAATTTATAAATTAAACTTAAAGTAATCATAGAATTATTTGTTTGCTGACCTAAATCATCATAATCTTTATTTCCAATCTTACCTGCAAATTGATATTCTAACCTAGATGAAAAATTATTATTTATTAAATATTCTCCTCCTAAAACCATTAATGGAGATAAATTATAATATATATTATCTAAATTTTTATTATAATTATTTTTATCATATTGTTTATTAATAGATTTAGTAAATAAACCTCCTAAACGACTATATAAATATACATTTTTAAAGATAGGATATCTAACATTAGATGTTAATTGAATACCTTTAGATTCAAAAAAATTTATAGTATTCTCATTTTTATCTTGAATATTTTTTTTAACAGCACCTAACCAATCAAAACCTATTTCAAATCCTAAAAAATTATTAGATTGATAACCAAAAAATAATCCATTTCCTATTTTATTAAATAAAGTATATTCTTTATCATCAATGTCCTTCCCTAATAATTTAATATGATTATATTGTGATAAACCAAATTTAGAACCAAAATACCAATAATCTTTAAAATCAGATTCTGCATAAGCAATATTATAAATATTCATTATAATCATTATAAAAATAATAGTTATTTTTTTCATTTTTTTGTACAAACCCTTTATTATTGAAAGAATAATATTTATTTTAAATATTTATGATTTTAAAACATTGAAATATAATTAAAAATAAAATATAAATCGATATATTTAAAAAATGTCTTTTCATTATTCAAAAATTTTAATAATAGAAAAAATACTTTTTTTGTCTTTATTTAATCTAATTAAAGAATTTTTTAAAATATTATTTTTTAATATAACTTGTATCCATATTAAATTTAATTTTATTATTAGTGATTTTAAAATAATACTACCTCTTATTATTTTCCATTTTTGAAATTTATTTTTTTTAATTTCTAACACATCATTAAATGATGGTAAAAATTTTGCTTTTCCTTCTAATAAAAATAATTGTTTATTTTTTTTATTTTTAAAATTGATATTATTAATTATTTCTTGTCCTAAGTAACAACCCTTATTTAAATCAATAGCACGAAATGATATCATATTACTTTGTTGGGGAAAAAATAAATTACAATTATCATTAATATCAATAATAGGATAACCTATCTTCATATATAGTTTATTCCAAAAATTATTTTTTTTAAAATAAATAATTTTTTCAGGATAAAATTCTTGAATAAAAAATTGAATATTTTTTTTTGATAAAATTAAAAAATAATAATTTTTAGAAAAAAAGAATTTTAAAAAAATATTTTTTTTATAAAAAAATAATGTTTTTTTTGTAGAAAAAACATTATTTTTTCTAAAAAATTTAGAAAAAAATTTTTCATATTTTATATTAAATAATCCAAAAATTTTTTCTTTTTTATGTAAAAAAATTTTTATATCATAAAATGAAAGATATTTTTTAATATCTTCTAAATATTTTTTTAATATATTTTTTTGAATAATATATTTATAATAATTTTCAGAATATTTAAAAATATGCATATTTGTTAATATTTTACCCTGAGAATTACAATGTAATGCATTAAAAAAATTTAAATTATTATCTAATTTATTAATATTGATGGTTAATTGATTTTGTAAAAATTTTTTACTATCAGGTCCTTTTATATTTATAATTTGTAGATGATCTATATTATCAATTTTTAATATTTTATTTAAATTATAGTTTTTTGTTTTAATGTTTATTTTTTTCATATTATTGAATATATGATTTTATCAAAAATATTATTTATTTTTAAATTTTAAAATTTTTTTGTTTTAAAAAATTTTTATGTAATTCTTGTAAAGAAAATATTTTTTTTGGAAAATTTTCTCCTATAGAATCTATAGTAGCTATAGCACTATTAATAGTTGTATTATAATAAATATTATTTTTTAAAGCTAATATTCTAATTAATTTAGAATTATTAATAGATTCTTTTTTTTCTGCAGTATTAATTATATAAGTATATCTTTTATTTTTTATAAAGTTAATTACATTAGGTTGTTTTTCTGTAGATTTTCTAACTGTTTTAACTAATAAATTTAATTTTTTTAAAAATTCAGCAGTTCCATATGTAGCTTCAATTTTAAATCCATAATTTATTAATTTTTGTACTATTGGAAAAATTAATTTTTTATCTTGATTATGTACAGAAATTAATATAATACCTTTATTTTTAATAAAAACTTTAGTACCTAACATTGCTTTATAAAATGCCTCAGCAAAAGAAAATCCTATACCCATAACTTCTCCTGTAGATTTCATTTCAGGACCTAAAATAGGGTCTATATTATCAAATTTATTAAAAGGTAACATTACTTCTTTTACAGAAAAATATTGTGGAATAATTTCTTTTCTAAGATTTAAATCTGATAAAGTTTTACCTATCATAACTAATGCTCCCATTTTTGCTAATGGTATATTTATTGCTTTAGAAATAAATGGAACTGTTCTAGAAGCTCTAGGATTAACTTCTATTATATAAATTTCTTTATTTTTTATAGCAAATTGAATATTTATTAATCCACATACATTAATTTTAATAGCTAATTTTTTCGTCTGATTTTTAATTTCTTTTAAAATACTTTTACTTAAAGTTCTTGTAGGAAATGAACAAGCAGAATCTCCAGAATGAATTCCTACATATTCAATATGTTCCATAATCCCACCTATAAAAACATTTTCTCGATCACAAATAGCATCTACATCAACTTCTATTGCATTTTTTAAAAATTTTTCTAATAAAACAGGAACATTATTCTGTATATTTAATAAATAATAATTTTTTAAATTTTCTTCATTATATACTATTTCCATAGATCTACCTCCTAAAACATAAGAAGGTCTTACTATTATTGGGAAACCAATTATATTTGCTTTCATTAAAGCTTCATTTAAATTTTTTACTATATAATTTTGAGATTGTTTTAATTTTAAAAAATTAATAATATATTGAAATTTTTTTCTATCTTCAGCTAAATCTATAGATCTAGGATCAGTACCTATAATATTAACATTTTCTTTTTCTAATTTTTTAGCTAAATTTAATGGAGTTTGTCCCCCATATTGTATTATTACTCCTAAAGGTTTTTCTATTCTAATAATTTCTAATATATTTTCTAAAGTAATAGGTTCAAAATATAAACGATCTGAAATATCATAATCAGTAGAAACGGTTTCTGGATTACAATTAATCATAATTGTTTCAAAATTATTTTTACGTAATATTATTGATGCATGTACACAACAATAATCAAATTCAATACCTTGACCTATTCTATTAGGTCCACTACCTAAAATTATAATTTTTTTTTTATTATTACTAGGATTAGCTTCACATTCTTTTTCATAAGTTGAATATATATAAGCAGTATTTGTTTTAAATTCAGCAGCACATGTATCAACTCTTTTATATACTGGATGTATATTTAAATTATATCTTAATGTTCTTATTTTTTTTTCAGATACATTTAATAATGTAGCTAATCTAGCATCTGAAAATCCTTTTTTTTTTAAATTAAAAAAATATTCTTTATTATATAAATATTTTATACCTAATATTATTATTTTATTTTCAATATTAATTAAATTTTCTATTTGTAATAAAAACCATTTATCTATTTTAGAATAATTATATATTTTTTTAATAGACATACCTATTCTTATAGCATCTGCAATAAATCTAATTCTATCAGGACCTGGTTTTTTTAGTTCTTTTATAATTAAATTATAATTTTTTTTGTTTTTGATTAAATCAGTTTTAGGATTAAATCCATTAATTCCTATTTCTAAACTACATAATGCTTTTTGGATAGATTCTTGAAAAGATCTACCTATAGACATAATTTCTCCTACAGATTTCATTTGTGTTGTTAATCTATCATTAGCATTATGAAATTTTTCAAAATTAAATCTAGGTATTTTAGTTACTATATAATCAATAGATGGTTCAAAAGCAGCAGTAATACGATTATTTGTTATATCATTTCTTAATTCATCTAATGTATAACCAATAGAAAGTTTGGCAGATATTTTTGCAATTGGGAATCCTGTAGCCTTAGATGCTAATGCAGATGAACGTGAAACACGAGGATTCATTTCAATTACCATTAATTTACCTGTATTTGGATGGACAGCAAATTGTACATTAGCTCCTCCTGCTTTAATACCCATAGACTCCATAATTAATATGGAAGCATTTCTCATTATTTGATATTCTTTATCAGATAAAGTTTGTGCAGGGGCTACTGTAATTGAATCTCCTGTATGTATACCCATAGGATCTAAATTTTCAATAGAACATATAATAATAGAATTACCATTTTGATCTTTTATAATCTCCATTTCATATTCTTTCCACCCTATTAATGATTCATCTATAATTAATTCATTATTAGGCGATAAATTTAATCCATTTTTACAAATTTTTTCAAATTCAATTATATTATTTGCTACTCCTCCTCCACTTCCCCCCATAGTAAATGATGGTCTCACAATACATGGAAAACCAATTTTTTTAATATTATGTTTTGCTTCATTTATATTCTTAGCAATAAAAGAAGAAGGAACATTAAATCCTAATTTTTTAATAATATTTGCAAAATAATAACGATTTTCTGCTTTATTTATAGTTTCTATTGAAACTCCAATAGTTTCTACATTAAATTTATTTAAAATATTATTTTTATGTAAATCTAAAATACAATTTAAAGCTGTTTGCCCACCCATTGTTGGTAAAATTACATCAGGTTTTTCTTTTTCTATAATTTTAGTAATAGTTTCCCAGTTCATAGGTTCTATATATGTAATATCAGCAATATCAGGATCAGTCATAATAGTAGCAGGATTAGAATTAACTAAAATTAAATTATATCCTTCTTCTTTTAAAGCTTTACATGCCTGAGTACCAGCATAATCAAATTCGCAAGCTTGTCCAATAATAATTGGGCCAGATCCTAAAATCATAATATTTCTTATATCAGTACGTTTTGGCATTTTATAATCTCTTATATTTTTTTATACAATAAATTTGAATTAATTCTATAAAATAATCAAATAAAATAGATGCATCATGGGGTCCAGGACTAGCTTCAGGATGTCCTTGAAAACCAAAAGCAGGTTTATTAATATAATGAATTCCTTGTATAGTGTTATCAAATAGAGATTTATGTGTAATTTCTAAATTTTTAGGAATATTATTTTCATCAATAGTAAATCCATGATTTTGAGTTGTAATCAATACTTTATTATTTTTTAGATCTTTAACAGGATGATTACTTCCATGATGGCCTATATCCATTTTTTTAATTTTTGCTCCACTTGCAATAGCTAATATTTGATGACCAAAACAAACACCAAAAATTGGAATATTTATTGTTAAAAATTTTTTTATAGTGTTTATAATAGAAAGACATGGAGTAGGATCTCCTGGGCCATTAGATAAAAAAATACCATCTGGATTTAATAAAATTATATTTTCATAACTAGTAAACGCTGATACAACAGTAATTTTACATTTTCTATCAATAAACATTTTTAAAATACTTCTTTTTACACCAAAATCTATTACTACAATATGCATTGAAAATATATAATTTTTAATTACTTTAATATTTTTATTTCCTTTAACCCAAGAATAATTTTCTTTTGTTGTAATATTTTTAATTAAATTTAATCCTTGTAATCCTTTATATGCATTAATTTTTTTAATAATTTTTTTATAATTAATATTTTTTTTAGTAACAATTAATCCTATTTTAGTAATTTTTTTATCACGTATTAATTTTGTTAAATATCTAGTATCTATACCTTCAATAGCAATAATATTTTTCTTTTTAAGAAAAATATCTAGATTTTCTGTACTACGATAATTACTTGATATTTTTGATAAATTATTAATAATAATGCCCTTTAAATAAATTTTTGATGATTCATTATCTTTTAAATTAGTACCAACATTACCAATGTGAGGATATGTAAAAGTTATAATTTGTTTATAATAAGACGGGTCAGTAATTATTTCTTGATATCCAGTAATTGCAGTATTAAATACTATTTCTCCTATAACTATTCCATCAACTCCTATAGATTTTCCTAAAAGTTTAGTTCCATCTTCCATTAAAACTATGGCTGTATTATTCAATTTATTCTCCATAATTTATATAAAAATACATTTTAAAATATTATATATTTATACTATTTTTTTATATAAATATTTTATATTAAAATTTTATATAAAAAATATAATTATTAATTAATTTAAAATATTTTTAAAATTTTATAAAATAAATTTTAAATGGAAAATGTTAAATTAATATTTTATATTAAAATTAAATTACTCTCCTTATAAAAAAGAAAAGAGAGTAAATTTTTTATTTTATTTTTTATTATTAACTAAAGATTTCATATGAATCATATAATTTCTTAAAAAATAACCTATTTTTTCAATAGGATGATTTCTAATATCATGGTTTAAATCACGTAAATATTTATTATTTATAAATTTATTTTTTATTTTTGTAATACCTAAATCTTCTGATGTAAGATTATCTATAAAATTTTTTAATAAAGGAATAGCATTATTAGAAAATAAATAATTACCGTATTCAGCTGTATCTGATATAACTTTATTCATTTCATATAATTTTTTTCTTGCAATAGTATTAGCAATTAAAGGTAATTCATGTAATGATTCATAATATGCTGATGCAGATGATATTCCTGATTCTATCATTAATTCAAATGCTAATTCGACACTACTTTTAATAATAGCAATTATAAAAATACCTTTATCAAAATATTCTTGTTCTTTTATATTATTATTTTTATCATTTTTCATTTTTTCAAAATTATTATTTTTATATATTTTTCTCCATTTAATTAAATTATAATTATTATTATTCCAATCTTTTATAAGTTCTTTTGAAAAATTTCCTGAAATAATATTATCAATATGTATTTTAAATAAAGGTTTTAATTTTTTTTTTAAAATTAATGATAATTCATAAGCATGTATCTTACTAAGATTATTTAATCTATCCATCATTAAACTAATACCTCCTTGTTTTAAGGCTTCTGTAATATATTCCCATCCAAATTGAATTAATTGTGAAGCATATGATGCATTAATATTTAATTTTAATAATTTATCAAATAATAAAATAGATGTTGTTTGTAGTATTCCACATAATACTGTTTGTTCTCCCATTAAATCTGATTTTACTTCAGCAGAAAAAGATGATTCTAGTACACCAGCTTTATGACTTCCAATTGCATAAGCCCATGATTTAGCTATTTTTAATCCATTTATATTTTTAGGATTATTTTGATGAATAGCAATTAAAGCTGGTACACCAAATCCTCTTTTAAATTCTTCTCTTACTTCAGTACCAGGACATTTTGGAGCTACCATAATTACAGTAATATTTTTTGGAATTTTTTCTCCTTCTTCAATAATATTGAATCCATGAGAATATCCTAATGTTGCTCCTTTTTTTATTAAATGTTTAATATTTTTTAAAACATTATGATGTTTATTATCAGGAGTTAAATTAATAATTAAATCTGCATGAGGTATTAATTCTTGATAAGTACCAATATTAAATCCATTATTATATGCTTTTTGCCAGGATAAATTTTTATTTTTTATTGATTCTGTTTTTAATGCATATGAAATATTTAATCCAGAATCTCTCATATTTAATCCTTGATTTAATCCTTGAGCTCCACAACCTATAATAACAATTTTTTTATTTTTTAAATATTTTATACCATTTACAAATTCTTCAAATTGCATTAATCTACATTTTTGTAAAGTTTTTAACTTTTTACGAAAATTTAAATTATTAAAATAATTATTCATTTAATAATCCTATATTTTATTAATAAAATTAATATTTAATTAGTTTAATAAATATTTTTAATAAAAATATTTATTAAATATTAATAAATATTATCTTATTCTTTACTAAAAAATTATATATATTTTAAATTAAAATTTTTTATTTATAAATTTATACTGTAATTAATAATGAAATTATTTTAAATTTTTTTTTAAAATATTAATTTATAATTTATTTATAATCTAATTTATTTTTATCTCTTACAGCACCTTTATCTGCACTAGTTACCCAAAAAGCATATGCTTTCAGTGCAAAAGAAACTTTTCTTTTTCTTTTTAAAAAAGGAGTATATGCTAATTTACCTCTTTTTTTTTCTTTATTAATTCTATTATTTAGTATAGAAGATGAAATATCTAATTTTATAGACCTATTTGGAATATTAATTTTAATAATGTCATTATTTTTTACCAAGGCTATAATTCCTTTATTTGCAGCTTCTGGAGAAATATGACCTATAGATAAACCAGAAGTACCTCCAGAAAATCTTCCATCTGTAATTAAAGCACAATATTTATCTAATTTCATTGATTTTAAATAAGATGTCGGATATAACATTTCTTGCATTCCTGGTCCTCCTTTAGGACCTTCATACCTTATAACAATAACATCACCAGGAAAAATTTTTTTATTTAAAATTGCATATATTGCAGATTCTTGACTATCAAATACTTTTGCTTTTCCTGTAAAAATCATTAATTTTTTATTTACACTAGCAGTTTTAACAACACATCCATCTTTAGCAAGATTACCATATAAAACAGCTAATCCTCCATCTTTACTAAATGCATATTTATAAGAACGAATACACCCTTTTTTTCTATCTTGATCTAAACTATGCCACATTTTATTTTGTGAAAAAGGGTGTATTGTTTTTATATTACCAGGAGCTGATTGGTAAAATTTTTTAATTTTTATATTTTTTGTAATAGTAATATCATATTTATGAATAGTTTCTTCAATTGTTAATCCTAATATATTTTTAGCACTTTTATTTATTAACTTAATTTTATTTAATTCTCCTAAAATTCCTATTACTCCACCTGCTCTATGAAAATCTTCCATATAAAATTTATTTGTACTAGGAGAAATCATGCATAACCACGGTGTATTTTTTGATAATTGATCAATTTTTTTTAAATTAAATGAAACTTTTGTTTCTTGTGATAATGCTAACATATGCAATATTGTATTTGTTGACCCACCCATTGCAATATCTAACATAGTTGCATTTTCAAATGCTTTTTGATTAATAATGTTTTTAGGTAAAAAACTAATTTCATTATTTAAATAATATTTTTTTGTAATTTCTACTATTTTTTGTGCTGATTTTATACATAACTTTTTACGATTTATATGAGTAGATAATAAAGATCCATTTCCTGGTAAAGCTAATCCTAAAGCTTCAACTATACAATTCATAGAATTAGCTGTAAACATTCCAGAACAAGAACCACAAGTTGGACAAGCATTTAATTCTATTTCTTTTATATATTTATCAGATTGTTCTAATTTTCCTGATTGAACCATAGCATCTACTAAATCAATCTTTTGAATTTTTTGTGTTCCTTTTATATTAATTTTTCCTGCTTCCATTGGACCACCAGATATAAATACAGTAGGTATATTTAATCGTAAACTAGCCATTAACATTCCTGGAGTAATTTTATCACAATTAGATATACAAATCATAGAATCAACACAATGTGCATTTATAACATACTCTATAGAATCAGCAATAAGTTCTCTAGAAGGTAAAGAATATAACATACCATTATGACCCATAGCTATTCCATCATCTATTGCTATAGTATTAAATTCTTTTGGTACTCCTCCATTTTTTTTAATTTCAGTAGCAATAATTTTACTTAATGTTTGTAAATGTATATGGCCAGGAACAAATTCTGAGAAAGAATTAACTATAGCAATAATAGGTTTGTTAAAGTCTTCATCATTCATACCTGTAGCTCTCCAAAGAGCTCTAGCTCCAGCCATATTACGGCCTTTTGTTGTAGTAAACGAACGATAATTAGGCATTTTTTCTTCTTTTTTAAAAAAATTTATAAAATAATTATTTTTTAATATAATCTAACCAATTCCATTTATCTTTTATTTTCCCTTCAAATAAATATAAAAATTCTTTTTGTATATTTTTTGTAACTCTTCCTCTTTTTCCATTATTAATTAATATATTATCTACACTACATACAGGAGTAATTTCAGCTGCTGTTCCTGTTAAAAATATTTCATCAGATAAATATAAAGATTCTCTTAAAATTAAACATTCTTTTATTTTTAAATTAAGATTTTTAGCTATTTTTAAAACTGAATCTCTAGTAATTCCTGGGAGGATTGATGAATTTAGTGGGGGAGTAAATAAAATATTATTTTTAATTTGAAAAATATTTTCACCAGCTCCCTCTGAAACAAAACCAAAACTATCTAAAGCAATTCCTTCATCATATCCATTTCTACGTGCTTCACTTCCAATTAATAAAGAAGATAAATAATTACCTCCTGCTTTTGCTAAACTAGGTATAGTATTAGGTTTTATTCTATTCCATGAAGATATCATTGTATTAATACCATTTTTTTTTGCATTATTACCAAGATAATCTTTCCATGGAAATGCACTAATCATTATGTCTGTATAATAATTTTTAGGTGGATTAATACCTAAACCTACATCTCCTATAAATACTAAAATTCTAATATAAGCTTCATCTAATTTATTAATATTTATTATAATATGAATAGCATTCATTATTTCTTGTATAGTAAATTTTAATGGAAAACGATAAATTTTAGCAGAATTATATAAACGATTAATATGATCTTTATGACGAAAAATAGCTGGTCCTTTATGTGATTTATAACATCTAATGCCTTCAAAAACAGATGTTCCATAATGTAATGCATGAGTCATAACACTAATTTTAGCATCTTCCCATTTTATAATATTACCGTTTAACCAAATAAAATCTGCTTTTTTTATAGACATTATTATATTTCCTTATTTTAAGTAATAATAATGTTATCATAAAATTTATGATATTATTATAATATCTAGTACATCTATTAATTTCCTGATTTGTTTAATTAGAAAATTTATAGATTTATAACTTCTTAATATTAATCTAAAATTAATATTTTTTAATTTATTTATTACATTAATATTTATTGTTTTAATTAAAAATCCTCTATGACGAATAATCCTTATTATTCTTTCACTAATTTCAGGACTAATATTTGTTTTAATAAATAATTGATATTTATTCATTTAATTTTTCTCCATCATATTATCATTACTATATCCAGGTGGAACTAATGGCCAAACATTATCATATTCATTAATTAAAACATGTAATATATAAGGTTTGTTTATAGAAAATATTTTTTTTAAACTTGTATTAATTTGATTAGTATAACTAATACTATGACCTGATATTCCAAACGATTTTGCTAATTTTATAAAATCTGGATTATCATATAAAGTAGTTTCACTATATCTTTTTTGAAAAAAGAGTTGTTGCCATTGTCGTACCATACCTAATCTTTTATTATCTAATAATATAATTTTTATAGGTAAATTTTTTCTTTTAATTGTACTTAATTCTTGGATATTCATTATAAAAGAACCATCACCTGAAATACATATAACATTATTATTAGGTTTTGCAATTTGTGCACCAATAGCAGCTGGTAATCCAAAACCCATTGTTCCTAATCCACTAGAAGTAATAAAATTTTTAGGATTAGAAAAAGTTATATGTTGTGCAGTCCACATTTGATGTTGTCCTACATCAGTAGTAATAATTGTATTCTTATTTTTAATATCTGATAATTTTTTAAGTAAAAAAGGAGCATAAATTTTTTTTTTTTTTGTAAAAAAATTATATTTATGAGTATATTTTTTTTTTATTTTTTTTATATAATTTTGCCATTTTAAAATATTTTGAGGAATTGCTAATAAGGGAATTAAATAATTTAAATTACCTAATAATTCTACATTTACTTGGCAAATTTTGTTAATTTCAGCTGGGTCTATATCCATATGAATAATATTAGCATATGGAGCAAATTTTTTTATATTACCTGTTACTCTATCATCAAACCTAGCCCCAACAGCTATTAACAAATCACATTTTTGAACAGTATAATTAGCTGCCTTATTTCCATGCATACCTAACATACCTAAATAATAAGGATTTTTACTATCAATAGTACCTAATCCTTTCAGAGTTACAACAGTAGGTATTTTAGAATTATTAACAAACTTTCTTAATGTATTAACTGCATTACCTATATTAACTCCTCCTCCTATATATAATATAGGCATATTAGATTTTTTTAACAAAAAATTAGCTTTTTTGATTTTTTTTTTGGAATATTTTTTTTTTTCTACAAAAAAAAATGTTCTTTTTTTTAATTTTATTTTTTTTGGTAAATTAGATAATTGTATATCTTTTGGTATATCTATTAATACAGGACCTGGTCTATCTGATAATGCTATAAAAAAAGCTTTTTCTATAATAGAAGATAATTCTAATGGTGAAGTTATTAAAAAACTATGTTTAGTACATGATAAAGACATTCCTATAATATCTATTTCTTGAAAAGCATCAGTACCAATTAATGGGAGAGATACTTGTCCAGTAATTGCAATAAGAGGAACTGAATCTACCATTGCATCTGCAATACCTGTTATTAAATTAGTAGCTCCAGGACCTGAGGTAGCAATACATACTCCTGCTTTTCCAGTAGCTCTAGCATATCCAATTGCTGCTATAGCGGCTCCTTGTTCATGTCGGCATAAAACATGATCTATATCTCCGTCATATAATGCATCATAAAGAGGCATAATAGCTCCGCCAGGATATCCAAATACTGTTTTAACATTTTGTTTTTTTAATTCTTGAATTATACATTGTGCTCCATTCATACTTAAACCTCTTTAATTTTATAAAATAATATGCATAATTCAATTTATTTAAATTTTTAAGATTTTAAAAAAAATATGGTTTTATTTTATTTGATATGTTATTAAAATTTTTAAAAATTATATAATTATTAATTTTAATATATTAAATATATATGAATATATATTTATATTATTATTTTTACTATAAATTTATTAAATTTTTTAAAATTTTATATATTTAAAAAATATAAGTATTAATTTAAACAGGGGTGGAGGGATTTGAACCCCCAACCATTGGTTTTGGAGACCAATATTCTACCAATTAAACTACACCCCTTATTTTTATATATTAAGAATAGATTTTAATACACATATTATAATTTATTAATATAATTGATTCAATAAAAATATATATAAATATTTATTTTAAATATATTAATTTAATTAATAATTTTTAAAAAAAAATATAAATATAAAATATTTTATAATAAAAATTTTTTTATTTGTTAATTTTTTATAAAAAATATATTATAAATTATAATTTGTAATTTTTTAAAAAAAATTATATTTTGTAAAAATATTATTTTTTAACAAAAGGGATAAAATATGACAGAATGGAGTATAGGTAAAATAAAAAACATAAAATATTGGACAAAAGATTTATTTAGTATTATTTTAAATGCAAAAATTAATAATTTTTTTGCAGGTCAATTTACAAAATTAGCTATAGAAATTAATGGTAAAAAAATAAAAAGAGCATATTCTTTTATTAATTCTCCTAAAAATCAGAATTATGAATTTTATATTTCTAATATTAGAAAAGGTCAATTAAGTCCATATTTATATAATTTAAAAATTAATGATAAAATTTTTATTTCTAAAAATTCATCAGGTATTTTTATTTTAAATAATATTAAATCTTGTGAAAATTTATGGATGTTTTCAACAGGAACAGGTATAGGACCTTATCTTTCAATATTACAAGATGGTATATGTTTTAAAAAATTTTCAAAAATAATTTTAGTTCATTCTGTTAGATATATAAAAGATTTTAGTTATTTAAATTTATTAAAAAAAATAAAACAAAATTATTTTAATAAATTAATCATTCAAATTGTTTTAACTAGAAAAATTAATATAAATGAAAATATTTTATATGGTTATATTCCTGATTTATTAAAAAATAAAAAATTAGAAAAAAAAATTGGCATAAAAATTAATACTGAAAACAGTCATGTAATGTTATGTGGTAATCCAAAAATGATTAAACAAACACGAAATTTTTTAGAAAAAAATAGAAATTTATCTCAAAATTTAAGAAATAAAAATGGTAATATAACATTTGAAAAATATTGGTAATATAATTAATTACAAAGAGAAAAAAATGAAAAAATTTTTAATTATTGCTAATTGGAAATTAAATGGTAATTTTAATTTTATAGATAAAAATATTAATTTGATTAAAGAAAAAATAAATAATTCTTTATATTTTTGTAATTTATCTATAGCACCTCCTTATGTATATTTAAATTATATAAATAATTTATTAAAAAAAACATCTATATCTTTAACTGCACAAAATGTTGATATTCATATAAAAGGATCTTTTACAGGTGAAATATCAATTAAAATGTTAAAAGATGTTGGAGTAAAATATGTTATAATTGGACATTCAGAAAGAAGATTATTTCATAATGAAAATAATAATTTTGTTTCAAAAAAATTTTTTTTAATTAAAAAATATGGATTAATTCCAATTTTATGTTTAGGAGAAACAGAAGAACAAAAAAAAAATAATCAAGCAGAAAAAATTGTTATTAAACAAATTAATGATATTATAGAAAATAATAATATTGATATTTTAAATAAAATTATTATAGCTTATGAACCTGTTTGGGCAATTGGATCAGGCAAAAATGCCAATATAGATGAGATACAAAAAATTGTATTATTTATTAAAAATTATTTAATATCTTTAAATACTAAAATAGTAGAAAACATATATTTTATATATGGTGGTTCTGTTAATAATTCTAATATAGATATTTTCTTTAAAAAAAATATTATTAATGGTTTTTTAATAGGGAAAGCTTCTTTAGAAGCAGAGAAATTTATATCTTTAATTAAAAAAACAAAAAAATATTTAGTTAATTAAATAGATCTTAACATTGGAAATAAAATTACATCTCTAATTGATTTTGTATTAGTAAATAACATAATTAATCTATCTATACCTATACCTAATCCTGCAGTAGGAGGAAGTCCATGTTCTAATGCATCTATATATTCTTGATCATAAAAATTTTCATAAATATTTTTATTATTATCTATATTTTTTATATTTTGTTGTTCTTTAAATCTTTTTTTTTGTTCTTCAGGATCATTAAGTTCAGAAAAACCATTTGCTATTTCCATTCCACAAATAAAAAATTCAAATCTATCAGTTATGGATGTATTTATATCATTATTCCTGGATAATGGAGAAATTTCAATAGGATATTCTGTAATAAATGTAGGTTCTATAATTTTTTTTGTAATTTTTTCTTCAAAAATTTCAGAAATAATTTTACCTTTACTCCAATTTTTATTTATTTCAACATTTAACAAATTAGCAATTTGTATTAATTCTTTATTATCTTCTAAATTTTCTAAAGAAAAATTAGGATAAAAATATATAATAGATTCTTTCATTGTTAATTTATTAAATTTTTTATTTAAATCAAAAGTATAATTATTATATTTTAATAAATAATTTTTAAATATTATTTTATATATTTTTTTAAATAATTTTTCAAATAGAATCATTAAATCTTTATAATCAGAATATGTTATATATAATTCCATCATAGTAAATTCAGGATTATGTTGTGTTGAGATCCCCTCATTTCTAAAATTTTTATTAATTTCAAAAATTTTATTAAAACCTCCAATTATAAGACGTTTTAAATAAAGTTCTGGAGCAATACGTAAATACATATTTTTATTATAAGTATTATGATATGTTACAAATGGTCTAGCTAAAGCCCCTCCGGGGATATTATGTATCATAGGGGTTTCTACTTCTATAAAACCTTGTTTATTCATAAAATTACGAATATTAAATATAATTTGAGTTCTTTTTTGAAAAATATAACGTGTTTTTTTATTAACAATTAAATCTAAATATCTTTTTCTATATTTTATTTCTTTATTTTGTAAACCATGATATTTATCTGGTAATGGTCTAATTGATTTTGTTAATAAAAAAATTTTTTGACAAAAAATAGACAAAATATTTGTTTTTGTTTTAAAAATATAACCAACTACACCTATAATATCTCCAAGATCATATGTATCTAAAAATTTTTTATATTCTTTTAAAGAAACTCCATTTTGAGATATATAAATTTGTATTTTTCTTGTATAATCTTGAATATTGATAAAAGATGCTTTTCCCATAATTCTTAAATTTACTATTCTACCTGCAATATGAAATATTTTTTTATTTAAAAAATTAGTTTCGTAATTATATTTTTCATATATTTCATTTAATGAAATATTAATTTTAAAATTATTAGGAAAAGTTATATTATTATTTTCTCTTAATTCTGCTAATTTTTTATGTCGAAATTTTATTTCATTATTATTAATATTTTTTTTATTTTCGGACATAATAAAATAATCCTATATTTATAAACCTAATTTTAGACTAGCTTGAATAAATTTATCTAGATTACCATTAAGTACAGATTGTATGTCATTACTTTCTATACCTGTTCTTATATCTTTAATTCTTGAATTATCTAATATATAAGAACGTATTTGATATCCCCAGCTAATATTAAATTTTTTTTTTTCTATATTTTTTTGTATCTTTTGTTTTAATTTATTTTGTAATTCATATAATTTAAATTTTATTTGTTTCATTGCTTGACTTTTATTTTTATGTTGTGACCTATTATTTTGACATTGTGTAACTAATCCAGTAGGAATATGTGTAATACGTACAGCAGATTCAGTACGATTTATATGTTGTCCTCCTGAACCAGATGCTCTATATACATCAATACGTAAATCATCAGAATTAATAGATATATTCATATTTTCTTTAATTTCTGGATATATAAAAGTTGAAACAAAAGATGTATGTCTTCGCCCAGAAGAACTAAAAGGACTTTTTCTAACTAAACGATGAATACCATTTTCTGTACGTAACCAACCATAAGCATAATCACCTATAATATGTAATGTTGATGATTTAATTCCTATAATTTCTCCTGGAGATTTATTTATTATCAAAACTTGAAAATTTTTTTTTTCTGCCCATTTTAAATACATATTCATAATTATTTTTGCCCAATCTTGAGATTCAATACCTCCTGAACCAGATTGTATATCAATAAAACAGTTTTTTTTATCATTTTTTTGAACAAAAATTTTTTTAAATTCTAAAATATTTATTTTATTTTGTATATTAAATAATATTTTTATTGATTCTTTTAATATTATTTTATCATTAGTATCAATAGCTAAATTAATTAATTCATAAATATCAATAATTTCTTGATTAATATTATCTAAAGATAATAATAAATTTTCTATATTTATTTTTTTTTTATTTAGAATATTTATATAACGAAAATTATTCCAAAAAATAGGATTTTTAAGTTTATTTTTTATAATTAATAATTTTTTTTTATATTTTGAATAATTAAAGAAACCCCCTAATAAAAATATTTTTTTTTTTTATTTCTTTTAATTTATTTTTTATTAAGTTAATTTCTAACATATTTTTCCTAATTTTTTTGATTAAAAAAAATTTAAATTAAATTTAATATAAAAAACATTTTATTTATATTAAATTTAATTGTTAATAAAATTAACATAAATAAAAAAAAATATTTTTTAGTTAAAAACTGGCCCTTGTTGGATTTGAACCAACGACCTAACGATTATGAGTCGTTTGCTCTAACCGCTGAGCTAAAGGGCCATTAATTTCTTAAACAGTATGTTATATTTTAAAATTTTTTTCAATAAAATTTATATTTTTTTTTAATTCATTAAATATAATTTTTTTGTTCCTCTTAAAATATATAAGAGTATTAATATTGGATGTTTATCTAGTATTTTCTTTACACTTTTTATACTAGTCATACGTTTTCTATTAATTGATAATATTACATCATCTTTTTTTAAGCCTATTATTGCTGCAGGAGAATTAGGAATTACTTTTATAATTTTAACAGCAGTATTTTTACCTTTTTTAAAAAATATATTTTTACTTTTTAAATCAATATTACTTAAATATCCTCCTTCTATTCCATAATACATCATATTTTTTTCAAGAGAATTATCATTACAATAATCATTTAATTTTATTTTTATACTTTTAAAAACACCTTTTCTTATAATTCCTAATTTAATAATTGTACCTTGCATAAAAATGCTTATTCTTGCTTTTAATAAAGCATAATTATCAATTTGTTTACCATTTAATGTAATAATAATATCCCCAGGTTGTAATTTATTATTTTTGGATGATATAATATCACGTATAAAAATACCTTTACTAATATTAGAGATATTCATGATTTTAGCTAATTGAGGAGTAAGTTCTACTCCATAAATTCCTAGAGAACCTCTTTTAACTTTACCAAATTTAATAAATTGATTAACTAAACTTATAACAGTGTTGCTGGGTATAGCAAAACCAATCCCAATATTACCCTCATTAGGAGTTAAAATAGCAGTATTTATTCCGATTAAATCTCCATTTAAATTAACTAATGCTCCTCCAGAACTACCACGATTAATTGCTGCATCTGTTTGTATAAAATTTTCAAAATTTTCAATATTAAGTCCTGTACGTCCTAGTGCAGAAATAATACCTGATGTAACAGTCTCACCTAACCCGTATGGATTACCTATAGCTAGGGTATAATCACCTACTTTTAAATTATCAGAATTAGCTATTTTAAGACTTTTTAAATTTGCTGTTTTATCTTTAATTTGAATTAAAGCTATATCCATTTGTGGATCTTGTCCTATAATTTTAGCTTCATAAGTTTTACCATTATTTAATTCAACTGAAATATAATTAGCATGATCAATAACATGATTATTAGTAATAATCATCCCTTTTTTAGGATTTATGATAACACCAGATCCAATTGAATGAAATTTTTGTTCAAGAACATTATTATTATTTCCACAAATAGGAGTATTTTCATATGGTGATCCTATTTTACATAATGAAAAATGATCATTTAAATATTCTTGTATTTTAGGAGGTAATCGAAATTGTGATACAAAAGTACTTCCTTGTACATTAATAGTAACAACTGCAGGAGTAACTTTTGATAATATTTTTGATAAACTTGGTAAAGATTTATTATTATTTTTTTTTGTTAAATAAAATGGTAATAGTTTAGCATTAACATTATTATGTGTTAGTACTAACATAGTAATAAAAAAAAATGTATAAAAAAATATTTTGCATTTTTTCATAAAAAAATCTCATAATAAAATTTATAGAATAAAGTTTATATAAATTTATCTAATACATTATTAAATAAATAATTTTATATAATTATTATAAATATTTTTTTTAATTAAATATTTATAAAAAAATTTTTTGTAAAAATTTTTAATTAATTAAAATATAAAAATTTTTACAAATTATTATACTTAATATAATATAAAATTTATCTTATATAAAGATATAAATATATATGGTTAATAAATTAAAAGATATTGCAGTTAAAACTGCAATAAAATATATTAAAGATAATAGTATTATTGGAATTGGATCAGGAACAACAATATCTCATTTTATTGATATTTTATTTGCTAAAAAGAAAAATATTAAAGGTTTAGTATCAGCATCAAAAATATCTACAAATAAATTAAAAAAATATAATTTTAATATTTATAAAGTTAATAAAATAGAAAAAATTGGTATATATTTTGATAGTGCTGATGAAATTAATTATAAAATGCAAATGATAAAAGGGGGTGGGGCAGCATTAACAAATGAAAAAATTATATCTAGTATAGCAGATATATTTATTTGTATTATTGATGAATCTAAATATGTAAAAAATTTAGGATTACATCCAGTACCTATAGAAATTATTCCTTTGGCAAAAAAATTTATTATTAAAAAATTATTATATATAGGTGCTATTGCTAAACCACGTATAAATACAATTACAGAACATGGGAATATAATATTAGATGTATATAAATTAAATTTATATAATCCTATCAAAATAGAAAAATATATAAATAATATTCCTGGAGTTATAACGGTAGGTTTATTTACACAAAGATGTGCTGATATAGTTATTATAGGAAAAAGTAATAATACAGTTTCTGTAATACATAAAAAAAGTTAAATTTTTTCAAAAAATAAATTTTTTACATTTAATTTTCTAAAATTTGTAATATATTATATGAAAATAAAATTTACTAAAATGCATGCATTAGGAAATGATTTTGTTATTATAAATAATATAAAAAAAAAATTTTCTTTAAAAAAAGAAATAATAAAAAAATTATCAAATAGATATTTAGGAATAGGATTTGATCAACTATTATTACTAGAATTATCATTAAATAAATGTAGTGATTTTCATTATAGAATTTTTAATTCTAATGGTAATGAAGTAGAACAATGTGGTAATGGTGCACGTTGTCTTGCTTTATATTTAAAAACAAAAAAATTAACTATTAAAAATGAAATATGTGTAAGTACAAAGAATCGTTTAATATATATAAAAATATTAAATGATAATATTTTTTCTGTAAATATGGGTGTACCTTTATTTAACCCAAAAGATATTCCATTTATAACTAATAATATTAAAAATACTTACAGAATTTTTTTTCAAAAAAAATATATTTATTTTAATGTTGTTTCATTAGGAAATCCACATTGTGTTATTCAAGTACAAGACTTATTAAATACTCCAGTATCATTGATAGGTTCTTTTTTTGAAAAAAATAAATTATTCCCTCAAAAAATTAATGTAGGTTTTATGCAATATTTAAATAGGAATAATATTAAATTAAGAGTATTTGAACGAGGAGTAGGAGAAACTAATGCCTGTGGATCAGGAGCTTGTGCAGCTGCAGCAATAGGGATAAAAAAAAATTTTTTATCTAAAAAAGTATATGTGCATCTTACAGGAGGTATCATCATTATATCTTGGAAAGGTAGTAATAATAATTTATTTATGAAAGGTAATGCTAATTATGTTTATGATGGTGAAATAATATTATAATAAATTCTATTTTAAAAATGGCATTTCAGTAAATGAAAAATCTTGATTTATTAAAAAATTTAAATAGTAAACAAAAAGAAGTTGTATCTGAAATAAGAAAAAATTTATTAATATTAGCTGGTGCCGGTAGTGGGAAAACACTCGTATTAATTCGTAGAATAGCATGGTTAATTTATAAAGAAAATTGTTCTCCTAAATCTATTTTAGCTGTTACTTTTACAAATAAAGCAGCACTAGAATTAAAAACTAGAATTATATCATTAATTAAAAATTATCAGAATGATATTTGGATAGGTACATTCCATAGTTTTGCTTATTATATATTAAGAATTCATTATTTAGAAGCAGGATTAACAAAAAATTTTCAAATTATAGATAATTCTGATCAGAAAATTTTAATTAAAAGAATCTTAAAAAGATTATCTTTACAAAATAAAAATTATTCAATAAATAATATTTTAAAACATATAAACAATTTTAAAAATAATTTTTTTGATAAAAAAGAAAATTATTTTTATGAAAATAATTTATACAATATAGATTTATCTAAAATTTATGATGAATATCAAAATTATTGTAAAATTACAGAAGTAATTGATTTTAATGAATTAATATTATGTTTATATAAATTATTTTTACATAAACCTAATATATTACAAATATATCAAAAAAGATTTCAAAATATTTTAATAGATGAATTTCAAGATACAAATGATCTACAATATAGATTTATATCTTTACTATATAATAAATTTTATAATACTAAAATTGTACTTGTAGGTGATGATGATCAGTCAATCTATGGATGGAGAGGTGCGCAAGTTAAAAACATGCATCGTTTTTTAAAAGATTTTGATAAAGTGAAAACTATTTTACTAGAACAAAATTATCGTTCTACTTCAAATATTTTGGAAGCTGCAAATAAATTAATTTCTCATAATAATATTCGATTAAAAAAAAAATTATGGACTCATAAAAATAATGGAAGACTTATTTATATATATTCTGCATTAAATGAATTTGATGAAGCAAGGTATATTGCAAAATATATATATCATAATTTTATCAAAAAAAATATAAAATTAAATAATTGTGCAATTCTTTATAGAAATAATTCTCAATCCCGTATTTTAGAAGAAATTATGTTAAAATTTTGTATTCCTTATAAGATATATGGTGGAATACGTTTTTTTGAACGTCAAGAAATAAAAGATACTTTATCTTATTTAAGATTAATTTCTAATTATAATGATGATAATTCTTTTGAAAGAATCATAAATACACCTAAAAGAGGAATTGGAGATAATACATTAAATGTAATAAAATATATTTCTAAAAAATATTTTTTAACATTATGGAAATCTAGTATTTTTCTTTTAGAAAATAATCAATATTTAAATACCATGTCATTTAATTCATTAAAAAAATTTATTATTTTAATTAAATTTTTAAAAAATAATATAAAAAATAAAAAGTTATCAATAATTATTAAAGAAACTATAATAAATTCTGGTTTATGGGAAATGTATAATAAAAGTAGTTTGGCTGAAAAAAATTTTTCTAAAATAAATAATTTAAAAGAATTAATTAATGCCGCAAATTATTTTACAAAAATTTCATTAAAAAATGAAAATATTAAAAATAATCTATTAATAGATTTTCTTTCACAAACATCATTATTAACAGATAATAATGATTTAAATAACATAAATCAAGAAACTAATAATTATATACAAATGATGACTATACATGCATCTAAAGGATTAGAATTTTCTGAAGTATTTATTATAGGTATGGAAGAAGGTATTTTCCCTAATAAAATTTCTTTTACTAATAAAAATATAAATGAAGAAAGACGTTTAGCATATGTAGGTATTACTAGAGCAAAAAAAAAATTAACATTAACTTATACAAAAAAACGTTACTTATATGGTAAAGAAATTAATTCAATACCATCAAGATTTATTAATGAATTACCAGAAAATTGTGTGAAAAAAGTTAATTTTTTAAAAGAAAAAAGTATTTGTTTTAAACAAAATAATTCTTTAAATAAAGAAAAATATTTTATAGGACAAATTGTTTATCATGCAATATTTGGTAAAGGAATTATTCTAAACATAGAAATTATTAAAAATAATATAAAATTACAAATTAAATTTAAAAATGCAATAATAAAATGGATAATGTCTAATTATATAAAATCTTATATATAAAAAATATATTTATGAAATAAAATTATAATTTTAAAAAAATATATAATTTTTTTTAAATATTAATTTAAATAATATCCTAATTAGGAGTTATTATGTTAACTGCTTATAAAATATATAATAAACATTTAATTTATCTAAAATTAAATAATAATTATAATAATCTTTTAGATGCAATTTGGATTGATTTAATAAAACCAGAAGATAATGAAAGAAAAAAAGTTTATAATTTATTGGGACAAAATTTAGCTACTAGACCAGAATTAGAAGATATAGAAGCATCAGCAAGGTTTTTTGAGAATAAAGAAGGATTACATATCCATTCCTTCTTTTTTTATAGAAATAAAAATGAATATGTAGGTACAACTACTGTTGCATTTACAATCAAAAATAATAGATTATATACTTTAAGAGAAAAAGAATTATCTGCTTTTCGTTTATATAGAATACGTATGCATAATAATAATACTATGACATATGGTAATCCTTATGAATTATTATTAGATATATTAGATACTAAAATTGAACAATTAGCCGATGAAATAGAAAATATATATAGTGATTTAGAATTATTAAGTTGTATTATTATGAAAGGACATAAAAATGATCAATTTGATAATGCTCTTTCTACTTTAGCGGAATTAGAAGATATCGGTTGGAAAGTAAGATTATGTTTAATGGATACACAAAGAGCAGTAAATTTTCTAATGAGAAAAACTAGATTACCGAAAATTCAAATAGAACAAGCAAGAGAAATCTCAAGAGATATTGAGTCACTTTTACCTCATAATGAATCATTATTTCAAAAAGTTAATTTTTTAGTACAAGCTGCAATGGGTTTTATTAATATAGAACAAAATAGAATTATTAAAATTTTTTCATTAGTATCTGTTATTTTTTTACCTCCTACTTTAGTTGCTTCTAACTATGGTATGAATTTTTCTTTTTTACCAGAATTAAAATGGAAATATGGTTATATTTATGCTATTATTATAATGTTAATTTCTGCTTTAGCTCCTTATTTTTATTTTAAAAGAAAAAAATGGTTATAATATGTAAAAAAGATTTTTATTTTAAAATCTATATAATATTTTATTATAAATAATTAATAAATTTATAATAAAATATTAATTAACATATTATATAAAAAGATTAACCAACAAAAGGTAAATTAATTATTATATAATTAGTTTGCCTATGTAATAATAAAAGATTCTAAAAATTTTTTCTAATATTTAACCATCCTAAATATAATATTATAAATATAATTGGTAAAACATAAACTGTTGCATATGTCCCATCAGGATAATTTAAAAAAATTAATATACACATAAAAAAAAGAAATGTTAAAGTTAACCATGTAGTAAAAGGTGCTCCCGGCATTTTATAATCAATTTTTTTAATTTTTCCTTGATTTATTGCTTTTCTTAATTGTATCTGACAGATTAAAATAAAAATCCATGAAATTATAACAAATAAAGATGCTAAATTTAAAAAAATTTCAAAAATCTTATTAGGAAAAAGATAATTTATATATATTCCAATAATATAAATAAAAAGTGTTGATATTATACTAGTATAAGGTACTTTATTTTTATTCATATATCCCAATATTTTAGGTGCTACCCCATCTAAAGCCATAGAACGTAAAATTCTACCCACTGAATATAATCCTGAATTTAAACTTGAAAGTGCTGCAGTAATAATTATAAAATTCATAATATTATTAATATAAGGTATACCTAAAATATGTAAAAAAGTTACAAAAGGGCTTTCATATCTCTTATATAAAGATAATGGTAATAATAATATTAATAAAGATATAGAACCTATATATAAAAACATAATTCTCCAAAAAACACTATTAATAACTTTTGGTAAAATTATTTTAGGATTTTTACATTCTTCTGAAGTTATACCAATTAATTCTATAGAAGCAAAAGAAAATATAACTCCTTGAGTCAATAATATTGACTGCCACATCCCATGAGGAAAAATATTATATTTACCATTTTTATTAAAAAAATTATGTGCCAATATAATTGGTTTTTTTAAAAAATAATGAAAATGAAAAATATATTTATTAAATAACAAAAATATACCTATAATAATAAAAATTATTATTGATAATACTTTAATAAAAGATAACCAAAATTCTATCTCAGCAAACCATTTTACTCCAATAATATTGATTATTCCTATAATAAATATAGTAATTAATGAAAATAACCATTGGGGAATGTGATTAAATAAATACCAATAACGCATATATAATGAAATTGCTGTAATATCTACAATCCCAGTCATAACCCAATTCATAAAATATATCCAACCAGAAAAATATCCCGCTTTTATTCCTAAAAATTCTCTAGAATATGAAATAAAGCTTCCACTAGAAGGTCTATATGAAATTAATTCGCCTAATGCTCTCATTATAAAAAAACAAAAAAAACCACATATTAAATAAATAATAATTAATAAAGGACCTATAATTTTTAAACGATTACTTGAACCTAAAAATAATCCAGAACCTATTGTCCCACCTATAGCAATCATTTGTATTTGACGACTACTCATAACTTTATTATATTCAATTTTTTGTAATTGATTTTTTTTTTCATTATTTATTATAATGTTCCTTTTTTTTTTATTCATTGTTCTTCCTAATTTAAACTATAATAATTATATTATTTTTTATAATTTTAATAATTTTAATAGAAGAATATAATTTTTTTAAGCATATTTTTAGAAAAAAATATCAAGTAATTGTTAAAAATCTATTAATATTTATTAATATTAATTTTGTTAAAAAAATTTTATTTATATAATTATTTATTATAAATAAAATTTTTAAAATTAATATAAAAAACTAATTATTTTAAAAATTTTACAAAAATATATTTATAAATTATATTTTATATATATTGATATATATTTTTTTATTAATATCAACATATAATAAATATTATCTTATTAAAATAAGAGATTATAATGAATAATTATTACTTTAAAAAAAATATTTTATATGAAAATATTTTATATATTGAAAAATTATATAAAAATTTTTTGATTAATCCTAATTCTTTAGAAGAAGAATGGATTAAAATTTTTATAAATTTTCAAAAAAAAAATAAGGATTTAGATAAAAATAATCAATTAAAAAATAAAGATTTTTATAAAAAAAAAATTTTAAAAATAAAAATTAATCAATTAATAAATAATTTTAGAATTTTAGGACATTATTATGCAAATATAAATCCTTTAACTTTAAATAAAAAAAAATTGAGTAATATTTTACAATTAAAAAATTATCAAATTAATAAAAAAGATTATAAAAAAAAAATTAAATTAAATTTATTTTTAAAAAATGAAACAATAATTGATATTCATCGTTTTTTTCGAAAAAAATATTGTACTTCTATAGGTATAGAATATTACCATTTATTAGATAATGAAAAAAAATGGATACAAGAAAATATAGAACTAAAACAATATAATTTTAAATCTAAAGAAAAAAAAATTTTTTTAGAAGAATTAATTGCTGCTGAAATTTTTGAAAAAAATATAGGAAAAAAATTTCCAGGTGCCAAAAGATTTTCTTTGGAAGGTTGTGATGTTTTAATACCCTTAATAAAAGAAATAATACGTTATTCAAGTAAATTAGAAAAAAAAACAAAAAAAATAATTTTTAGCATGGCACATAGAGGTAGATTAAATTTTTTAGTAAATATAATGGGTAAAAAAATTAAAAATATAATTAATGAATTTTCAAATATTTTTCCAGAAAAAAATAATATAGACGATGTAAAATATCATTTGGGTTATTCTTCTTTAATTAAAATTAATAAAGAAAAAATAGAATTACAATTAGCATTTAATCCTTCTCATTTAGAAATTATTAATAGTATTACTATGGGTATTACTAGATTACAAAATGATTTATTAAAGGAAAAAAATATTAATAATGTTAATATTTTACCTATAAATATACATGGTGATGCATCTTTTAGTGGTCAGGGAATAATACAAGAAATTTTAAATTTATCTCAAACTAGAGGATATGGAGTTAATGGTACTATTCATATTATTATTAATAACCAAATTGGGTTTACTACTTCAAAAATTATTGATATGAGGTCTAGTTATTATTGTACTGATATAGCAAAAATGATTCAATGTCCTATTTTTCATGTAAATTCAGATAATTTAGAAAGTGTTATATTTATCACAAGATTAGCAATTAACTATAGAAATATCTTTCATAAAGATGTTTTCATAGATTTAGTATCATATAGAAGACATGGACATAATGAAATGGATGATCCATTTATAACACAACCATTAATGTATAATATTATTAGAAACCATAAAAAAATACAAGATTTATATTTTAATCAATTATTATTAGAAAATAATATAAATAATCAAAAAAAGAAAAATTTATATAAAAAATATCAAATTTTATTTGATAAAAATGATTTTTTTACTAAAACATGTTTTTTTATCAAAAAAAAATCTAAAATTTTAAAAAATAAAAATATAAAAATTGATGAATTAAAAAAATTACTTTTTAAAATTAGTGATTTACCTAAAAATTTTAATATTCATCCTCGAGTAAAAAAAATTTATTTAGATAGAATTAGTATGAGTAAAGAAGAAAAAAAAATAGATTGGGGTACAGCTGAGAATTTAGCTTATGCAAATATTTTAACTCAAGGAATATCTTGTCGTTTATCAGGAGAAGATGTTAAAAGAGGTACTTTTGCTCATAGACATGCTGTAATATATGATCAACATAGTGGTAATTCATATATACCTTTAAAAAATATTAATTTACAACAAGGTAAATTTTATATTTATAATTCTATTTTATCAGAAGAAGCAGTTTTAGGGTTTGAATATGGTTATTCTTTAAATAATATAAATACTATTACAATATGGGAAGCCCAATTTGGTGATTTTATTAATGGAGCACAAATTATTATAGATCAATTTATTAGTTCAGGAGAAATAAAATGGAATTATAAAAGTGGATTAATAATTATACTTCCACATGGATATGAAGGACAAGGACCTGAACATTCTTCTTCAAGAATAGAAAGATTTTTACAACTATGTGCTAAAAATAATATGAAAATTTGTATTCCTTCCAATGCATCACAAATATATTTTTTATTATGTGAACAAGCTTTTAATCAAATAAAAAAACCACTTATTATAATTTCACCAAAATCTCTTTTAAGACATCCATTAGCATGTTCTTCTTTAAAAAATTTTGTAAATAATTATTTTAAATTAATTATAGATGAATCAGACATAAAAATTAACATTGAAAATATTGAATATATTGTTTTCTGTTCTGGAAAAATATATTATGATTTATTAGAACAGAAGAATTATTTAAAAAATAATAATATTATTTTAATTAGAATAGAACAATTATATCCATTTCCAAAAAAAGAATTAAAAAAAATATTTCAAAAATATATAAAAATAAAAAAAATTTTTTGGTGTCAAGAAGAACCAAAAAACCAAGGAGCATGGATATATATTCATGAATGTTTTAAAAATAAATTAGATTTTAATATTAATTATATTGGAAGAAATAAATCTCCTTCTCCTTCAACAGGATATCTTTCTATTCATAAAAAACAACAAAAAAAAATAATAGATTCTGTTTTTAATATTATATAAGAAATTAATTTATAAGGATAAAAAATGGATAATATTAATATTATTGTTCCTGAATTACCTGAATCAATAAATAATGCAATTATAATTCAATGGTATAAAAAACCAGGAGAAAAAGTAAAAATTGATGATATTCTTCTAGAATTAGAAACAGATAAAGTAGTATTAGAAATTCCTTCAACTATTGATGGTTTTTTAGAAAAAATTTTAGTAAAAACAGGAGAAAAAGTAAAATCACAACAAATTATTGGAATTTTAAAAAAGGAAAAATTTTTAAAAAATCAAGAAAATAATAATAAAAATATTACAAAACTTAATAATACTGTTATTAATCAAAAAAAAATATTAAATAAATTAAATGATTTTAGTCCTTCTCTTAGAAGAAATATAAAAAAAAACAACCTTTTATTAGATAAAATAAATAATTTGAATAATCTAGAAAATATTAAAAAAAATGAAGAAAAAATTTTAAAAAATAATGATACTGAAAAAAAAGAAATGAGTCCAATAAGAAAATATATTTCTAAAAAATTAATGGATTCTAAAAATAATACTGTTATGTTGACAACTTTTAACGAAGTTAATATGAAAAAAATTGTTAAGATAAAAAATAACTATAAAAATTTTATTTTGGAAAATTATAATATTAAATTAGGATTTACATCTTTTCATGTTAAAGCTGTTACACAAGCATTACAATCATTTAAAAAAATTAATGCATTTATTGATGGAGAAAATATTATTTACAATAATTTTTATAATATAAATATTGCAATTGCAACAGAAAGAGGATTAGTTGCTCCTGTTATATATAATACAAATAAATTATCATTAATAGATATTGAAAAAAAAATCAAAAAATTAATATTAAAAAGTAATAAAAATAAATTATCTATCAAAGACTTAGTTAGTGGTACATTTACAATCACTAACGGAGGTGTTTTTGGATCTTTAATGTCTACACCTATTATTAATCCACCACAAAGTGCTATTTTAGGAATGCATGTTATTAAAGAAAGACCTATTGTTTTAAATAATAAAATATGCATCATGCCTATGATGTATTTAGCATTATCATATGATCATCGTTTAATAGATGGTAAAGATGCTATAGGTTTTCTTATGTTGGTAAAAACATTATTAGAAGATCCTATAAAATTATTTTTATAACTTTAAATAAAGTTATTTTTTTAATATTTTATTTTTATAAAAAATTTATTTTTATAAAAATCTATATTTAAAATATTTACATGTTTTTAAAAAAAAATTAATAAATATTTAAAAAATCTAAGGATTTATAATGTTAAATGTTATTGATTTATCAAGATTACAATTTGCATTAACAGCAATGTACCATTTTATATTTGTACCATTAACGTTAGGACTTTCTTTTTTATTAGCTATAATGGAAACATTATATATTTTATCTAAAAATAAAATATATAGAGATATGACCCAATTTTGGGGAAAATTATTTGGAATTAATTTTGCTTTAGGAATAGTAACTGGATTAACAATGGAATTTCAATTTGGAACAAATTGGGCTTATTATTCTCATTATGTAGGAGATATTTTTGGTGCTCCATTAGCAATAGAAGGTTTAGTAGCATTTTTTTTAGAATCAACTTTTGTTGGACTATTTTTTTTAGGTTGGGATCGTTTAAATAAAATACAACATTTATTTGTAACATGGTGTGTTGCTTTAGGATCAAATCTTTCTGCTCTTTGGATTTTAATTGCTAACGGATGGATGCAAAATCCTATTGCATCTTCTTTTAATTATCAAAATATGCGTATGGAAATGAATAATTTTTGGAAATTAATTTTTAATCCTATTGCTCAAGTAAAATTTCTTCATACTGTAACAGCCGGGTATACGACAGGTTCAATATTTATTATTGGGATTAGTGCATATTATATTTTAAAAAAAAGGGATATAGAATTTTCTAAAAAATCTATAATTATTGCTTCTTGTTTTGGTTTATTTTCAATTATTTCAGTAATTATATTAGGTGATGAATCAGGATATCAATTAAGTAATACTCAAAAAACTAAATTAGCAGCTATTGAAGCTGAATGGGAAACACAAAAAGCACCTGCATCATTTAATATTATATGTTTACCTAATCAAAATAAAGAATTAAATAGATTCTCTATAAAAATTCCATATATATTAGGAATAATTGCAACGCGATCTGTTCATTTACCTATTTTAGGTATAAAAAATTTAATAAAAAATAATGAGTTAAAAATTAAAAAAGGATTAAAAGCATTAATTGCACTTGAAAAAATTAAAAATGGAAATATTAAATTATATAATATTAAAATATTTAATAAATATAAAAAATATTTAGGATATGGTTTTTTATTTAAACAATATTATAATAATATTTATAATGTAAATCGTTTACAAATAAAAAGAGTAGCTAAAAATTCTATTCCAATAATAAGTCCTTTATTTTTCTCTTTTAGAATTATGGTTTTATCTAGTTTTATTTTACTTATTGTATTAATAATAGTTTTTATTTCGATTATTATACAAAATAATATTGAAAAAAAAAAATACTTATTAAAAACATGTTTATATATAATACCTTTACCATGGATCGCATCTGAATCAGGATGGTTTATTGCTGAATATGGCAGACAACCATGGGCTATAAAAGAAATATTACCAACATACATGGCTGGGTCTTCTTTACAATTTACGGAAGTATTATTTTCAATAATAATAATTTTTATTTTTTATACAATTTTATTAATAATAGAATTATATTTAATATATAAAATATCTAGTATAGGACCAAGTTTTTTAAAAACTGGTAAATATTTTTTTGAGAAAAATCTTAAAAATAAAAAAATTAATTAGGTTATTTAAATGTTAAATTATGAATTTTTACGTTTAATTTGGTCAATAATAATTGGTATATTAATTACAGGATTTATTATTACTGATGGATTAGATATGGGAGTTGGTATTTTATTATTTATAATAGGAAAAAATAATATTGAACGTAGAATAATGATAAATACTATAGCTCCTCATTGGGATGGTAATCAAGTATGGCTAATTACAACTGGAGGAGCATTATTTGCTGCATGGCCTATTGTTTATGCAATAATGTTTTCACATTTCTATATAGCAATGATATTATTATTAATATCATTATTTTTAAGACCTGTAGGTTTTGAATATCGTTCTAAAATTAAAAATAGAATATGGCAAATAATCTGTGATTTATGCATTTCGATAGGAAGTATTATACCCCCTGCTATTATTGGAATAATATTAGGAAATATATTTAAAGGTATTCCATTTTATATCGATAAATATTATTTTATTCATTCTAAGGAAAATTTTTCTAAATTATTTAATTTATCTAGTATTATTATCAGTATAACAACTATAATTTTATTTATAAACCATGCTGCATCTTATTTACAAATTAGAATACAAGATGTTAAAATGAACAATCGATTAAATTTTATTTTAAAATTATCTTCTATATTATTAATAATATTTTTTATTTTATCATTAATAAATGTTTTATTTTTTACAAAAGGATATAAAATTAATAATATTCTTCATCATAAAACAAATATTATTTTTGAAAATAATAATAATATATTATATGAAAAAAAAGCATGGATGTCTAATTTCCAAAATCATATATATTTATATTTAATACCATTATTAAGTATAATTTTCCCATTTTTAACATTTTTATCATCTACATATAAAAAAATAATAATAACATTTTTATGTTCTTCCTTAACTATTATTAGTATCCTATTAACTATAGGAATTATAATGTTTCCTTTTATTATTCCTTCAAGTATAAAATATTATCAAAGTTTAACTATTTGGAATTCTACATCTAGTCAATTAACATTAAATATAATGTTATATGTAGTTATTATATTCATGCCTATTGTATTATTTTATACTTTTTGGTGTTATAAAAAAATGTTTTTTTATCTTAATAAAGAAAAAATTAAAAAAAAATCTGATTTTTATTATTAAAAATAATTATAAATTTAACAATGGATAAAAATAAATGTGGTATTTAATATGGTTATTAATAATGTTTTTTTCATGTAGCTTAACTATTTTAATATCTTTAAAAAAAGAATATAGAAAAACATAAAAAATATATTTTATTATAAAATAATAAATAAAATGGCTAATTTATTTTTTTAAATAAAAATGTTACAATTAATAATATTAAGTTTTCAGTTTATATATTAAAAAATAATATAATAATTAATATTAAATTCTAATATTAATTGATGTATATAATAAATATTAATTAAAATTGATTGACTTAAAATGGATTTTTTTTATATTTTATTTAAATATAAAATTATTATATACTTAATAAAGATGAACCATTTAAATCAATATAACGCTGATTCTATAGAAGTTTTAGAAGGTTTAGACCCTGTAAGACGTAGACCTGGTATGTATACAGACCTTACTAGACCAAATCATTTAGCTCAAGAAGTAATAGATAATAGTGTTGATGAAGCACTAGCTGGTTATGCAAAAAATATTTTTGTTACTTTATACAAAGATCAATCATTAGAAGTTATTGATGATGGAAGAGGAATGCCTATTGATATACATTCTCAGGAAGGTATTCCTGCTATTGAACTTATTTTATGTCGTTTACATGCTGGGGGAAAATTTTCTAATAATAATTATAATTTTTCTGGAGGATTACATGGTGTAGGTATTTCTGTTGTTAATGCATTATCAAAAAGAATGGAAGTAAGTATTTTCCGTAAAAATAAAGTTTATACAATAATTTTTGAAAATGGATACAAAATTCAAAATCTTTCATTTTATGAAAATTTAAATAGTCAAAAAACTGGTACAAAAATTAAATTTTGGCCTAATGAAAAATTTTTTGAACATCATAATTTTTTAACTTCTAATTTAATTAATTTATTAAAAGCAAAAGCAGTTTTATGTTCAGATTTAACAGTATATTTTACAAATAAAAATACTAAAGATAAATATTGTTGGACTTATAAAAATGGTTTATCTGAATATTTAATTAATTCAGTTAAAAATATATTAACTATACCAACTATGCCATTTATAGGAGAGTATTTAAATGATACTAAACATTTAAATTGGGCATTATTTTGGATTCCAGAACATAATCATAATATTATTACTGAAAGTTATGTTAATTTAATACCTACTACATATGGAGGTACACATGTAAATGGATTACGTTTAGGATTATTAGATGCAATACGTCATTTTTGTAATTTTCATAATATATTACCTAGAAATATAAAATTATTAGGAGAAGATATTTGGAATCAATGTTCTTATGTATTATCTATTAAAATTCAAGATCCTCAATTTACAGGTCAGACAAAAGAACGTTTATCTTCAAGACAATGTACTATGTTTGTTGCAAATATAGTAAGAGATTCTTTTATTTTATGGTTAAATCAAAACTTTAAAATCAGTACAGTTTTAATTGATATTTTTATTACAAATGCTCAAAAACGTATTAGAGAATCTAAAAAATTTATAAAAAAAAAAAATTATAATACAAATTCAATTTTACCAAGTAAATTATCTGATTGTCTTATTAATAATAAGAAAAAAACAGAACTTTTTTTAGTAGAAGGTGATTCTGCTGGAGGATCAGCTAAACAAGCAAGAAATAAAAATTTTCAAGCTGTAATGCCATTAAAAGGAAAAATTTTAAATACATGGGAAATTAATTCTGAAGATATTTTATCTTCACAAGAAATATATGATATTTCTTTAGCAATAGGTATTTATCCTAATAATGAAGATCTGAAAAAATTAAGATATAACAAAATTTGTATTCTTGCAGATGCTGATTCAGATGGATTACATATTGCTACTTTATTATGTGCTTTATTTATAAAACATTTTTTACCATTAGTAAAAAATGGACATATTTATGTTGCAATGCCTCCTTTATATCGAATAGATTTAGGAAAAAAAATTTTTTATGCTTTAGATGAAAATGAAAAAATAAAAATTTTAAAAAAAAATTATAATAAAAATAATAAACAACAAATTAATGTACAAAGATTTAAAGGATTAGGTGAAATGAATCCAACTCAATTAAGAGAAACAACTTTTAATCCTAGTAGTCGTAGATTAATACAGCTAGTTATAAATAATACTGAAAAAGAAATAAAAAAAACATTTTCTATTATGGATATGTTATTAGCTAAAAAGAGATCAGAAGATCGTCGTAAATGGTTACAAAAAAAAGGCGATATTACAACAATAATAAATATTTAAATCATTAAAAATGATAAAATATTTATAAAATTAATTATAATTACTTTTATTAAAATAAATATATTATAAATAAAAATTAATAAATAAGATTTTATTTTATAAAATAATTAAAATTTAGTTATATATAATATAATTTTTTACCAAAATAAGGAATAATAACCATGTCAGATAATTATATATTTTATAATGACGTGGATCCAATTGAAACAGATGATTGGATACAATCAATAGATTCTGTAATAAAAGAAGATGGAATTGAAAGAGCTAAATTTTTATTAAAAAAAACTATAATACATCTTAATAATAATGGAATTAATTTGAATTTTTATGAAAATAATTATATGAATTCTATTCCTAAAGAACAAGAGGATATATATCCTGGAAATTTAATTTTAGAAGAAAAAATAAGATCTTTTATTAGATGGAATGCAATAATGATTATTTTAAGAGCTTCTAAAAAAAATTTAGATTTAGGAGGTCATATTTCTTCTTATCAATCATCTTCATATATTTATGAAGTTTGTTTTAATCATTTTTTTAAAGCATCTAATAAGATTGATAATGGAGATATTATTTATTTTCAAGGACATATATCACCTGGAATTTATGCAAGATCATTTATAGAAGGACGTATAAATATTGATTATTTAGATAATTTTCGTCAAGAAATATTTGGTAAAGGTTTATCATCTTATCCTCATCCTAAACTTATGCCAAATTTTTGGCAATTCCCTACTGTATCAATGGGTTTAGGACCAATATCTGCAATATATCAAGCTAAATTTATTAAATATTTAGAAAATAGAGAATTACAGAAAAAAACAAATAGAAAAATTTTTGCATTTTTAGGCGATGGTGAAATGGATGAACCAGAATCTAAGGGAGTTTTAAATATAGCAGCAAGAGAAAAACTAAATAATTTAATTTTTATAATAAATTGTAATTTACAAAGATTAGATGGTCCTGTATATGGTAATGGAAAAATTATTAATGAATTAGAAAATATTTTTAAAGGAGCTGGATGGGAAGTTATTAAAGTAATTTGGGGAAATACTTGGGAAAATTTATTATTTAAAGATAAAACTGGTAAATTAATTCAATTAATGAATAATACTTTGGATGGAGATTTTCAAAACTTAAATTCTAAAAATGGATCTTATATTAGAAAGAATTTTTTTGGAAAATTTCCAGAAACATTAGAACTTGTTAAAAATTTAACTGATAAAGAAATAGAACAATTAAATTATGGAGGTCATGATTCTAAAAAAATTTATGCAGCTTTTAAAAAAGCTTATAAAGTTAAAGATAAACCTACAGTAATATTATTTCATACCATAAAAGGATTTGGTTTAGGTAAAATAGCTGAAAGTAAAAATATTGCTCATCAAATTAAAAAAATTAATATTGATACGATAAAATATATACGTAATAATTTAAATATTCCTATAAATGATAAAGATTTATATAAATTACCTTATATATCTTTTAGTCCAGATTCTTTAGAATTTAAATATTTACATAATCAACGTAAAAAATTAGGAGGATATATTCCATATAGAAGAATAAATTTTACAGAAAAATTAATATTACCAAAATTAGAAGATTTTAATATATTGTTTAAAGAACAATATAGAATATCAACAACAATTGCATTTGTACGTATATTAAATATTTTACTAAGAAATAAACATATTACTAAAAGGATTGTACCAATAATTGCAGATGAAGCTCGTACATTTGGTATGGAAGGATTATTTAGAAAAATAGGAATATATAATTCTAAAGGACTACAATATACTCCTCAAGATAAATCTTTATTAGCATATTATAAAGAAGATATTAAAGGACAAATTCTCCAAGAAGGAATTAATGAATCTGGAGCTTTTGCATCATGGTTAGCTGCTGCTACATCTTATTCTACAAATAATTTACCTATGATCCCATTTTATATTTATTATTCTATGTTTGGTTTTCAACGTATTGGAGATTTTTGTTGGGCTGCTGGTGATCAACAAGCAAGAGGATTTTTAATTGGAGCAACTTCAGGACGTACTACTTTAAATGGAGAAGGATTACAACATGAAGATGGACATAGTCATATTTATTCTTTAACAATTCCTAATTGTATTTCATATGATCCTACTTATGCATATGAACTAGCAGTTATTATCCATAATGGTTTAAAAAGAATGTATGGGAAAAAACAAGAAAATATATATTATTATATAACTACTATGAATGAATTTTATAATATGCCAGCAATGAATATAAAAGATACATATGGTATTTGTAAAGGAATATATAAAATATTTTCTATGGGAAATAATATAAAAAATATTACAATACAATTATTAGGTTCAGGATCAATATTATGTAATATGTTTAAAGCGGCAGATATATTATATTATGAATATAATATTTATTCAGATATTTTCAGTGTTACTTCTTTTACTGAAATTGCTAGAGAAGGACAGGATTGTGATCGTTGGAATTTATTACATCCTTTTGAAAAACGTCGTATTCCTTATATTACAAATATAATGAAAAATTATCCAACAGTAGCAGCAACAGATTATATGAAAATTTTTGCTGAACAAATTCGTAAATATATACCAACAAGTTATTATTTTGTTTTAGGTACTGATGGCTATGGTCGTTCAGATAGTCGTAAAAATTTACGTGATTTTTTTGAAATTAATGAATTATATATAGTACTTGCTGTATTAAATATATTATTAGATTTAAATCTTATTGATTTAAAAAAAATTTTACATTTTATTAAAAAATATAAAATTAATATAAATAAAAATAATCCTAGAACTTCATAAAAAAGGAATCATATGTATAAAAAAATAACACTTCCAGATACAGGAATAGAAGAGATGAGGATTACTGAAATTTTAGTAAAAAAAGGAGAAAAAATTTTACAAGAACAACCAATTATTACAGTAGAAAGTGATAAAACATCAATGGAAATACCTTCTAACCAAAGTGGTATTGTAAAAAAAATTTTAATATCTGTAAATGATAAAATACATAAAGGAGATATAATATTAGAAATATTAAATAATGAAAAAAATAATTTTATTAAAGATTTTAAAAAAATATCAGAAGAAAATAAAATAGAAGCAAAATCATCACAAATTCATGAAATAAAAAATCAAAAAAATAAAATCTCTCATATTTTAAGACAAAATGATGATATCATAAAAAATGATGATTTAAAAAAAAATAAAAGTTTGAATACACAAAAATATATATATGCTTCACCTATTATTCGTAAAATGGCAAGAAAATTAAATATTAATTTAGAAAATATAAAGGCAAGTGGTTTAAAAAATAGAATTCTTAAAGAAGATATTTTAAAATATATTAATAATAAAAATAAATTAGAAAATAATAATTCTGAAAAATTTTTATCAAAATTTAAAAAATTTGGTCCTTGTGAAGAAATCATTTTAAATAATATACAGAAAACTACTAGTAAAAATTTATCCAATAATTGGAAAAATATTCCTCATGTTACACAACATATTGAAACTGATATTACAAAATTAGAAGAATTTAGAATTAAAAAAAATAATGAATTTTATAAAAAACAAAAAAATATTAAGTTAACTTTATTAAGTTTTATAATTAAAATATGTGCACATGCTTTAAAAAAATATCCTAATTTTAATTCTTCTTTATCTAATATTAACCAAAATTTAATAATAAAAAAATATTTTAATATTGGAATAGCTATTAATACCAAAAAAGGTTTATTTGTTCCTGTAATATTTGATGTTTTAAATAAAAGTATTAATGATTTATCTAAAATAATACTTAATCTTGCTAATAAAGCAAAAAACAATAAATTACATCCTTTAGATATGCAAGGTGGTTGTTTTACAATATCTAATTTAGGACAATTTAAAGGAAATTTTTTTACACCTATAATTAATTCTCCAGAAGTAGCAATTTTAGGTATATCTCAAGCTAATATTAAACCAATATGGAACGGTGATAAATTTATTCCAAAATTAATGTTACCATTATCTTTATCTTATGATCATAGAGTAATAAATGGAGTAGAAGGTATTGATTTTTTAAATTATATTTGTACATTAATATCAGATATTAGAAATATATTAATATAAATTTTACAAATTTTAACATTATACTATTAATAGAGATTAATATTATGAATAATATAATAAAAACTCAAGTTGTTGTAATTGGAGGAGGACCTGCAGGATATTCTGCAGCTTTTCGTTGTAGTGATTTAGGTTTAAAAACAATAATAGTAGAAAATTATCAAAATTTAGGTGGAGTTTGTTTAAATGTAGGATGTATACCCTCTAAAACAATATTACATATTGCAAAAATTATTAAAGAAAATCAAAATTTTTTAAAAGAAGGAATATTTAATAATATTCCTGAAATTAATATTAATAATATTATTAAATTTAAACAGAATATTATTAATAAATTAACTAATGGGTTAAATTTTCTTGCAAAAAAACGTAATGTAAAAATCATAAATGGTATGAGTTTTTTTGAAACAGAAAATTGTTTAAATGTTATTAATAATGATAATATTCAAATTTTATTTGAAAATGCAATTATAGCAACAGGCTCAAGTCCTATTACACTACCTTTTATTCCTTATAAAGATAATAGAATTTGGAATTCTACAGATGCATTACTTTTAAAAAAAATTCCTAAAAAAATGATGATTTTAGGTAGTGGTATTATTGGCTTAGAAATAGCAACAATTTATCAAACTTTTGGTTCTACTATAGATATAGTAGATATTTCAAATAATTTTTTACCAGAAGTTGATCATGATATTATTAATGTTTATAAAAAAAATATAAAAAATAAATTTCATTTTATGTTAGGAACAGAAATTTTATCAATAGATAATAATCAAAATTTATTACAAGTACATATGACTAATGATAATAATAAATCTGTTTATTCTAAACAATATGATAATATTCTTATTTCTATAGGTAGAAAACCTAATTCTGATTATATTAATAAAAAATTAAATAAAATTTTAATTAATAATGATGGTTTTATTAATGTAGATAATCAAATGAGAACTAATATTCCTAATATATATGCAATAGGAGATGTTATTGGTAATCCAATGCTTGCACATAAAGGAATACATGAAGGTCATCTAGCTGCAGAAGTTATTGCTGGAAAAAATCATTATTTTGTTCCTAAAGTTATCCCATCTATAGCTTATACTAATCCAGAAATAGCTTGGGTAGGAATAACAGAAAAAAAAGCTCTTAAAGAAAATATAAATTATAAAGTTTCTTCCTTTTCTTGGAATTCATTAGGAAGAGCAGTTTCTTCAAATGAAAAAAATGGATTAACTAAATTAATTGTAGAAAAAGACTCTAATAGAGTTATAGGTGGTAGTATTATTGGATATAATGCAGGAGAATTATTAGGAGAAATAAGTTTAGCTATTGAAATGGGTTGTGATATAGAAGATATTGCATTAACTATTCATGCACATCCAACTTTTTATGAATCTATTGGTATAACTGCCGAAATATATACAAAATCAGCAACAGATATTATTAATATCTAAATATTATTTTAATATTAAAAATATTATTTATAATTATATATTTAAGAAAATTTATTTTAATAAATAGTTTAATTAATAATTAATTAAATTATTTGTTTTATAAGTTATCTTTTTCATAAATTTTAAACAAGAAAAATTTTTTTTATTATTTTATAATATATTTTATATAATATATATAAATCATTAATATTAATATGTTCATTAATTTTATGAATAGTTGTATTTAGTAATCCTAATTCAACAATTTGTGCTTGTGTTTTTATTATAAAACGTCCATCTGAAGTACCTCCATTATTAATTAAAGTTGGATATATATGATTTATTGAATAAATACTTTTTTTAACTAATTCTATTAAATTTTTTTCTTTTATAATTTTTTTTTGAATACTTAAAAAAGGTAATCCTGATAATTTCCATTTAATTTGATAATTAATTATATATTTTTTTACAATATTATTAAAAATTTTTAATATATTTTTATAACATATTTCATTATTAAAACGAAAATTTATATATATAATAATATTTCCTGGTATTATATTATTATTTTCTATATCTGAACTAATTTTAGTTATTTGCATACTAGTTTCTGGAAATAAATTATTTTTTTTATTCCATTTAATTAATATTAATTTATTAAGTAATGGTATTACCATATGTATCGGATTTTGTGCTAACTTATGATACGCAACATGTCCTTGTATACCTATAATTTTTAATTTAATATTTAATGACCCCCTTCTTCCATTCTTAATATTATCTCCAATAATTTTATTACTTGTGGGTTCACCTAATATACAAAAATTTAATTTTTCTTTTTCTTTTAATAAATTATTAATAATTTTAATAGTTCCATTTTTTGCACTTCCCTCCTCATCTGAGGTGATAAGAAAAGCTATACGCCCATTATAATTACGATATTTTGTAATAAAATTTTTAGCCGCAAAAATCATTGCGGCTAAAGAACCTTTCATATCACATACTCCTCTACCATATAAAATATTATTATCTATAATAGCTTCAAATGGGTTAAACTTCCATTTTTTAATATCTCCTGGGGGGACTACATCTGTATGGCCAGCAAATACTAAAGTATTATTAATATTCTTATGATAGTTATGAACTGCCCAGAAATTATTTGTATCTTTAATATTTATTATTTTAATATTAAAATTTAATTTTTTTAAAATTTTGATTAAAATATTTTGACATCCTGCATCATCAGGACTAATAGAACGACATCTAATGAGTTTTTTTGTTAAATTAATTATTTGTTCTAACATATTTATTTTACTTTAAATTTTAAGATTAATTTTTAATATGGTTTGTTTTGTAATGCTAATACTAATACTTCTTCAATATTTTTTACTGTTAAAATTTTTAAGTCTGTAATAATATTTTTTGGTATATCTTCTAAATTTCTTTTATTTTGTTCAGGAATTAAAACAATATTAATACCACCTCTATGCGCTGCTAATAATTTTTCTTTTAATCCTCCAATTGCTAGTACTTGACCTCTTAAAGTAATTTCTCCTGTCATAGCTACATTAGCTTTTACAGGATTATTAGTTAAACTAGAAACAAGAGCTGTACACATAGAGATACCAGCACTTGGCCCATCTTTTGGCGTAGCTCCTTCAGGAACATGAACATGAATATCTATATTTTTATAAAATTCAGTATTAATATTTAATTTTTTTGTTCTTGCTTTTACTACAGTTAAAGCTGTTTGTATTGATTCTTGCATAACTTCACCTAAAGAACCTGTATATGTTAATTTACCTTTACCTGGTATACATACAGTTTCAATAGTTAATAATTCTCCTCCGACTTCTGTCCATGCTAATCCAGTAACTTGACCTATTAAATTTTCACTTTCTGCTTTACCATAATCAAATTTTTTTACACCTAAATATTTTTTTAAATTTAAATGATCTATTTTAATAGATTTAATATTTTTCTCTATTAAAATAGCTTTAACAGTTTTTCTACATAATGTAGATAATTCTCTTTCTAATCCTCTAACTCCTGATTCTCTAGTATAATATCTAATTATATCTATAATTGCTTTATTATTAATAACTAATTCTTTTTCTTTTAAAGCATTACGATGAAATTGTTTAGGTAATAAATATTTTTTTGCTATATTAAGTTTTTCATCTTCTGTATAACCAGTAATTTTAATAACTTCCATTCTATCTAAAAGAGGTAAAGGTATATGTAATGAAGAATTTGAAGTTGCTACAAACATAACATTAGACAAATCATAATCTATTTCAAGATAATGATCATTAAAAGCAATATTTTGTTCTGGATCTAATACTTCTAATAAAGCTGACGCAGGATCTCCTCTCATATCATATGAAATTTTATCTATTTCATCTAATAGTAATAATGGATTTTTTACTCCTGCTTTTGCCATTTTTTGAATAATTTTACCAGGCATAGAACCAATATATGTTCTACGATGTCCTCTAATTTCTCCTTCATCTCTTATACCTCCTAAAGCTATCTTAATAAATTTACGTCCTGTAGCTCTTGCAATAGATTTTCCTAAAGAAGTTTTACCAACACCTGGAGGACCTACTAAACATAATATAGGGCCTCTAATTTTATTAGATCTATTTTGAACAGCTAAATATTCTAAAATATGTTCTTTTACAGATTCTAAGCCAAAATGATCTTGATCTAATATTTTTTTTGCTTTACATAAATCTTTTTTTAATCTACTTTTTATATTCCATGGAATTTGTAACATCCATTCTATATATCCTCTAACAACAGTTGCTTCTGCTGACATAGGCGACATCATTTTCAATTTTCTTAATTCAGAATATGTTTTTTCTTTTGCTTCTTTGGGCATTTTTACTAATTCTATTTTTTTTTTTAAAATTTTATTTTCATCAGGATGTTCATCTATTTCTCCTAATTCTTTTTGAATAGCTTTCATTTGCTCATTTAAATAATATTCTTTTTGACTTTTTTCCATTTGTTTTTTAACTCTATTACGAATTTTTTTTTCTACTTGTAATAAGTCAATTTCAGATTCCATTATAGCCATTAAATATTCTAATCTTTCATTAATATTAGACATTTCTAATACTAATTGTTTATTAGCTAATTTTAAAGGCATATGTGCAGCAATAGTATCTGCTAATTTAGCTGCATCATTAATATTATTTAATGAACTTAATACTTCTGGAGGAATTTTTTTATTTAATTTTGTATATCTTTCAAATTGATTAATAGCTGTTCTTACTAAAATTTCTTGTTCTTTAATTTTGAGTACTGGAGATGATAAATATTCTATTTTTGCTGTAAAATAATTCTTATCATCAAATAGAGTATTTAATTTTGCTCTTTGTAATCCTTCTACTAAAATTTTAACAGTACCATCAGGTAATTTTAACATTTGTAAAATAGAAGTAATAGTTCCTACAGTAAATAAATCACAAATACTAGGATTATCATTAGATGCTTCTTTTTGTGCAACTAACATTACTTTTTTATCATTATTCATTGCTGCTTCTAAACAACGAATAGATTTCTTTCTTCCAATAAATAAGGGAATTACCATATAAGGATATACAACTACATCACGTAATGGTAAAACAGGAATTATAATATTTTCTGAATTCTCAGAATTCATAGATTTCTCTCTTTATTATTATAATATGTTAAAAAACATATTTTTATATATATAAAAAATAATTAATTTTTTCTATATTCTATAATAGGTTCAGATAAATTATTAATAACTTTACTATCAATTTTTATTTTATATATATTTTTTTTTATTGAAGGTACATTATACATTATATTTAATAATGATTTTTCTAAAATAGTTCTGAGTCCTCTAGCTCCAATATTTAACAAAAATGCTTTTTTAGCAATTGCTTCAATTGCGCTATTATCAAATTCTAATTTAATATTTTCATATTCAAACAAAGTTTGATATTGTTTAATTAGAGCATTTTTCGGTTTTAATAAAATTTGTATTAATTTATTCTCATTAAGTTCATTTAATGATATTGTGATAGGTAAACGTCCTATAAATTCTGGAATTAATCCAAATTTAATTAAATCTTGAGGAAGTACTTTTTTTAAAAGATTATATTTATTTGTAAATTTATTAATATTTTTTTTTATTTTTGAATGGAAACCTATATTATTAGATATATTAATTCTATTAGAAATAATATTTTCTAATCCATAAAAAGAACCAGCGCAAATAAATAAAATATTTTTAGTATTTACCTGAATAAAATCTTGTTGTGGATGTTTACGACCTCCTTTAGGAGGTACAGAAGAAATAGTGCCTTCAATTAATTTTAATAAAGCTTGCTGAACCCCTTCTCCAGAAACATCTCTAGTTATAGAAACATTTTCTGATTTACATGCAATTTTATCAATTTCATCAATATATATTATACCATGTTGTGCTTTTTTTATATCATAGTTAGCATTTTGTAATAGTTTTTGTATAATATTTTCAACATCTTCTCCTACATATCCTGCTTCAGTTAAAGTAGTTGCATCTGTAATTGCAAATGGTACGTTAAGAAAACGTGCCATTGTTTCAGCTAATAATGTTTTTCCACTTCCTGTAGGACCTAATAAGAGAATATTACTTTTTTCAATTATATTATTATTTTTATTATAATTATGTATTTTTTTATAATGATTATATACTGATACTGCAAGTATTTTTTTAGCTTGTGATTGACTAATAACATAATTATTTAAATAATCAAAAATTTTATGTGGTGTTATTATTCCTGAATTTTCGTTATTAAAAAATTTATTATATTTATTTATATTTTTTTTTTTTAAAATACTATAATATAATTTGATACATTTATCACAAATAAAAATAAATTGATCTCCTGAAATTAATTTATTTACTTCATTTTGATTTTTTTTACAAAAGGAACAATAAATTTTTGTATTTAAATTTTCCTTTTTATGTGTCATTACAAACCTCATTAATAAATGAAACAAAAAATTTTATAATTATATTTTTATAAATTTTAATATTGATATTATTTTTTATTAAAAATAATATTATCTACTAAACCATATTCTACCGATTCTTGAGCTGATAAAAATCTATCTCTATTAGTATCTTTCTCAATAATTTCAATAGATTTACCTGTATGTAATGACATAAGTTTATTGATATAATTTTTCATTCTTAAAATTTCTTTAGTTTGAATTTCTATATCTGTAACTTGTCCTTGATAGTTTCCTATAGGTTGATGTATCATAACTCTAGAATGAGGTAAACAAAATCTTTTTTTTTTTTCACCAGAAGCTAATAAAAAAGCAGCCATTGAACATGCTTGACCTATACAAAATGTACTAATGTCTGAATTTACAAATTGCATAGTGTCATAAATAGACATTCCTGATGTAATTACACCTCCAGGACTATTTATATATAAAAATATATCTTTATTTGAATTTTCTGAATCTAAAAATAGAATTTGTGCAACTATTAAATTTGCCATATTATCTTCAATAGGTCCTGTTAAAAAAATAATACGCTCTTTTAAGAGTCTAGAAAAAATATCATATGATCTTTCACCTCTTGAGGTATGTTCAATTACAATAGGAATTGTATGAATTTCATTTTTTTCAGTAGTTTTATGATTTTTTTGATATGACATTATTATCCTTTAAATATAATATTATTAATTTTTAAATTTTTAATTTTTTTTTATATTTTTAAATTTTTCCCATTCACTTAATGTATAAGTATGTAATGATAATGAATGAATATTATTTATTTTATTACCGATAATATGATAAATTAGTCTATGTCTAGTAATTAATGATTTATTCATAAATAAATTACTTACAATAATAATTTCTATATGAGTTATTAAATTGATAATATTATCAATATGATTATTATGATGTTGACTATTATCATTAATTTTTAAATATATAGGTTGTAATTTAGATATTATTTTTTTTTTTATTTTTTTTAAAATCATGATGATATATCCAAAAAAATTAATTTTTATAATCTAAAATATATTTTCAATATTAGAAATTACTAATTTAAGAATATTAGAATTACCAGATAATATATTTGAAGAGTTTTTGTAATTATAATGTCCCATAAAGTTTGTTAATAATCCTCCTGATTCTTTTATTATTAATTCTCCAGCAAGTAAATAATTAAAATTTTGTACATTATTATTAATATAACAATCAATTTTATTTGCAGCTAAATATGCTAAATCTAGAGATATAGAACCACTAATTCTAATTGAAATTAAATTATTTTTAAATAATTTAGATAAATTAATATTTTTTTTTTTAAAAAAAAAATAATTAGTATTTAAAGCAAATAACAGAAATTTTTTTTTTGTATATATATCACAACGTAATTTATATCCATTTAATTGTGCATTTTGTCCTCTTATTGCTGTAAACAAATCATTTTTTAATGGATCATATATTAAAGAAATTTCTGTTTTTCCTTTTATACAAATAGCTATAGATATTGAAAAATGGGGTAATTTTTTTAAAAAATTCATAATTCCATCTAGAGGATTAATAATCCATATAGTTTTTTTATATTTAAAAATAAAAAAATTTTCTTTATTTAAAATAACAATATTTTTTTCATATATATTATAAAATATTTTAGTAATTGTATTAATTAAATTTTTTTTAATTTTTTTTATAAAAAAATCACTATCATAATTATTATTATTATATATATTTATATTCTGCATCTCATAATTTTTTATGATAATATTTCCAATATTACGTATCATACGTATAGCAATATTAAGCATTGGAGAACGCATATATTATTTCTCATTTATATTCATTATTATATTATAAACTAAGTAATTAAATAATATTTTTTTATTTTATAATAAAAAATAAATATTTTAAATATTTATTTTTATAAAATATTTTTTATAAAAAATATTGTTTTTTAACAAAAAACATTTATTATAAAAATAAATAATTTTTTATTTCATTATGTTACAAATAACAGAATCAGCGCAAAAATATTTTTTAAAATTATTATCTAAAAAAAATAATAATATACAAATTAGAATTTCAGTATTAATTAAAAATAATACATTTAAAGGTAATATATCTTTTTGTCATATAAAAAAAATTAAAAATAATGATATTAAACTAAATTTTAAAAAAATAAATATATTTGTAGAATTTCATAGTTTAAAATTTTTAAAAGATATTAAAATAGATATTATAAAAAATAACTTATCTACAAAATTACAATTTATAGTTTTAAATAATAAAAAAATAAAAAACAATAAAAATATAAAAGATTTAAAAAAAGATATTAATAATTTTTTAAAAAATATGATTAATCCAAAATTACTCCATCATGGAGGTTTTATTATATTAAAAAATATAACAAATAATAATATTTTATTATTAGAATTTCATGGAGGTTGTCAAGGATGTTCAATGAGTAATCATACACTTAAAAATTGGATTGAAAAAGAAATATTATATAATTTTCCAAATATAAAAGGAGTACATGATATAACTCTTCATAAAAAAAATAAATTAACTTACTATTAAATAAAAAATATATATCATTTTTTATTTAAATATTTTATGATTTTTAAAATATATATTTATTAATTTAGTAATTTAAAAAATATTTATTTAAATATTTAAATAAGGAATAAAGATATATGCCAGTAATAGTTCCAAAAAAATTACCTGCTATTAATATTTTAAAAAAAGAAAATATATTGTTATTAACAAAATCTCAAAAATATGAAAAATATACAAAAAAATTAAAAATACTTTTTTTGAATTTAATGTTTGAAAAAATTGAAACAGAAAATCAAATAATTAGGTTATTATCTAACTCTTCTTTATTTATAGATTTATCATTATTATCTGTAAGAGATAATAAATCATCTAATAATTTATCTATTAAACATATAAATAAATATTATCTAAATTTAGATCAAATATATAATAAATATTATGATGGATTAATTATTACAGGTGCCCCATTAGGTTTAATTAATTTTACAGATATTAGATATTGGAAAGAATTTGTAAAAATTATACATTGGGCACAAGAACATGTAAATTCTATTTTATCTATATGTTGGTCTGTACAAGCAATTTTAAATATACTATATAATATTCCAAAAAAAATTAATCATTCAAAATTGTTAGGTATATTTAAACATAAAATTTTATTAAAAAATAATTTTTTAGTTCAAGGATTTGATGATTATTTTTTTGTTCCTCATTCTAGATACTCTAATTTTTCTTTAAGTTTTATACAGTATTATACTGATTTAAAAATTATTTCTTTTTCAGAAAAAGCAGGTGTATATATTTTCTCAAGTAATCAAAATAAATATATATTTATTACTGGACACCCAGAATATGATGCATTAACAATAAATAAAGAATATTTAAATGATTTACAAAATGGAAAAAATATTAAAATACCATATAATTATTATCCTTTAAATAATCAAAATTTAATGCCTCAAGTTAAATGGAGAAGTCATGGTAATTTGTTATTTTTAAATTGGTTAAATTATTTATTTTATAAATAAATTATTTTAAAATATTTAATTTATAAAAGGAGTTTTAATGTTAACAACTAAATATCTATTTTTTACATCTAAAAATAAAATATGTGATAATAATATAAATAGTTATTCTTTAATGCTTAAATCAGGAATGGTTAGAAAATTATCTTCTGGAATATATACTTGGTTACCTACTGGATTAAGAGTAATTAATAATTTTAAAAAAATAATACGTTATTTTATGAAAGATATAGGTGCAATAGAATTATTATTACCTATATTACATCCATGTAATATATGGGAACAAAGTGGACGTATAAATGATTATGGAAAAGAATTATTAAAAATTTTAGACCGAAAAAAAAATAGTTTTATTTTAGGACCAACACATGAAGAAGTTATTACTTATTTAATAAATAATGAAATTAAATCATATAAATCTTTACCTATTCATTTATATCAAATTCAAACAAAATTTAGAGATGAAATAAGATCTCGTTTAGGAGTTATTCGATCTAAAGAATTCTTAATGAAAGATAGTTATTCATTTCATATAAATGAAGTTTCTTTAAAAGAAACTTATAATATTGTATTAAAAACTTATAAAAAAATATTTAATTTAATTAATATAAAATATTTGATAGTAAAAGCTAACAATAGTGTTATTGGAGGTGATGTTTCTCATGAGTTTCATATTTTATCTAAAAATGGCGAAAATTCACTTGCTTTGTCTCAAAATAAAAAATATATTTTTCATCAAGAATTAGGAAAATATTTTATTTATAAAAAATATGATATAAATAAAAAAAAATTTCTTAAAAAAAAAGTATTAACTTTAAAAAATTGTTTAAATTATAAAGAATTAGCTAAAATTTGTAATTTATCAATAAGGAATATTATTAAAACATTTATTTTAAGAACATCAGATAAAAAAAATCCCTTTATTGCTTTATTAATTAGAGCTGATTATGAATTAAATTTACATAAAATAAAAAAAATTAATAATAAAGTAATTAAAGTTTTATCAAAAATTGAAATAGAAAAAATTTTTCAAATGAATATAAATTCATTAGGACCTTTTAATTTAAAAATGCCTATTATTGGAGATTATTCTATAATTAATATGTATAATTTCATTATAGGAGCTAATATTAAAGATAAATATTATATTAATACAAATTGGCAAATAAATTTATCAATTCCTAATAATATTCAAGATATTCGTTATGTAACTAATAATGATTTAACTCCTGATAGTAAAAGTTTAATTAAAATTAAACGTAGTATTGAAATAGCTCATATTTTTCAAATTGGTAATAAATATTCAAAAATAATGAATACATATATTTATGATAAAGATAAAATTAAAAAAAACATATATATGGGTTGTTATGGTATTGGTATATCAAGATTAATAGCAGCAACAATAGAACAAAATTATGATACAAGAGGAATTTATTGGCCAAATTCATTATTAGCGCCTTTTATAGTAGCTATTATACCAATTAATATGTATAAATATTCTATAGTTGAAAAATATTCACTTTTAATTTATAAAAAATTTAAAATATTAGGAATAGATGTGATTCTTGATAATAGAAATGAAACACCTGGAGTTATGTTTGCTGATATTGACCTTATAGGAGTTCCACATATAATTATTATTAATAATAATAATATTATTAATAATAATGTTGAATATAAATATCGAAAAACAGGATTCAAAAATATTATTCCTATTAATTTAATTGTTGATTTTATTTTTAATAAAATAAAATTAAATAAATGTTTTAATATATTTTATTCCAAAAAATAAAAAAATTATCTTTTTCAGATATAGTAGCTTTACCCTCTTTAGTAATTAATTTATTTTCTAATTCTGCAATTAGTGTTTTATTATAAAATAGTAATGGAATTTGTTCTCTTTTCCATTTAGGAATGGATAATTTTTTCCATATACTATTAATATTTTTTTTAGTTTTAATATTATTAAAATAATATTTACCTAAAACATTAAATTTTACATATATAGTTTCATTATATTTAGGTTGTCTAATATATATCGATTCTTTTTTATAATTAAAATTAATATATAATATTACTAATTTCCCTAATTTATTAGGTAAAATTAAAGGAGTTATTAAATTATTCCAAATTAAAATAGTATTTTTTAAATCAGGAAAATATTTTATACAATATAAATAATTTTTATATTTTCGAATAATATACTCCCCTACTTTAATTTGAGGGTTGTTATTTTTTTTACAACAAATAATTTCATCCCATATAATGGATAATATTTTTCTAGAAGGCATATAATAATATTTATTATATTCTATCCATTTTCTAATAATAAAATTTCTTTTTATAATACTATAATTATATAATGGTTGAATAAATAAACTATTATTTTTTTGTATTAATTTATTTAATATTGGATTTATTAAATTTGTTAATAATTCTTCCTGTTCTTTATAATTTTTTATTGCTTTAATAACTGATTTTTTAAAAAAAGGCCATCTATTAGTTATTTTTGGTAAAATAATATTACGTAAAAAATTACGATCATATTTTATATTTTTATTACTCGGGTCTTCTATCCATGTTAATTTTTTTTTTATAGCATAATTAATTATTTTTTTTTTATTTATTTCAATTAATGGACGAAATAATATTAGATTATTAAAAATCTTAATTTTAGATATCCCAGATAAACCTTTTGGTCCACTTCCTCTCTTTAAAAATAAAAAAAAGTTTTCACATTGATCATCTAAATGATGAGCAGTTACTAAAATTTCATTTTTATAAATAATATTTTGAAATATTTCATATCTTTTTTTACGAGCATATTGTTCTATATTTTTTTTTATTTTAAAATTTATATTTTTATAAAAAAAGGGGATATTCCATTTTTTACATTGTGAAAAACAAGTTTTTAACCAATTATTTGATTCATAATTTAAATTATGATTAATATGTATAGCTCTTAATAAAAGAGGATGTTTTTTTCTTAATTTAAATAAATTATATAATAACACTGTAGAATCTATACCTCCACTATATGCTATTAATATTTTTTTAAATTTATATAACATTATCTGTATTTTTTTTTCTATTAACATATTTAAATACTTTTTTAAATTAAATTTAAATAATAAATTTTAATTAAATTCTAATTTAATATTATTATTATCATTCAATAAAGAAATAAACTTATCAAAATCATTTTCATCATTATAAATGAAATAAGATTTATTATAATAAATTCTATTTTTAATACCTAAATTTTCATAAAAAAAATATATTTGTATATTTTTTTTATTTTTTTTTTTTTTTAAAAACAAAAATTTTTTTAAATTTTTAAAAAATAATATATTTTGTAAAATTTTTTTATTTATAAAAATAATATTTATATTATTTAAATATTTATCTCTAGCTATCGTAATATTCATAATACTATTAGCATTACATATAAATAATTTTAATAAATTGTTAAAATATAATATACCATTTATAAGAATAATATTATTTAATATAACAATATTATTTTTATTATTTATAATATCTAATGACAAATGCACTTCAATAATATTGGAACTATCATCTAAATTAAAAGATAAATATTTTTCTTTTTTTTTATTATAAAAAGTACGTATATTACTAATAATACCTCCTATTGTTATCCTTATAGGTAATTTACTATTTTTTTTATAATTTCTTAAAATATTTTTTATGTTATTTTCTTTTGTATAGAACAAAATTTCTTTTAAATATCCATTTAATGGATGTTCTGTTAAATAACAACCTAAAATATTTTTTTCTTTTATAAGAATATCTTTTTTGGCCCAAAATAAATTTATATCATTATGAATATATTCATTATCTTTTAATAATATTTTATTATTTTCATTAAAAAAATTTATTTGACCTGTTTGTTTTTCTTCTAAATATTTATTAATAATTTTTATAATTTTTTCTAAATAATTTATTAATAATCCTCTGTTAAAATTAAAGCAATCTAATGATCCAGATAATATTAAAACTTCCATAATTCTTTTATTTATTTTTTTAAAATTTATTTTAGTAAAAAAATCAAATATAGATTTAAAATAACCTTTTTGTTTTCTAGCATTAAGTATATTATAAGCTTGTTGTTCACCAATACCTTTAATAGCTCCTAATCCATATATAATATTATTATATTTATCAACATGAAATTTATATAAACTATTATTAATATTAGGTGGTAAAACATTAATTTTTAAATTCTTACATTCATTAATTAAAGAAATAGTTTTATTTGTATTATCCATTTCTGATGTTAAAACAGCTGCCATAAATTCAGCAGGATAATATAATTTTAACCATAAAGTTTGATAAGATATTAAAGCATATCCAGCAGAATGAGATTTATTAAATCCATAAGAAGCAAATTTTTCTAAATAATCAAAAATTTTCATAGATAAAATATTATTAATTTTTAATTTATTTGAACCATATAAAAAACGTTTTCTTTGTCGTCCCATTTCTTTATGTTGTTTTTTACTTATTACTCTTCTTAAAATATCTGCCTCTCCTAAACTATAACCTGCTAATACTTGAGCTATTTTCATTACCTGTTCTTGATATAAAATAATTCCATATGTAGACTGTAATATTGGTTTTAATTTTTCATGTTGCCAATTTTTATCAGGATATGAAATAATTTCTTTACCATGCTTTCTATTAATAAAATTTTCAACCATACCTGATTGTAAAGGTCCTGGTCTAAATAGTGCTAGTAATGCTATTAAATCTTCAAAATTATCTGGTTTTAATTGTTTAATAAGTTCTTTAATACCTCTCGATTCTAATTGGAATATACCTAGGGTTTGCGCAGTTTGTAAAAAATAAAAAATTCGAGTATCATCTAGTTTTAGATTATTAATATTAACTAATTTTTTATTATTTTTAATTAATTTTTTATTAATCATATTTAAAGCATGATTAATTACAGTTAAGGTTCTTAATCCTAAAAAATCAAATTTTACTAAACCAATATCTTCTATATCATTTTTATCAAATTGTGTAACTATATTTTCTCCATTATAATCACAATATATGGTTGTATATTTTATAATATCCTCAGGTGAAATAACAACACCTCCAGCATGTTTACCAACATTTTTTATTGTACCTTCTAATTTTAAAGAAGTATGTACCAATTCTCTAATATTAGTATCTGATTGATATAAATTAGATAATTTTTTATTATTCATAAATGCTTTTTTTAAATTAATACCTAAATCAAAAGGAATTAATTTTGAAATACGATTAATAAAATCGTATGGATAACCTAAAACTCTACCTACATCTCTTATAACAGATTTTGCCGTCATAGTTCCAAATGTTATAATTTGAAATACTGATTCTTTCCCATATATTTTTTTTACATGATTAATTACTAAGTCACGTTTTTCCATACAAAAATCAATATCAAAATCTGGTAAAGATATTCTTTCTGTATTTAAAAATCTTTCAAAAATTAAATCAAATTTTATTGGATCTAGATTAGTAATACCTAGAACATAAGATACTAATGAACCTGCCCCAGAACCTCTTGCTGGTCCTACAGGTATATTATGATCTTTTGCCCACTGAACAAATTCCATAACTATAAGAAAATAACTAGGAAATCCCATTTTATTTATAATATTTAATTCATGATTTAATCTTTTTTTATATATATTTTTTTTTATTTTAAACAAATTTAATTCTGGATATAATTTTTTTAATTTTTTTTCTAAACCTATATAAGATTTTTTAATAATATATTTTTCTGGTGTTATATTTTTTTTTATATAAAATTTAGGTAAAAAATATTGACCAAATGATAAAAAAACATTACATCTTTTCGCTATTTCTACACTATTCTGTAGTGCTTCAGGAATATCTCGAAATAAAAAACACATTTCTTCTGTATTTTTTAAAAATTGTTCTTTACTATAATTAGATTTTTTATAACTTTTATTTAAATTATATCCCTTATTAATTGCCACTCTAATTTCATGTGGATAAAAATCTTTTTTATTTAAAAAACGTACATTATTTGTAGCAACTATAGGAATATTAAAATAATTAGATAAATTTAATATATAATTAATATAATTTTCTTCATAATTACAATTAATTCTAGTTATTTCAAAATAAAAACAATTATAAAAATAATTTTTAAAAAATTTAATTATTTTATTTACTAAAAAAAAATTTTTTTTTAAAAAATTTTTACCTATTTCTCCTTCTAATCCTCCAGATAATATAATTAATCCTTCATTGTACTTCTTAAGTAATTTATAAGTTATGGTTGGTCCTAAATCATTATTATAACCAGATTTATAAGCATAAAAAATTAATAATTTAATATTTTGTAAACCAATATTATTCATTGCTAAGATAGTTAGCATTGAATATTTATTAGAATTAATATTTTCAAAATTTTTAATTTTTAAATCAACTCCAATAATAGCTTTTAATCCTAATTTATTAGCAAGTTTATAAAATTTTATTAAACTAAATATATTATTAAAATCAGTAATAGCTATTGCTGGCATATCTAATAATAAACTTTTTTTTAAAATTTGTTTAATTTTAGCAAGACCATCCTTAATAGAATAATCACTACGTACATGTAAATGAATAAATTTAGGATAATTCATATTTTTGATTTTAAAATTTTTATACACATAATTTTTGACTCACAAATAATTTTATTATTAATTTTTGCTATACTATTAAAAAAAATTAAAGATTTTTTTTGTTTTTCTAAAATACTTTCTATTATTATTTGATCTCCAGGAAAAGCTGGATTTTTAAAACGAGCTTTATCAATACCAGCGAGATAATATATTATTTTTTTTTTTGATTTTTCATAATTTGTACTTTTATATAATAAAAGATTTGTAGTTTGTATCATAGATTCTAATAATAATACTCCTGGATAAATTGGATTTTTAGGAAAATGACCCTTAAAATAAGGTTCATTTAGAGAAATATTTTTTATAGCATTTAAAAATTTAAATTTTTTAAATGCTATAATTTGATCTACTAAAACAAAGGGATATCTATGTGGTAAAATAGATAAAATTTCATTAGTATTTAACATATAATTTTAATTATTATTTATAATAAATATAAATTTATTATATAATTTTTCTATAATTAATCTATTTAAAATTTATTTATTAAATAATTAAAACATTATTTTGTTCATTTGCTAAATCAATAATATCATTTGTTATATCTTTAACATTTTTAATATAAGCTATATTAGAAGTATCTAATACAAGATTATATTTACCTTTTTCTGCAATAATATTAATTAAATTATATATAAAAATTAATATTTTATTACGTGCTTGTTCTTGTTTTTGATTATTTTTTTTTGTAAAATATGATATTTTTTGTAATAAAATTTTTTTATCATATATAATTTCTTTTTTTATTTGTTCTTTATCATTTTTTGATAATTTTTTATTTTCTAATTTTTTTATTTTAGATAAAAATAATTTTTTCATTTTTTCTATTTTTAGAAAATTTGAATGTAATTCTTTTTCTAATTCTTTAGAAATCTTTTTTTTTTGAGGTATAGTATAAAAAATTTTTGCAATATTTATTATTGCTATTTTAGGACAACAATAAGCATTATTAAATGGAATAATAAAAATCATTATTAACAATATATTTTTTAATAAATATTTCATATAAAAATGTACTCCTTTTTTTTAAAATAAAATTACCATCTTTTTGAAAAATTAAATTGAAAAAATTGAATTTTATCTGTTTGATATGTTTGAAATGGATATGCAAAAGATATAGTTATATCTCCAAATGGAGTATGAAATTGAAATGATAAACCTATTGAAGATCTAATTTGTGAAAAAATATTAAAATTTGGAATTTTATACAATTTAAATAAATAATTATTTTTCCATGAAGTATCTATTAAATTACCAATATCTAAAAAAATAGAAGATCTTATTTGATTTATATATTTACTATCTAAAAATGAAATAGGCATTATTAATTCATTATTTATATTAAATAAAACATTACCTCCAATTGCATTATTGGATAAACAAATAGTTTTTCCATTATTACAATGGTATTTTTTTGAAGAAAAATATACTCCTTTAGGACCAATACTATTGGTTTGAAAACCTCTAATTGTATTAGAACCTCCTAAATAAAAATTTTTATAAAAAGGATATTTACCTCCTAAAAATCCATTTCCATAACCAAAATTACTTTTAAATAAAAATATTAAAGGATTATTTTTAAATAAATTTTTAAATATTTTAAATTGTAAAGGAATATATCTTGAATAATTAAAATTAATTTTATAATTACGATTTTTACTATACCAAGGAATAGAAAAATATGTATTAATAGAACTTAATATACCATCTGATGGTATATTAAAATTTTTTAAATTACTATATAAAAAAGTATAATTAATTATAAATTCATCTAATACATAATTATTATGTAATTTATTATATATTTTATATCCTATATATCTAAGATAATTCCATAAAGATAATTGTGGTTCAATATTACTAATATTATTTTGTATAAATCCAATACTATTAGTTAATATTGAATTATCATTTATAGGAAATTTTAAAATTCCAAAAAAACCTTTATTCTTATTTATATAATTATAAAAAAAATTATCATCTTCGTTAATTGTATTTAGAAATATTTTTATACCAGCATTAATTTTTTTAAAAAAGATATGATTTTTCATTATAAAAAATTCTAGATAAGAATGATAAAAATCTTTATTAAAATTAATATCTATATCATAACCAGTACCGATAAAATTATTTTGTTTTAAAATAGTATTAAATCCTAATAAACCTCCTTTAATCATTCCTAATCCTGATTTTAAAGATCCTTCATTTTTTTCATCTACCTGATATATTATATCTACTGTATTATTTAAATCATTATTTTTATGTAAAAAAATTTCTACTTTATTGAAATATCCTAAAGAATATAATCTTTCTTGAGTTTTTTTTATTAATTCAATATTAATTGGATTACCTTCAATTTGTAATAATTCATTTCGTAAAATATAATCTTGGGTAAAATGATTTCCTAAAAAATTAATTTTTCTTACATAATATTTATGATTAGTTTTAATTTTAAAAATTATATCTATTTTATTATTTTTTTCATCTAAAATATTTTTTATTAAAATTTGAGGTGTTAAGAATCCATTTTTTCCTAAAAAATTTTTTATTTTATATTTTAATTCTATTATTTTAGAATTTTGATAAATTTTTCCGGGTATAATATTAATTATATTTTTAATATATTGAAAATATTTTTTTTTATCAATATCGATTATAATTTTATTATAAAAAAATTTTTTGTTTTCTTTAATTTTTATTATTAAATAAATATTTTTTTTATCATATGATAAATTTTGTATAATATTTTTAATTTGAAATTTTACATATCCATTATTTATATAAAAATTTTTTAATTTATTTAAAATTTTAATAATAAAATTAATTTTATATTTTTTTTTTTTTGAAAAAATAAATAAAAAATTATTATTTATTTTCAAATAATTTAATAAAAATTTGGTTGTATAAAAATTATTACCGATAATATCAATTTTATTTATTTTTGTAAAATTATCTTCTTTAAAAATTATTAAAATATCAATTTTATTATTTATATTTTTTTTAATTTTTATTGTAATATATGAAGATAACATAGAATATTTTAAAAATAATAATTCTATATTTTTTCTAAAAAAAAATAATACATTATTATTTAATATTTTACCTTTTTTTATTTGCAATTGATTTAATAAAAAATTAATAAAATTATTATCAATAATTTTATTACCTTTAATAATTATATTATTAATAATAGGTTTTTCCATAACTTTTATAAAAATAAAATTTTTATTTTGAAAAACATTAATATTATTAACCATATTAGTAATAAATAATAAGTGCATTAAATTAGATATTTCTTTTAAAGAAATACAATTTTTTGTATTTATATATGAATATATTTTAATATCTTTAATTTTTATTTTATTAAGACCAAAAAATATTATATTTTTAATACAATATTTTTTTTTTTTTAAAATAGCAGCACAACACATATGATGTGTATTAAAAATTAATAAAAAAACAAGAATATATTTATAATACTTAATATTTTTTAAAAAATATTTTTTTTTAAAACTGTTTAAAATCATTTATTAATGTAAACCCCATCATTATGATTAAAATAATTATACTAATAATATATATTAATTGTTTAAAATGATATGATAATTTTGTACCAATAATTTTTTCGTAAATTAAAAATAATAATTGTCCACCATCTAAAATTGGAATAGGAAATAAATTAATTAAACTTAAATTAATATTTATTAAAGCTAAAAACATAAAATAATAAATAAAATTTTTACGAATTAAAATACTCGCAATATGTCCTATCGAAAGAGGACCATTTAATTTATAAATATTTTTTTTATTATGAAATAAGTAAATAAATGAATTTAAAATTAATTTTATTGATTTTAGAGTTTCTTTAATAGCTTTTTCTAATGATTTAATAAAATTTAACTTATATATACATATTGAAGTATCTTTAATATTTTTAATTTGAGGTAAAAAACCTAAAAAATTATTTTTTTTAAATTTATTAAAAGTATTTAAAATACTAATATTTATATTTTTTTGTTTTCTTTTTATATTCATATGAATAATTTTATTTTTATTATTATAAATGATTTTTTGAAAGTTATACCAATCAATAAATTTTTTTCCTTCAATACTAATAATTTTATCACCAATACATAATTTTGATTTTTCTGCTGGTGATCCAGGTAATATATAAGTAATAATAGGATTAATTTTTAATCCTTTAGGTATAATACCTAACATTAATATTAAATTTTTTTCTTTTGAAAATTTAATAAAATTATTATCAATATTTATTTTTTTATTCATAATTAAATTAGAATTTGTTTTATTATTTTCTAAATTTATTTGATGATTTATATTACTATGTTTAATTAATTCTAAATTTAAAAAAATCCAATTATTACTATTAATATTATTAATTTTTTTAATTTCTAAGTTAGGTTTTAATCTAATTAAATTAGCAATTGAAACATAATTAATTTCATTAATAATATTTCTTTTTATAGGTAAACCTATAAAAAAAATTATCCAATAAATAAATATTGCAAAAATAATATTTGCAAGTGGACCACCTAAAATAATTAATAATTGTTTAAAAAAATTTATCTGATTAAGAAATAATAATTTAAACTTTTTTATATATTTTATATTATTTTTTGTAATTACATCAGGTATTTTTACATAACCACCAAATGGTACTAATCTTAGTATATAATTTGTTCCATATTTATCACGATATTGAAAAATTTTTTTACCAAAACCTAAAGAAAAACATTCTACATAAATATTAAATAATCGTGCTATATAAAAATGTCCGTATTCATGAATTATAACTAAACTACTTATAGTTATAATAAATATTATGATATCATATAAAATATTAATCAAAATTTTACTCCTAAAATTAGTATTAATTAATACAAATAATAATAAAATTTTTTAGAAAAAAATTTAAAATAATTTATAATTAAAATTATATTTAATCTCCTCCAAAACGACGAGTTCTTTTTATAAAAATATTTAACGCTTTTTTAAAATCTTTTTTATTAAAATCAGGCCATAATTTTTTAGTAAAATATAATTCTGAATATGCAATTTGCCAAATTAAAAAATTACTTATACGATATTCACCTCCAGTTCTAATAACTAAATCTATAGGGAAAATGTCATTAAGACAAATATAATTATTTATTATACTTTCATTAATATCTTTAGGATTTAATAAACCTTGATAAACTTTTAAAGCAACTTTTTTTACACTATTTACGATATCCCAACGACCACCATAATTAGCAGCTATATTTAATAATAATTTATTATTATTTTTTGTTAAATTTTCTGCTTTAATAATAGCCTTTTGTAAGGAAAAATTAAATTTTTTTGTATTACCAATAATTTTTAAACGTATTTTTTTATTTTTTAAATTTATAGTTTCAGTATTTAAAATTTCTTTAAATAAATCCATTAAAAATTTTACTTCATTATTAGATCTTTTCCAATTTTCACTACTAAAAGCATATAAAGTTAATACTTTAATATTATATTTTAATGATAAACCAATTATTTTTTTTACAGTTTTTGCTCCTTCTCTATGACCTAAAAATTTTAATTTTTTATTTTTTTTAGCCCATCTTCTATTACCATCCATAATAATAGCAATATGATTTGGATAAGAAGTAAGATTTTTTTTTTTACTAATTCTATTGATTTTCATTTTTTTAAAATTTAAATTTTTATTTAATAATTAATAAATAAAAATTTAAAAATTTTCTTTAAATTTTAATTATTAATATAATAATTCCTTTTCTTTTTTTTTTAAAAATTCTTTTATGTTATTTATATATAATATAGTTTGTTTTTGAATAAGATTATATAATCTTTGTTCTTGATTTTCATCAATATATTTTTTTTTTAAAAAAATTTTAATTTTATTATTTGTTTTTCTACGTATATTACGAATATTAATTTTATTTAATTCTGCTTCTGTTTTTATATTTTTAAAAATTTTTATTTTTCTAGATTCTGTAATAGGAGGAATATTTACATAAATGTTATGATCAATTATTTTAGTTGTTACATCTAATTTTGAAAGTACAATACTTTTTTCTATATTTTTTAATATTGTATAATCAAATGGAGTTATTTTAAGGGTAGAAGAATTTTCTACAACTATAGATGATATATGGTTAATTGATACTAATTTATTATTTAATTTTAAAAAAATATTATTTAATAAATAAGGAGATAATCTATTATATGAAATAATATTAATTTTTTTTATAAATATATCTAAACATTTCTTCATACTATTTTTATTTTCATTTATAATATCATTATACATATTCATATCCTTTATTTAAAGTATATTATTTTATTTGTTTTTAATTATTGTTCCTTCAATTGTTCCTGTTAAAATTCTGTAAAGTGATCCTGGTTTTTGAATATTAAAAATATGTATAGGCATATTATAATCACGTGCTAAAATAAAAGCTGTATTATCCATAATTTTAATTTTTTTTTTTATTACGTAATCATAATCTATCTTATTAAAAAATTTAGCATCAGAATAATTTATAGGATCTTTAGAATATACTCCATTAACATTTGTTGCTTTAAATATAGCATTAGCTTCTAATTCAATACCTCTTAAACATGCTGCTGTATCTGTAGTAAATAAAGGATTACCAATTCCACCTGTTAATATAATTATATTGTTTTTAATTAAATCAATTGCTTTAAATGCATTATATCCTGTACATATACCTTGAATAGGAAAAGATGACATTAAATATACATTAATTAATTTATTTTTAATTGATTGATATAATAATAAACCATTAATTATGGTTGATAACATACCAATTTGATCCCCTAAAACTCTTTTTAAATTATTATTTCCATTACAATATTTTCCTCTAAATAAATTTCCACCTCCTATAACTACAGCTATTTCAATACCTAAAGGTAAAATACTTTTAATTTCTTGTATAATATAATCTAATAATTTATTATCTATACCAGATAGATTTTTACCTTGTAAAAATTCGCCACTTATTTTTAATATAATACGATTATAAATTATTTTTTTTTTAATATTCATATAGTATTTATTATATTTTTTATATAAAATATATTTTATTAAATTATATCAATAAAATAATTAATTTTTAATTATATTTGTACCTAATTCTAAATATATAAATTCTAAAACTTTTATTTTATTTTCATTTAAAAAATGTAACACTGTTTTATTATTATCTAATAAAAATTTTTGATTATATAAAGTGATATTATTTATAAATTTTTTTACACGTCCTTCTATAATTTTTTTTATAATTATTTTAGATTTATTATTTTTTTTCATTGCAATATTTTTTTGTAATTGATATTCATGATTTATAATATCTATAGGAATATTTTTTTCATGAATATAATCAGGTTTTAACATTGCTATATGCATAGAAATTTGTTTCATCAATAAATCATTATCTCTATCACATTTAATTATTACTCCAATACGTTTGCTATGATGTATATATTTACCTATAAATTTTCCTTTAAGAAAACCTAAACGATTAATACATATATTTTCTTTTAAAATTCCAATTAATTTTATTCTTTCTTGATTAAATATTTCTTTTATTAAAGAAATATCTGTTTGATTATGTTTAAATATATATTTTAAAATATTTTTTCCAAAATTTCTGATTTGTTGTGATTTTGCAACAAAATCTGTTTGACAATTTATTTCTAATAATATTCCAAAATCTTTAGTAATATAACTAAAAATTAAACCTTCTTTAGTTTTATTTTTAGATTTTTTAATAGATTCTATATTTTCATATTTTCTTATATAATCTATAGCTTGATTAATATTTCCTTTTGCAGCTATTAATGCTTTTTTACATTGTAAAATACTAATATTTGTAATATTTCTTAATTCTTTAATTTTATTAATGTTAATTTTCAATATTATCTCCTAATTAATTTTTTAAATTTTTTTCTTATGAAAATGTAAATTATTATTTATAATAACTTTAGTTACATAATATAAATATAATTTTATGGCACGAATAGCATCATCATTAGCAGGTATAACAAAATTAATCCCTTCGGGATTTGAATTAGTATCTACAATAGCAAAAATAGGAATATTTAATTTTTTGGCTTCTTTTATAGCAATTTTTTCATAATTTGCATCAATAACAAATATAGCATCAGGTAAACCTCCCATATTTTTAATACCTCCTAAACTTTTTTCTAAATTAAATAATTCTCTATTACGTGTTAATGCTTCTTTTTTTATTAATTGTTTAAATATTCCATTTTTTTTTTGTAATTCTAATTCCTTTAATTTTTTTATAGACTGTTTTACAGTTTTCCAATTAGTTAACATACCTCCTAACCAACGATGATTAACAAAAAATTGATTACAGTTAATTGCAGTTTCTTTTATAAGAAGAGATGCTGCTTTTTTAGTACCAATAAATAAAATTTTACCTCTACGAGAACTTATCTTTTTTAATTCTTTTAATGCATTATTAAACATTATAATAGTTTTATCTAGATTAATAATATGTATTTTATTTTTATATTTAAAAATAAATTTTTTCATTTTGGGATTCCAATAACGAGTTTGATGACCAAAATGAGCTCCTACTTTAAACATTTTATTAATAGATATACACATTATTTTTATCCTTATTTTTTATATTACTAAAATAACATTATATAATTTTTATCTATACAAAAATAATTAATAATATTTATTATTTTAGATATCATTTAAATTTAATCATTATAATATAACATTTAATATTATAAAATTAATAAATTTATAGAAATAAAATAATGAAAATATCAATTAAAAATTCTGAAGAAATAAAAAAAATTTATAAATCTTGTCAACTAGCAGCAGAAGTATTAGAAATGATTGAAAGTTATATATTACCTGGAATTAGTACGGAAGAAATTAATAATATATGTCATAATTATATTACAAAAATTCAAAAAGCAAAACCTGCTACTTTAGGATATAATGGTTTTCCAAAATCTATATGTATTTCTAAAAATGATATAGTATGTCATGGAATTTCAAATAAGAATGATATATTAAAACAAGGAGATATTATTAATATAGATGTAACTATTTTATATAATAATTATTTTGGTGATACATCAAAAATGTTTTTTGTGGGAAATAAAATTTCTAAAAAATCACAATTATTATGTTTAACTGCTCAAAAAAGTTTATATAAAGCAATCAGTATTTTAAAACCTGGGCTTAGATTATATAAAATTGGAAAAATAATACAAAAATATGTAGAAAAAAAAAATTTTTCTGTAGTAAGAAATTATTGTGGACATGGCATAGGTAAAAATTTTCATGAAGATCCTCAAATTTTACACTATAAATCATATGATTATGGTATTATATTAAAACCAGGAATGGTATTTACTATTGAACCCATGATAAATATAGGACATCATGAAGTGTATTTATCCAATGATAATTGGACTGTAAAAACTAAAGATAAAACTAATTCAGCTCAATATGAGCATACTGTACTTATTACTAATTTAGGTTATAAAGTATTAACTTTAAGAAAAGAAGAAAAAATACCTTTATAAATATCTGATATAGTTAAGTAATTATAAATTTATAATTACTTAACTATATTAAAATTATTATTAATATTATTAATTATCTAAAAAACTTTTTAATATTTCTGAACGACTAGGATGTCTTAATTTTCTTAATGCTTTTGCTTCTATCTGTCTAATCCTCTCTCTAGTTACATCAAATTGTTTTCCTACTTCTTCTAAAGTATGATCAGAATTCATATCAATACCAAATCTCATTCTTAATACTTTAGCTTCTCTTGGTGTTAAACTAGATAAAATATTGTATGTTGCTACTCTTAAACTTTCAGAAGTTGCTGAATCTAATGGTAATTCTAGAGTATTATCTTCAATAAAATCACTTAAATGTGATTCATCATCATCACCTATAGGTGTTTCCATAGAAATTGGTTCTTTAGCTATTTTTAGTACCTTTCTAATTTTATCTTCAGGTATCAGCATATATTCAGATAATTCTTCTGGTGTAGGTTCTCTACCTAATTCTTGCAAAATTTTTCTAGAAACTCTATTAAGTTTATTTATAGTTTCGATCATATGAACAGGAATTCTTATTGTTCTAGCTTGATCAGCAATAGATCTAGTAATAGCTTGCCTTATCCACCATGTGGCATATGTAGAAAATTTATAACCTCTTCTATATTCAAATTTATCTACTGCTTTCATTAAACCTATATTTCCTTCTTGAATTAAATCAAGAAATTGTAATCCTCTATTTGTATATTTTTTAGCAATAGAAATAACTAATCTTAAATTAGCTTCAATCATTTCTTTTTTTGCTCTTTGTGTTTTTAATTCACCTATAGATATTTTTTTATTAATATTTCTAATTTTTCTAATTGTTAATCCTGTTTCTTTTTCAATATTAATTAATTTTAGAATACTTCTATTTATTTTATTTAAAAAAATATTTTTTTCATGTAAATGAAATTTATTTTTTAATTTTAATTTTTTTAATTTTTTGAAAAAAAGATCTTTTTTTATTTCATTATTATAAAATATGCACATAAATTTTTTTTTTGATATATTATATTTTTTTAAGCATATTTTCATAATATTATATTCTTCAATGCGTATACGGAACATTATAGAACGCATTTTAGATACCAAATAATTAAATTCTTTAGATACTAAACGAAATTGTTTAAAAATTTCTGCAAGATTTTTTAATTCAATTAATGATTTATTATGATTTCTACCCTTTTTTTTTATAAAAATTAATGTTATATAATATTGTTTTTGTAATTCTAAAAATTTTTCTTCAGCTAAATTATTATCTATAATATTTTCGTTACTTTCTGTTTGAATATTATTTAATAATTCTTGATTATTAGAAGATATAATTTCTTCTTTAATATTAGAATCAATAAAACCATGGATTAAATCTGATAAACGTATATCACCAGATTTAACTTTATCATATTTTTTTAATAAATATTTTATAAAAACAGGATATTCTGCTATAGAAGATTGTACTTGATTAATACCTTCTTCTATACGTTTAGCTATATTAATTTCTCCTTCTCGTGTTAAAAGTTCTACAGTACCCATTTCTCGCATATATATACGTACTGGATCTGTTGTTCTCCCCATTTCTGATTCTACATTAGATAATACTTGTACGGCATCTTCTGCTTCTGTTAAATTATTTGTATTATTATTTAATATTAAATCATCATTATCAGGAGCTTCTTCCATTACTTGTATACCCATATCATTTATCATTTGAATAATATTTTTAATTTGATTTGAACTAACAATATTATCAGGTAAATGATCATTAATTTCTGAATAAGTTAAATAACCCTTTTCTTTTCCACGCGTTACAAGAAATTTAAGCTGTGATTTTGAGTTATGATCCATAAATAGTTCCATACTTTTATTTATTAATATTTAAATAAAATTAAATGAAATAAAATTTAAAACAAATTATTTATTTAATAAATAAAATTTTATATATGTTATTAAAAATATTTTAAATATATTTTATTAAATTTTTCAAATTATTTTTTTTTAATTAATATTTTATTTAAAGACCATAATTCTTGTTTTTTTTTATAATCTAATCCTATCTTTCTTTCTAAAGATATTAAATATTCTATTCTATCTTCTAAAATATTTATTTTTAATTTTTTTATTAAATTTATAAAGAATTTTTTTATTTTATTATCAGGAATCATATGGTTCCATGTTACTAAAATTTCAAGAATTTTTTTTAATTTTGTTCCTCTATATTGTTCTAATATTTTAACTGTTGTTATATTTTTATTTTTATAAAAATTAACAAATTTAATAAAAAAAAATAAACCATTTATATTTGAACTTTTAAAAATTTTTAATTGTGGAACAAGTTTTATTAATTCGGGATTTTGTACTAATAAACTTAATAGTCTACGAATAGTAGTTTTTTTAAAATTATTATTTTTAACTATTTTTTTTTGAAATTTTAATGAATTATATATATCTACAAGATTAATAATACCTACTTTTTCTCCCAATGTTTTAATTAAATTTATTTGAAGAAAATAATCCGGAATTAACTTAATAAATGATAAAGCTTTGTAAATAAAACGTGTTTTTTCCTCACAAGAGGAAAATAAATTTTTTAAAAATAATTGTTTAAAAAAAAATTTGGAAAATGATAAAGTATTATTAATTCTTTTTTTAAAAAGAATTCTTCCTTCTTTTCTAATTAAACTATCAGGATCTTCACCATTAGGTAAAATCATAAATTTTATTTCTTTACCATTAACTAAATGAGGTAAACTAATTTTTAAAGATTTCCACTGAGCTTTTATACCTGCTTGATCTCCATCATAACAATAAACAATTTTATTTGTTATATTAAATAATTTTTTTATATGTATATCAGTAATAGCTGTTCCTAATATGGCTACTGCATATTTTATATTAAATTGAAATAAACTAATAACATCAATATATCCTTCTACTATTAGTATTTTTTTTATAATATTATTTTCTTTTTTTGTTTCGTATAATCCATATAATTCATTACTTTTATGAAAAATAATATTTTCTGAAGAATTTAAATATTTAGGATTTTTATTTTCAAAAACTCTTCCTCCAAATCCAATAATAAAACCTTTTATATTTTTAATTGGAAATATAATTCGATTATAAAAAATATCATAAAAATTATTATTGATTTTATTTTTTTTTAAAATACCTAATTTTTTATATAAAATTTTTATAATATTTTTATTATTTAAAAATTTTTTATGCCAATATAAAGGAGAAAACCCAATAGAAAAATATTCTATAATATATATGTTAAAACCTCTATTTAATAAATATTTGTAAGCTTCTCTACCTTTGCCTAAAGGATCTAATAGAGAATTTTTATAAAAAATACTTAAATTAAAAATAAATTTATAATAAATATTATTTTTTTGAAATTTTTTATTTACACTATTATTATATGTAATAGGTATACTAAATATATTTGCTATTGATTCTATACTTTCAAGAAAAGATAAATTATCATATTTCATAACAAAATCAATAATATTTCCATGTGCACCACATCCGAAACAATGATATAATTGTTTTACAGAACTAACTGCAAATGAAGGATTTTTTTCTAAATGAAAAGGACAAATTCCAAAAAAATTTTTTCCTCTTTTCTTTAATTTTATTTTATTTTTAATTAAATTTACAATATCAATTTGGTCTAATAAATGATTAATAAATGAACGAGATACATATTTAATCATAAAAATGATTTTTCATAATTCATTATTTACTAATAATAATTTTTTAATATAAACGAATTCTTTTAGAATTTTCTCTAAATATTTTTTTGGCATGTCTTTTTATTGCAGATGCTTTAGCTCTTTTTCTTTTTGTTGTTGGTTTTTCATAAAATTCTCTACGTCTTACTTCTGCTAAAATTCCTGCTTTTTCACATGAACGTTTAAAACGTCTTAAAGCTAAGTCAAATGGTTCATTTTCACGTACTTTTATAATTGGCATATACATATATCCATATTCAAAATTATTTAAATTTTATAATTATATACTATAGTATATAATAAAAAATATATAAATAATTTTTTTAAATTACTCAAACAAAAGTTTTAATATAAAGGTTAAATATGCTTTTTATGGGGATAGAAACATCATGTGATGATACATCAGTAGCTTTTTATGATGAAAATATAGGAATATTGTGTAATAATATTTATACACAAAAAATTCATTCTAAATATGGAGGTGTTGTACCTGAATTAGCAGCAAGAAATCATTTAAACAAAATTATTCCTTTAATTAAAAAATCTTTATTAAAAATAAAAAAAAATTTAAAAGATATTGATGCAATAGCTTATACAGCAGGACCAGGACAAATAAATTCTTTAATAATAGGAGCAATTATTTCACATACTTTAGCGTTTTCTTTGAATATTCCTATTATTCCAGTAAATCATATGGAAGGACACTTATTTTCAGTTATGTTACAAAAAAAAAAACCAGTTTTTCCCTTTATAGGATTATTAATTTCTGGTGGACATACTCAATTAATTTATACATATAAATTTGGAAAATATAAAATATTAGGAACAAATATAGATGATGCTGTAGGTGAAACTTTAGATAAAGTATCTAAATTATTAGGATTAGAATATCCAGGTGGTAAAAATTTATTTAAATTATCAAAATATGGTACTCCAAAAAAATTTTTTTTTCCAAGACCTATGATATTAAAAAAAAATAATTTTAATTTCAGTTTTTCTGGATTAAAAACTTTTGTAATAAATTTTATAAAAACACAAAATTTAAAAAATTTTAAAATTAAAGCAGATATTGCATGTGCATTAGAAGAGGCAATAATAGAAACTCTTTATATTAAAAGTTTATGGGCTTTAAAAAAATATAATATTAATCAATTAGTAATTGCAGGTGGAGTTAGCTCTAATAACAATTTAAGATTATTCTTATATAAGAATTTAAAAAAAAAAAATATTAAATTATTTTATAGTAATAAAAAATTATGTACTGATAATGCAGCTATGATTGCTTATCTTGGATCAAAAAAATTTTTATCAAAAAAAAAAAAATATATATTAAATAATATTCATATAAATTCTAAATTATCTTTAGAAGATAAAATTTAATTTATATTAATAAAAATATTAAAATTTTAACTGAAAAAATTATTTAATAAAAAAAATTATTTTAATTAAAATAATTTTTTATTAATTGAGATATTTAATAATGTTACTAAATTATTTTTCTTCTATAATATTAAGTATAATACAAGGTTTAACTGAATTTTTACCTATTTCTTCAAGTGCACATATTATTATTTTTTCTAAAATATTTAATATCATAAAAAATGATAATTTTCAATTTTTTGAAATAATTATTCAATTAGGATCTACATTAGCAATAATCATATTTTTTTGGAAAAAAATCATAAAAATTATATTTAATACAATGAAATATAATTTTTTTTTACAAAAAAAAATCAATTTATTATCTATATTCATATCTGCAACTCCATTAATATTTATTGGATTATTTTTTTACAAAAAAATTAAAATAATTAATGATATTCATCATACTATTTATGGATTATTTATTGGTGGAATATTATTATATTTTTCGGAAATATTTAAACCAAAAAAATATATTATTAATAATATTAATTCTTTATCATATATAAATTATTTTTTTATTGGTTGTTTCCAATGTTTAGCTTTATTACCAGGAGTTTCAAGATTAGGATCAACATTATCTATTAGTTTATTGATAGGAATGAAACGTACTATTGCAACTAAATTTTGTTTTATTATATCTATACCAATTATTATTGGAGCTAATTTATTAGAATTATATAAACATCATTCAATAATAAATATTTATAACATGAAAATATTTCTTATTGGTTTTTTAATTTCATTTATTATTAGTTTAATAATTATTAAAAAATTTATTTATATTATAAATAATATTTCTTTAAAATGGTTTGTTTTATATCGTTTATTTTTAATAATAATACTAATTTTTTCTAGTTAATGTTTTTTTTTATAAATTAATATTTTAGTTTTTTAATTTTAAAAAATATTTTATTAATTTTAATCTTTCATCTTGAATTTTTTTAGATATAAAATCTCCCTTTAAATTACTATTATTAATAATACTTTTTATATTTAATTTAGAAATATATTTATACATATTAATAAAATATTTTCCTTGTTTATATTTTATATATTCTAATGTTAATCTACCTCTTGCATCAGCTTCACTAATTAAAGCTATTTGTTTTACTCTCTCTGGTTTTCTCCAAGCATCAATAATATTATATATATTTAATATATCTTTTGGTTTTTGATTATATATATCATGAATAATATCATGTATACTAGCAGCTATTATAGATAAGTGTTTAATATTATTTGGAATTTTTAATTTATTACATAAACCTTTTATTAAAGGTATACCTGCATTTCCATGTCCTGGGTGCCTTGGCCATAATTTTTGTGGAGTTAATCCTTTACCTATATCATGACATAATGCTGCAAATCTTGTTGGTACATTTTTTGTTAATTTAGATATTATTTTTAATGTAAGCATAGTATGTATACCTGTATCTATTTCTGGATGCCATTTAGATGGAGCTGGTATACCATATAATTTATTTATTTCCGGAAAAATAATAGATAAAGCATTACATTTTTTTAAAACTTGAAAAAATACTTGAGGATTTGTTGATTGAAGAGCATTATATGTTTCTTTCCAAATTCTTTCTGGTTTTAAATAAGATAATTCTCCAGAATCACTCATAATTTTCATTAATTCTAATGTATTTTCATGTATACGAAAATTTAAATATTTTAATTTTGCAGCAAATCTAGCTACACGTAAAACTCTTAAAGGATCATCTTTAAATGATGATGAAACATGTTTTAATAAACGATTTTTAATATCTTTTATACCATTATATGGATCATAAAAATTACCTAATTTATCTTGTGCAATAGCATTAATAGTGAGATCTCTACGTAATAAATCCTCTTTAAGAGAGATTGTAGAAGATGCGCAATATTTAAAACCTTTATATCCATGACCAGATTTATATTCTGTTCTAGCTAATGAATATTCTTCATGAGTTTTTGGATGTAAAAAAACAGGAAAATCTTTTCCAACTAAATTAAAACCTAGTTTTAACATTGAATTTATATTTGATCCTACAACAACCCAATCTTTATCAGTTACCTTTATATTTAAGAGATTATCTCTTATAGCCCCACCAACTAAATAAATTTTCAATTTATTACTCCTTTCCCTTAACATTTATTATTTATCTGTATTATAGATATAATAAGTTATCGTACTATATTAGTATAGTATTGGTGTTTATTTTTTAAAATTTATTTTTTTTTAATTCATAAATTAAATCTTATATTTTTTAAAAAAGATCCTAAAATATTAATATATAATATTTTTAAATTGACAATATAAATATTATTTTATGAATATACTTGATACAGAATTTGGAACTTATGAAAAACGTATAAAAAATGCTATTTTTTCTTTACAAAAAGGATATGGAATTTTAATTTTAGATGATAAAAAAAGAGAAAATGAAAGTGATATAGTATTTTCAGCGGAAAAAATTTCTATATCTGATATAGCTTTTTCTATTAGATATGGTAGTGGTATTGTTTGTTTATGTATTACAGAATATTTACGTAAAAAATTAAAATTACCTATGATGGTAAAAAAAAATACCAGTATTTATAAAACAGGTTTTACAGTTACAATTGAAGCAGCTCAAGGTATATCAACTGGAGTATCAGCACAAGATAGATTTACAACTATTAAAACAGCTATTGCAAATAATGCTATACCTGAAGATTTAAATAAACCAGGACATATTTTTCCATTAAGAGCTGTAAATGGAGGAATTTTTAAAAGAGAGGGTCATACTGAAGCAACAATAGACTTATTAAAAATTGCAAAAATGAAACCTACTGGCGTATTATGTGAATTAACTAATAAGGACGGATCAATGGCAAAAATATTAGATACAATATCTTTTGCGAAAAAAAATAAAATGGTATTAGTTACTATTAATGATATTAAAAAATATATTATAAGAAATAATATCAATATTTAATTAAAATATTATATATCGGCGAGAGAGGATTTGAACCTCCGACCCACTGGTCCCAAACCAGTTGCGCTACCAAACTGCGCTACTCGCCGTATATAATTTTTATTATTTATCTTTTTATATGGGTGGTTAATGGGAATTGAACCCATGACAACTGGAATCACAATCCAGTGCTCTACCAACTGAGCTATAACCACCATTAAATTAATTATAAATTAAAATAATTTTATAATAAATATTCATTTATATTTACACCCGACAGGAATTGAACCTGAGACCTCTGTTTTCGGAAAACAGTACTCTATCCTACTGAGCTACGGGTGTATTATATTAATAATAATACAAATTCATTTCTTTAATGTCTAGTTTTTTTTATAAAAAATTATTAATTTTCTTTATATTTATAAATAATAACATGTATTAAATAATTTAAATTTTATTTAATATAATTTTTGATAAAAAATATAAATATAATGATATTAAGATCTTTTCATCATATCAAAAAAATCATTATTAGTTTTTGTCATTGATAATTTATTTATTAAAAATTCCATTGCATCTATTTCATTCATAGGATGTATTATTTTTCTTAAAATCCACATTCTTTGAAGTTCTTCTTGAGAACTTAATAATTCTTCTTTTCTTGTTCCAGATCTATTATAATCTATAGCAGGAAATACTCTTTTTTCTGCTATTTTACGTGATAAATGTAATTCCATATTACCAGTACCTTTAAATTCTTCATAAATAACATCATCCATTTTTGATCCTGTTTCAATTAATGCTGTTGCTATAATTGTTAAACTACCTCCTTCTTCAACATTTCTTGCTGCTCCAAAAAAACGTTTAGGACGATGTAATGCATTAGCATCAACACCTCCAGTTAAAACTTTTCCAGATGCAGGGGCAATCGTATTATATGCTCTAGCTAAACGTGTCATAGAATCTAATAAAATAATTACATCTTTTTTGTGTTCTACTAATCGTTTAGCTTTTTCAATAACCATTTCAGATACTTGAACATGTCTTGATGGAGGTTCATCAAAAGTTGAAGCTATTACTTCACCTTTGACTAATCTTTGCATTTCAGTAACTTCTTCTGGACGTTCATCAATAAGTAAAACTATTAAAACGCAATCAGGATGATTATATGCTATACTTTGGGCTATATTTTGTAATAACATAGTTTTTCCTGCTTTAGGAGGAGCTACTATTAAACCTCTTTGTCCTCTCCCTATTGGTGATGCTAAATCTAGAACACGAGCTGTTAAATCTTCTGTAGAACCATTACCTCTTTCCATACTTAATCTAGAATTTGCATGTAATGGTGTCAAATTTTCAAAAAGAATTTTATTTCTAGCATTTTCTGGTTTATCAAAATTTACTTGATTTACTTTTAATAATGCAAAATATCTTTCTCCTTCTTTAGGGGGACGTATTTTTCCAGAAATAGTATCCCCTGTACGTAAATTAAAACGTCTAATTTGGCTTGGAGAAACGTAAATATCATCAGGTCCTGCTAAATAAGAACTATCAGAAGAACGTAAAAATCCAAATCCATCTTGTAATATTTCTAATACTCCATCACCAAAAATATCTTCGCCACTTTTGGAATGTTGTTTTAATATAGTAAAAATAATATCTTGTTTACGCATTCTAGCTAAATTTTCTAGATAAATATTTTCACCTAAATCTATTAATTCAGATATGGATTTATTTTTTAATTCGGTAAGATTCATAATGGTGAGGTCTTAAACTTTGAATAATTCTTGAATATTTTTATAAAATTTATACATAATTTTTTTATGTAAAAATTATATTTTTTTATTAAATTTTAAAATAAAATAATTAAATTATTATTTTTTATTTACAAAAAAATAAATACATAAATAAATCTATTTTAAATTTTTATTTAAAAAATTTTCTAATTGTATTTTATTTATAGATCCAATTATTTTATCTATAATATTACCATTTTTAAATAATAAAATTGTTGGTATACTACGAATATTATATTTTTCTGCAATATTTTTATATTTTTCAATATTTAATTTAGTAAAAATTATATTTTCATATTTATGAGATACTTCTTCTAAAATTTTTGAAAATATTTTACATGGGTTACACCATTCCGCCCAAAAATCAACTAAAACTAAATTATTTTTTTTTATTTCATATTGAAAATTTTTATCATTTAAATTTATTAAAACATTAATTTTATGTTGCATGAATTTACTATTCCTATATGGATATTATATTTAATTATTTTTTTTGTAAAATACTTATAAATATTTTAATTTTATAGTAAATTACTTTAATAAATTTAATTAAAAAAACTTAATTAAAATCTTGTCTTATTATATATTAAGAATAATTATTTTACAAGAAAATAAATAATATCTTAAAAAAACGAAAAATTTATATAAATAGAAATAATATTATTATAAAATAATAATTATATTATTTATTAATTACAAGTAATTTTTAAAATTTTATATTTAATTTAAAAAAATTTTATTCTTTTATAATATAACAATATTTTATTAAATAAAAAAATTTGGAAAATCAATGAAAAAAAATAATAATTTTTTATCATCTTTAAATATTTTATCTCTTGCTGGAGTATCTCCATATAAATTAAAACCTAATGAAAAATATATGAATAAAAAACAATTATTACATTTTAAAAAAATTTTAGAATCATGGAAAAATAAAATAAATAATAAAATTATTAATACAGTATCTTATATAAAGGATGAAACATCTAATTTTCCAGATCCTATAGATAGAGCTTCACAAGAAGAAGAGTTTAGTTTAGAACTACGTAATAGAGATAGAGAAAGAAAATTAATAAAAAAAATAGAAATAACATTAAAAAAATTTGATACTAAAAATTTTGGTTATTGTGATTGTTGTGAAATTGAAATTGGATTAAAAAGATTAGAAGCACATCCAACTGCAAATTTATGTATTGATTGTAAAACATTAGCAGAAATACGTGCTAAACAAATAGCTGAGTAAACATTTTAATTTAAAATTGTTTATTTTTTTAATCACGTAATCCTATACCTTTTTTAATTAAAATAAAAGTAAATAAATATAAAATAATAATAAAAAAAAACAAAATCTTTATAGTTAAAGATAATGATACTGTATGAATGCCTAAAAAACTATAACGAAATCCTGATATAATATAATATATAGGATTTATTTTTAATAATTTTTGCCAAAATATGGGTAAAATTGAACTTGAATAAAATATTCCACCTAAATATGTTAAAGGTGTTAATATAAATGTAGGAATAAAATTAATATCATCAAAATTTTTAGCAAAAATTGCATTTAATAAACCTACTATAGAAAATAAAATAGATGTTAAAATTATAATAGTACAAAAAAATATCCACGAATGTACATGTAAAGGAATAAAAAATTTAGAAATAAAAATTAAAATTGTACAAATAATTATACTACGTATTACCCCCCCACTAATATAACCTAATATTATAATATTTATTGGGACAGGAGCTATTAATAATTCTTCTATATAATGTTGAAATTTAGATCCAAAAAAAGATGATGCTACATTAGAATACGAATTGTTTATAATACTCATTATAATTAATCCAGGTATAATATATTGTATATAGCTAAATCCTGATATTTTATTAATATGTAAATTACCAAATATTATAAAATATAATAATATATTCATAATGGGGGGGACTATAGTTTGAATCCAAATACGCATAAAACGATCTATTTCTTTTTTGGAAATAGTAAATAATGCAATGAAATATGAATTTATGTTCATTTTATGATCCTTTTATAAAAAATTTAATTTTTAATAAAATCCATAAATATTTTTTCTAATCTGTTATATTTATTTTTTATACTAATAATTTTGATATTTTGTTGAGTTAATTGTTTAAAAATATTATTTAAATTTTGATTTTTCATTACTATAATTTCTAATTGAAAATTATTAATAATTTTATATTTATATCCATATATTTTAGGAGTAATATTATTTAATTTTTTATAATTTAATATAAAAATTTCAAATTTTAATTTATTTAATAATTTATTTATTGCACAATTTTCTATTAATATACCATTATTTATAATTCCAATATGATGACATAAAAATTCTGCTTCTTCTAAATAATGAGTTGTTAAAATAATTGTAATTTTTTTTTTAATATTTAATTTTTTAAAAAAAGACCATATGTAATAACGTAATTTAAGATCAATACCAGCAGTAGGTTCATCTAAAATTAATAATTCAGGTTCATGGATTAATGCTCTAATTATCATTAAACATCTTTTCATTCCACCTGATAAATTTTTAGCTTTTTGATTTCTTTCTTTCCATAATTTTAATATTTTTAAATATTTTTCTATTTTTTTTATTATTTTTTTTTTTCTTAAACCATAATATCCTGCTTGATTAATTAATATTTGTAATACTGTTTCAAATGGATTGAAATTAAATTCCTGAGGTACAAATCCTATTTTTTTTTTAGCTTGAAATTCATGTTTTTCAATATTTAATCCAAAAATTTTTATTTTTCCTGAAGATTTATTAATTAAAGAAGTAATTATTCTTATAATTGTTGTTTTACCTGCTCCATTAGAGCCTAATAATGCATAAAAATCTCCTTTTTTAATTTTTAGATTAAAATTTTTTAAAACTTGATTTTTATTAGCATAAATTTTAGATAAATTTTTTATTTCTAATGCATAAGACATAGTCTATCTTTTTATTTTTTATAGTTTAAATATTTAAATTATTTAATATTAAATTTTAAAATGATGTATTTTATTTTTTAATAAAATACATCATATATAATTATGTATTTAATAATAATTGAGTTATTTTATCCCAATTTAAAATATTCCAAAAAGCTTTAATATATAAATTTTTTTGATTTTGATATTTTAAATAATATGAATGTTCCCATAAATCTAATGCTATTATAGGAAATTTTAATAATTTATGATTTTTAGAATTCATTAATGGATTATCTTGATTTATTGTAGTAATTATTTTTAATTTATTTTCTATTTTAACTAACCAAATCCAGCCAGATCCAAAAAAATTTAAGGCTATATTTTCAAATTCTTTTTTAAAATTTTCTAAACTACCAAATTCATTTTTTAATATATTTAAAATAATATCATTAGGTTGAGTATTTTTTTTTAAAATTTTCCAAAAAAAACTATGATTTGCATGTCCTCCTGCATTATTACGTAAAAAAATTTTTTGTGCAGAAGAAATTAATATTTTATCTAAATTAGATATTAATGTTTTAATTTTAATATTTTTTATATTATTTTTTTTAAGTATTAAATTTGTATTATTAACATAATTTTGATGATGTTTTTGATGATGTATTTCCATTGTTTTTGTATCAAAAAATGGTTCTAAATCAGAATATTTATATAATAAATTTGGTAATTGATAAGTCATATAATATCCTTTTAAATAAAATATTATTAATATAAATTATATTTTTTATATTTTTTAATTATTATTTTAGTATTTGGTATAATACCATGCCATAAATAAAAAGAATATGCTGCTTGTTCAATTAACATTCCAATACCATCTGATATTTTTTTAGCACCATGAATAATACACCATTTTAAAAATGGTGTTTTATTAAAATTATAAAAAAGATCATAACAAAAAATATCAGGATTAATAATTGTAGAAGGAATATTAGGAATATTTCCTTGAATACTACTAGATGTAGCATTAATAATTAAATTATATTTAATTTTATTATTAATAATAAACAAATCTTCTAATTTAAGACAATTAAGATTTTTAATATTATTAAAATGGTTAATAATATTTTTTGCATTTTGATAAGTACGATTAACAATCGTAACATTACAACCAAATTTAATTAATGGATATATAATACCTTGTGCAGCTCCTCCAGCACCTAACAAAAGAATATTACTTGTATTATTTATAAATTTTAAATTTTGTAAATCTTTTAATAAACCAATACCATCAGTATTATCTCCTAAAATTTTTTTAGACTCAAGAATTTTTATTGTATTTACTACTCCAGAATATTGAGCTCTTCTTGTTAAAAAATCACATAATTTATATGCTTTTTTTTTAAATGGAATAGTAATATTCGCTCCTATACCTCCATTTTTTATAAAATGGAAAAATTTTTTATAAAAATTATTTATTGGAACATAAATTTTTATATATTTTTGTGATATTTTTGTCTGTTCAGAAAATAATTTATGTATAATTGGAGATTTACTGTGTTTTATAGGATTACCTAATACTGCAAATGTTTTCATATTTATCCTTTACGAATAACTAAATTTGAAAAACTATCTCTAATTTCAGATGGTTTTAAATATCCTCCTGTTTTCCCATTTAAAATTAAAATATGTTTTTTAGTATTATAAAAATGATATAATACTTCATCATATGTTAAACATGGTTTCATACCAGAAATATTTGCACTAGTAGAAACAATAGGTTTACCAAAATAATTACATAATTTACTTGTTAAATAATGATTAGTTACACGAACAGCTATAGAATTGAAATTTCCAGTTAACCAATAAGGAGTATTTATTGAAATAGGCATAACCCATGTAATCATACCTGGCCAAGTAGATAAAATTTTTTTTTTTTGATTTTTAAGAATTTTTTTTTCATTTATATATTTTGATAATTGACTATATTTAGAAGCAATTAAAATTAATCCTTTTTTTATACTACGTTTTTTTATTTTTAATAATTTATTAACTGCTTTTTTATTATCTGGATCACATCCTAAACTAAAAACAGATTCAGTTGGATAAGCTATAATTTTTCCCATTTTTAATGCGTTAATGAAAATTTTTATATCCATAATTTTATATAAATAATTTGATAAAGTTATAAATGAATTATATATTAATATATGTAGTTATTTAAAAAATTTAAAAAATTTCATATTACATTAAAAAATTATTTTTAAAAAAAGATATTTAATATGTCTATACTTAAATTATTATATTTTCCCAACAAAAAATTAAGAAATATAGCTAAACCAATTCAACATATTGATAATAATATTAAAATATTAGGACAAAATATGCTTGAAACTATGTATTATTATAAAGGCATTGGTTTAGCAGCAACACAAATAGGAATAAATAAAAGAATTATAGTTATTGATATAACTGAAAAAAAAAATAATCCTATTATTCTTATTAATCCTAAAATAATTAAAATTGATAAATTAAAAATTAATAGTAAAGAGGGTTGTCTTTCTATACCTATTAAACAAAAATATTTTATTTTAAGATATAATAAAATAAAAATTAAGGCTAAAAATTTGAAAAATGATATTATTGAATTAGAAATAAATAATCTATTATCTTTTTGTATACAACATGAAATTGATCATTTAAATGGGATATTATTTATTGATTATTTATCAAATTTAAAATATCAAAGAATTTATGATAAAATAAATAAAATTAATCATAAAATTTTTTTTTTAAAAAAACAAAATTATATAAAATGAAAAAAAAAATAAAAATTATATTTATAGGTACTTCAAAATTTGCTGCTTATCATTTAAAAGGTTTAATAAACAATTTTTATACAATATCTTGTGTTATTACTAAACCAGATACTTATGAAAATAGAGGATATAAATTAACTTTTAATTCTGTAAAAAAATTAGCAATAAAATATAAAATTAATATATTACAACCGGAATCATTACATTCTTTAAAATTAATTAATAATATTATTAATTATAAATGTGATATTATAATTGTTGTAGATTATGGTTTATTAATACCTAGTCAAATATTAAATATACCTAAATTATTTTGTATGAATGTACACGCTTCATTATTACCTAGATGGCGAGGAGCAGCTCCTATACAAAGAGCATTATTAGAAAATGATCTAAAAACAGGTATAAGTATAATAAAAATGAATAATTTTTTAGATCAAGGTGATATTATTTATCAAATAGAATATAATATTTTATTATATGATACATATGGTTCATTATATAAAAAATTAGCTGTATTAGGATTACAAGGATTATTATTTATTTTAAAAAAAATTTCAAAAGGAGAACAAATAAAATTTAAATCTCAAAATATAAATATAATAAAACCTACATATGCAAAAAAAATCTCTAAAATAGAATGTAAATTAAATTGGTATTTACCTGCAAAAAAACTTGAATGTATGATACGTGCTTTTAATCCTAAACCAGGAACTTATTTTATAATGAAAAACGAAAGATTTAAAGTTTGGCAAGCAGAAATTATCAACAATTTTAATAATAATTCTATTACTCAAATTCCAGGAAAAATATTGTTAATTAATAAATATGGGATACAAATAAATACTAAAAATGGAATTTTAAATATTCAAATTATTCAACCTAGTGGGAAAAAACAAATGAATATTCAAAATTTTTTAAATTTTAATCAATATAAAAATCTTTTTAAAAAAAATAAAATAATTATTTAATTTTTTTATTTTTTAAAATTATTTTTCTTCCTATTAATTCTATATATGCCATAGGCGCTTTATCTCCATTACGAAAACCACATTTTATTATACGTGTATATCCACCTAGTCTGTTTTGAAATTTGGGAGCAATAATAGTAAATAACTTAATAATATTTATTTTGTTATTTAATTTAGATCTTATTAATCTTTTACTAGAAATAGTATTTTTTTTTGCAATAGTAATTATTGGTTCTACAATTTTTCTTAGTTCTTTGGCTTTCATTAAAGTAGTTTTAATAATTTCATTATTAATTAATGCATTAACCATATTAAATAACATTGCACTACGATGAGTACTATTTTTATTAAAATAACGACCTGTTTTACGATGGCGCATTTTTTTTCCTTAATTAAAAATTTAATTATTTATTATTTTCTTGATTTTTATCTATAATTGGAGGCCAATTATCTAACCTCATTCCTAATGATAATCCTCTTGATGCTAAAATATCTTTTATTTCTGTTAAAGATTTTTTACCTAAATTTGGAGTTTTTAATAATTCTACTTCAGTGCGTTGCACTAAATCACCAATCAAATGAATTGATTCAGTTTTTAAACAATTTGCAGAACGAACAGTTAATTCTAAATCATCAACTGAACGTAATAAAAGAGGGTCAAATTCAGGTTTTTCTTCTTTAATTTCTTTTTCTTGTTGAATATCTCGTAAATTTACAAATGATTCTAATTGTTCAGCTAAAATTGTAGCAGCTTTTCTGATAGCTTGTTCTGGATCAATTGTCCCATTTGTTTCCATTTCTATTATTAATTTATCTAAATCTGTTCTTTTTTCTACTCTTGCTGCCTCTACATTATATATAATTTTTTTAATAGGGCTATAAGATGCATCTAATAATAATCGACCTATTTTATGATCATTTTGAAGAATATTATTATTTATTTTTGTATGAGCAGCAACATAACCTCTTCCTAATTCTACTTTTATTTTCATATTAATTGATGTATTCATATTAGTAATATGACAAATAATATGTTTTTTATTTATAATTTCTATATTATTATTATGAATAATATCAGCAGCTTGTACAATTCCAATTCCTGTTTTTTTTAAAATTAAAACTACTTCTTTTTTATTATTTTCCATTTTTATGGCTAATTCTTTTAGATTTAAAAGTATTTCAATAATATCTTCTTTAATACCTTCTTTTGTGCTATATTCATGTAATATACCTTCTATTTCTACTTCTGTTACTGCATAACCAGGAATTGAAGATAATAAAATACGTCTTAGTGCATTACCTAAAGTATGTCCAAAACCACGTTCTAAAGGTTCTAAAGTAACTTTAATAGTATTATTACTAATATGTTCTATATCTACTAATCGAGGTTTTAAAAATTCTGTCACAGAATTTTGATCCATTTATATACTCTCTTATAAAAAATTATTTGGAATATAACTCAATAATTAAATGTTCATTAATATCTGCAGGTAAATCAGAACGTTCAGGAATTCTTTTAAAAATTCCTTCCATTTTTTTGTTATTTACTTCTAACCAACTAGGTTTTTCTCTTTGAGAATATAAATCAATTGATGCATTAATTCTTAATTGTTTTATAGATTTTTCACATACAGAAATTTTATCATTTAAAGATACTTGATAAGAAGCTATATTTACAATATAGTTATTAACTTTTATAGATTTATGTGAAATTAATTGTCTAGATTCTGCTCTTGTAACTCCAAAACCCATCCTATACACAATATTATCTAGTCTTTTTTCTAATAAACATAATAAATTAAATCCAGTATTTCCTTTTATATGTGATGCTTTTTTATAATAATTATGAAATTGACGTTCTAATATACCATATAATCTACGTATTTTTTGTTTTTCTCTTAATTGAATTCCATAATCAGATAATCTAGATTTTTTTATACCATGTTGTCCTGGTGCTTGTTCTAATTTACATTTTGTATCAATAGCACGTACGTTAGATTTTAAAAATAAATCAGTTCCTTCTCTTCTAGATAATTTTAATTTTGGTCCTAAATATCTTGCCATTATATTTTTCCTGAAATATTTTAATTAATAATAAATAATTATTTATACTCTTCTTTTTTTTGGAGGTCTACATCCATTATGAGGAATAGGAGTAATATCTGTAATATTAGTTATTTTAAAACCAGCATTATTTAATGCTCGGATTGTAGATTCTCTTCCAGGTCCCGGTCCTTTTACCATAATCTCTAAATTTTTAATTCCATAATTTTTAACAATTTCAGAACATCTTTCCGCAGCTATTTGCGCTGCAAATGGAGTGGATTTTCTAGATCCCCTAAAACCTGATCCTCCTGCCGTTGCACATCCTAAAGCATTACCTTGTCGATCAGTAATAGTTACAATTGTATTATTAAAGGAAGCATGTATATGAGCAATACCATCTACAATTTGTTTTTTAAAATTTTTTTTAGATTTTAAAGATTTTTTTTTCATTATATATACCTATAATTAAAACATTATTTTTTTAAATATTTAAATAATTTTTTTCTAGTATGTGCATTAGTTTTAGTACGTTGTCCTCTAACAGGTAATCCTTTTTTATGACGTAATCCTCGGTAACAACCTAAATCAATTAATCTTTTAATATTTAAATTAATATTTCTTCTTAAATCACCTTCTACTTTAAATTTTAAAATAATATTTCTTAATAAATCTATTTTTTTTTCTGTAAGTTTATTAATTTTTATATTTTGAGAAATATTAGTTATTTTACATATACGAGTAGCATTAGATTTACCTATACCATAAATATATTTTAATGCTATTATTGTACGTTTATTATCAGGAATATTTACTCCAGCTATACGAACCATTTTATTATCCTTTATTAAATTTTTATAAATTATTTAAATTTAAAATAATTATCCTTGACGTTGTTTATGTTTAGGATCTGTTTTACAAAACACATATATTATTCTATTTCTACGAATAATTTTACAATTACGACATAATTTTTTTATTGAAGCACGAACTTTCATTATATTATATCTCCAAAAAATATTTAATATATATTATCCTTTTAAATTAATTTTCTTAAGTATAGACTCATATTGAGTAGACATAATTAATGTTTGAATTTGTACAATAAAATCTATAATTACAACTATTACTATAAGTAAAGATGTACCACTTAAATAAAATGGAACAGTAAGCATACTACGTAAAAATTCTGGTATAAGACAAATAAAAGTAATGTATAGACTACCTGTAAATGTTAACCGCATAATTATTTTTTTTATATATTTAGCTGTTTGTTCTCCTGGTCTAATACCAGAAATATATGCACCAGATTTTTTTAAATTATCTGCAGTTTCCTTTGGATTAAAAATTAGCATAGTATAAAAAAAACAAAAAAATATAATTGCGAAAATATATAATCCAATATATATTGGTTGTCTAGGTTGTAAAGATATAGCAATATTCTTTAAAAAATTATAATTAGTAATGTTACTAAGCCATGAGAATATAGTAGAAATAAATAAAATTATACTAGAAGAAAATATTGCAGGAATGACTCCAGAAATATTAATTTTTAATGGTAAATGAGTATTCTGTTGCATATTATTATACATTTGTCTACCATAATATTTTCTAGTAGCATATTGTACATTAATTTTTCTTTGTCCTTTTTCAATAAAAACAATAAATAGAGTTATTAAAAATGTTAAAAACAATAAAATAAAAATAATGTAAAAATTTAAATTTCCTTGTTTAATTTGTTCTATAATTTGTCCTATATTAATAGGCAACGTAGTAATAATACCTATTACTATAATAATAGAAACTCCATTACCAATTCCTCTTTTTGTAATTTGTCTACCTAACCACATTAAAAATGTAGTACCTGTAATTAAACTTAAATTAGAAATGATAAAAAAATCAATATTAGGATTTATTACTAAATTATTTAATCCTGGTAAATTAGGTAATCCAGTAGTTATTCCTACTGCTTGAATACAGGATAAAATTAATGTAGTATATTTAGTATATTTATTAATTTTTCTTTTACCTTCTTCACCCTCTTTTTTTAAAGAAATAAAAAAAGGATGTACTAGTGTTAAAAGTTGCATAATAATAGAAGAAGATATATACGGCATCACACCTAAAGCAAATATTGATGCTCTACTAAGAGCTCCTCCAGAAAACATATTAAACATATCAATAATAGTACCATGTTGTTTAATAATTAAAGAATGTAATATACTAATATTAATACCTGGAATAGGTATAAATGAACCTATACGGAAAATAATTATAGAAGTTAATAAAAATATAAATCTTTCTTTTAACTCAATAAAACCTTTTTTAGTACTTTGAAAATTTAATTGTTTAAATGATTTAATCATTTATTATCTATTCCTCAATTATACCACCTAATTTTTTTATAATTATTTTGACACTTTTTGTACAATTTAATTTAATAATTTTTTTTGGAGATATTATATCTCCTTTATTAATAATTTTAATATATTTAATTTTTTTACTAATTATTTTATTTAATTTTAAAATATTTAGATTAATAAAATCACTATTTATTTTAGCTAAATCTCCTAATCTTACTTCTTTAAAGAAGATATTTTTTTTTGATTTAAAACCAAATTTTGGTAATCTTCTGTGTAAAGGACTTTGTCCTCCCTCAAATAATTTATTAATATTATAACCAGATCTAGATTTTTGTCCTTTATGACCTCTCCCACTTGTTTTACCTTTTCCTGAACCAATTCCTCTACCTAATCTTTTTTTATTCTTTTTAATTTTAGAAAATAAATTATTTAAATTCATATTAATATGAAACCTTTATCATATAAGATATTTTTTTAATCATCCCCAAAATACTAGGTGTATTTTTTTTTATAACAGTATGCCCAATATATTTTAATCCTAAACTAATTAAAATTGCTTTATGTTTAGGTAATCTACCTATAGAACTTTTAATTTGTGTAATCTTAATATTTTTTAACACTATGCATATTCCTTTTTATTTCTTCTATAGTTTTATTTCTTTTAGCCGCAATCATTTTTAATGAATGTATATTTGATAATCCTTTTATAGTTGCTTTAACTATATTAATTGGATTTGTAGAACCATAAGCTTTCGCTAAAACATTATATATTCCTACTACTTCTAATACCGCTCTCATAGCTCCACCTGCAATAATACCTGTTCCTTCATAAGCTGGTTGTATAAAAACATAAGAACCAGTATGATAACTCCTAATAGGGTATTGAATTGTATTATTATTGAGGATAATATTTATCATATTTTTTTTAGCTTTTTCCATAGCTTTTTGTATTGCATTAGGTACTTCTTTTGCTTTACCATATCCAAAACCAATTCTTCCTTTACCATTACCAACTACAGTTAATGCTGTAAAAGAAAAAATACGTCCACCTTTAACAGTTTTAGATACTCTATTAACAGAAATTAATTTTTCTTTTAATTCGTTATTTTGATTTTTATCATAAATGTTCATAAAATTTTTTCTTTTAAAAAATGTTAAAATTTTAAACCTGTTTGACGTGCAGCTTCTGCTAATGCTTTAATACGTCCATGATATTTAAATCCTGAACGATCAAATGAAATACTTAAAATACCTTTTTTTATAGTTCTGTTAGCTATTTTTTTACCTATAAAAATAGCAGCTTTTATATTTCCAGTATATATTAATTTTTGTTTTATTTTTTTTTCTAAAGTTGAAGCTGTTACTAATATTTTGTTATTTACAGAAATTATTTGTGCATATATATGACGAGAAGTACGATGTATTGACAAACGTATTATTTTAAATTTTTGTAAATTTCTACGAAATTTAGTTGCTCTACGTATACGAGAAATTTTCTTAATATTCATAATTTTTTTTATAATCTTTTATTTTATCTTATTTTTTTTTTGTTTCTTTAATTTTAATTATTTCATTACTGTAACGAATTCCTTTACCTTTATATGGTTCAGGAGGTCGATAAGATCTTATATTTGCAGCTACTTGTCCTAAAAGTTGTTTATTAGCTCCTGTTAAAATTATTTCATTTTGATTAACACATTTTCCAGTAATACCTTTCGGTAAATTAAAATTTATTGGATGAGAAAACCCTAATAATAAATTAAGTATATTATTTTTAATTGAAAATTTATAACCTACACCAAATAATATTAATTTTTTTTTAAAACCTATTGTTACACCAATAATCATAGAATTCATCAGAGAACTAGCTGTACCAGCTTGAGTCCAACCATCTTTACATTTTTTTTTTGGTTCAAATAATAATTTATTTTTTTTAAAAATTATTTTAACTTTTTTATTAAAAGTATTTTCTAGTATCCCATTCTTACCTTTAATATTTATTTTCTGTCCATTAATATTAATTTTAGTATTATCTGGGATAATAATAAATTTTTTAGCTATTCTAGACATTATTTATATACCTTTTTTTAGGATACATAACATATAATTTCACCACCTATTCCATAATAACGTGCGGTATAATCAGTCATTATTCCTTTAGATGTAGAAATAATAGCAATACCTAAACCAGCCATCACTTTAGGTAAAAATTTTTTTTTTTTATAAATTCTTAAGCTAGGACGACTAATACAATATATTTTTTCTATAACACCTTTCCCTTTAAAATATTTTAAAGTAATTTCTAATAAAAAATTTCTTTTTTTAATAAGATCAAAATTTCTAATATATCCTTCAACTTTTAAAATGTTAGCAATAGATTCTTTTAATTTTGAATATTGCATAAAAATTTTAGATTTATGTGACAATTGACCATTACGTATACGTGTTAACATATCTGCAATTGGATTTTGTATACTCATATAAAGTTATCCTATATTAGTTTATAATAAATTACCAACTAGATTTTTTTAATCCTGGAATATCTCCTTTCATTGCAGCTTCTCTTAATTTAATTCTACTTAATCCAAATTTTCTTAAAAATGCATGTGGCCGACCAGTTATTTTACATCTATTTCTTTGTCTTGATAAACTAGAATCTCTCGGTAAGGATTGTAATTTAAATATAGCATCCCAGCGAGATTTATCAGATGTATTTATATCAGAAATAATTTTTTTTAATTTTTTTCTTTTTAAAAAAAATTTTTTTCCTAATTTTATTCTTTTTAATTCACGTGCTTTAATAGATTCTTTTGCCATTTTATAAACCTTTTTTATTATCTAAATGGAAAATTAAATGCTTTAAATAAAGCATAACTTTCTTTTTTTGATATTTTATTAGTTGTTATTGTAATATCTAATCCACGAATATGATCTATTTTATCAAAATTAATTTCTGGAAAAATTATTTGTTCTTTTATTCCTATACTATAATTACCATCTTTATCAAAAGATTTTTGGGATAAACCTCTAAAATCTCTAATTCTAGGAATTACTATCCATAATAAACGTTCAAAAAAATTCCACATCTTTTTTTTTCTTAAAGTAACTTTACATCCAATAGGATATCCTTTTCTTATTTTAAAAGCAGCTATTGATTTATGAGATTTTGTAATTATTGGTTTTTGTCCACTAATCATAATTAAATCATTTATAGCATTATTTAAATGTTTTTTATCAGAAATAACTTTTCCTACACCCATATTTAAAGTAATTTTTTTTATACAAGGAACTTGCATTATAGAAGTATATTTAAATTTTAATATTAAATTTTTTATTATTTTATTTTTGTAAAAATTATATAATTTTGACATTAAATATTATCTCTAATTTATTTTATATTTTTATTATTAGATTTAAAAAATCTTTTTTTTATTCCTTTTTCTTTTTTAATTCCAATACGATCAGCTTTTCCTATATCTTTATTAAAGATAGCAATATTAGAAATATGAATACCTGCTTCTTTTTCTATAATTCCTCCTGTATGTGATATTGCAGGATTAGGTTTACTATGTTTTTTAATTATATTTATTCCTTTAATTATTACTAAATTTTTTTTTATAAAAGATTTAATCTTTCCCTTTTTCCCTTTATCTTTACCAGTTAAAATTATTACTTCATCATTATAACGTAATTTATATATCATATATTTATATCTCTTACTTAATTAAATAACTTCAGGAGCTAATGAAATAATTTTCATAAATTTTTCATTTCTTAATTCTCTAGTAATAGGACCAAAAATTCTTGTTCCAATTATTTGCTCATTAGTATCATTTAATAAAACACATGAATTATGATCAAATCTTATTATAGAACCATCAGAACGTCTTATTCCTTTTTTTGTTCTAACTATTACTGCTTTTAATACATCACCTTTTTTTACTTTTCCTCTAGGAATTGCATCTTTTACAGTAACTTTGATTATATCTCCAATATTAGCATAACGACGTCGTGATCCTCCTAGAACTTTAATACACATAACATTCTTAGCACCAGAATTATCTGCTACATTTAGTTTTGTATGTTCTTGTATCATATATTAATTATCTCTATTTTGAATAAATAAAATATTAATTTTTCATATTTTTTAAAAAAAAATCAATAAATATAAAATTTTATTATTAAATTATTGTTTTTTTTATAATACTTACTAGAATCCAAGATTTAGTTTTTGATAATGGACGGCATTCTTTAATTTCAACAAAATCACCAACATTACATATATTTTTTTCATCATGTACATGTAATTTTGTAGTACGATTAATATATTTACCATAAATAGGATGTTTTATTAATCTATTAATACTTACAATTATTGATTTTTGCATTTTATTACTTATTACTTTTCCTTTCAAGATTTTTATTTTTTTTTGCATAATTTTATAACCTTTTTTTTCTTTGTGATAAAATTGTTTTTATTCTTGCAATATTTTTTCTTGATTTTTTAAGTAAATGAGTTTGTTTTAAATTCCCTGATGTTAACTGTATTTTTAAATTAAATTGTTCTCTAGATAAACTTAATAATTCATTTTCTAAATCTTTATTATTTTTTTTTATAATTTCATTTATTTTCATATAATGTTTATTTTATTTTTTTAAAAAAATAGTTTTAATAGGTAATTTTGCTGCACCTAATTTTAATGCTTTACGAGCTATATTTTCAGGTACTCCATCAATTTCATACAAAATTCTACCAGGTTGTATTAATGCCACCCAATATTCTACATTTCCTTTTCCTTTCCCCATTCTTACTTCTAAAGGTTTTTCTGTTATAGGTTTATCTGGAAAAATTCTAATCCATATTTTTCCCTGTCTTTTAATTGAATGACTAATAGCTCTTCTTGCTGATTCTATTTGTTTAGAAGTAATTCTCCCCCGATTTATTGCTTTTATTCCATAAGTTCCAAAATTAATATTCATATTTACAATAACACCACGATTTCTTCCTTTGTGCATTTTTCTAAATTTTGTACGTTTTGGTTGTAACATTATAATAAAACCTCTTTTTTATTTACGACCTTTATTACGTTGTATTCTATAAGAATGAGGATGATGTTTAATGGGTTTTGTAAAAATTAATTTTTTTTTAAAAGTATTTTTTAATATTTCTCCTTTAAAAATCCAAACTTTTACTCCTATTATTCCATATGTAGTATTTGCTTCAGATAAACTAAAATCAATATCTGCTCTTAAAGTATGTAATGGGACTCTACCTTCTCTATACCATTCTTTACGTGCAATTTCTGCACCACCTAAACGTCCACTAACCTCTACTTTTACTCCTTTAGCACCTAATCTCATAGCATTTTGTACTGCTCTTTTCATTGCTCTTCTAAACATTATTCTTTTTTCTAATTGTGCTGATATTATATCAGCTACTAATTTTGCTTCTAATTCTGGTTTTCTAACTTCTGTTATATTTACTTGAGCGGGGACTCCTGTAATTTCAGAAATTACTTTTCTAAGTTTTTCAACATCTTCTCCTTTTTTACCTATTACTATACCAGGACGTGCTGTATGAATATTAACTCTAATACTTTTTGATGGTCTTTCTATTGTTATTTTTGAAACAGATGCTTTTATTAATTTTTTGTTTAAAAAATTTCTTACTTGTAAATCACTATATAAATATTTTGCATAATTTTTTGTATTTGCAAACCAAATAGAATTCCATATTTTTGTAATTCCTAATCTTAATCCATTTGGATGTGTTTTTTGACCCATTAATTTTTTTCTCCAATTATATTATCTGATAATACAATAGTAATATGACTTGTATATTTTAAAATTCTATCTGAACGACCTTTAGCCCTAGGCATAATACGTTTCATATTACTTCCTAAGTCTATAAAAATTTTTAAAATAAATAAATTATCTATATCTAAGCCATAATTATGCTCAGCATTAGCTATAGCTGAATTTAATACTTTTTTAATTAAAAATGCAGCTTTTTTATTAGAAAAATTTAAAATATCTAACGCTTTAGATATATTATTTCCTCTAATAATATTAGCTATTAATCTTAATTTTTGTGCAGAAGAAGGAGCATATTTATGCTTTGCTATAATTTCCATTATTTCTCCTAAATAAAAATAGTATATTTAATACATACATATATTTTTATTTTTTTAAAGTTTTTTTAATTTTCTTATCTGCTGTATGTCCTCTATATGTACGTGTTGGAGCAAATTCTCCTAGCTTATGCCCAACCATTTCATCCAAAATATAAATTGGAATATGTTGTCTACCATTATGAACTGCTATAGTTAATCCAATCATATTAGGAAAAATAGTAGAACGTCTAGACCAAGTACGTAATGGTTTTTTATCTTTTGTTTTTATTGATTTTTCCACTTTTTTTAATAAATGTTGATCAATAAAAGGACCTTTTTTTAAAGAACGAGGCATATTTTAATTACCTTTAATTAATATTATTTATTACGATGTTTAATAATGTATTTATCTGTTCTTTTATTTTTTCTTGTTTTTTTCCCTTTAGTTTGTACACCCCATGGAGTTACAGGATGTTTCCCAAAATTTTTTCCTTCTCCCCCCCCGTGAGGATGATCTATAGGATTCATCGCAGTTCCTCTAACTGTTGGTCTAACTCCTTTCCATCTTTTTGCTCCTGCTTTTCCAAAAGATTTTAACATATGTTCATTATTTCCTATTTCTCCTAATGTAGCTCGACAGTTAGCTTGAATTTTACGGATTTCTCCTGATTTTAATCTTAAAGTTATATATAAACCTTCTTTTGCAATTAATTGAACATATGTACCAGCAGATCTGGCTATTTGTCCTCCTTTTCCTGGTTTCATTTCAACATTATGTAAAATAGTACCAACAGGAATATTATTTAAAGGTAATGTATTACCAATTTTTATATTTACATTTATTCCTGATTCTACAATATCACCAATTTTAAGATTTTTAGGAGATAGAATATATTTTCTTACTCCATCTTTATATTTAATTAAAGCAATATGAGCAGAACGATTAGGATCATATTCAATACGTTCTACTATAGCAGGAATATTATCTTTATTTCTTTTAAAATCTATAATACGATATAATTTTTTATGCCCTCCACCAATATGACGTGTTGTAATACGGCCATAATTGTTTCTCCCCCCTGTTTTTTTTTTCTTCTCTGTATTAGAAGAAAGAGATCTACCTTTATATAAAGAATGATTAATTATTTTAATCATATGACGTCTACCAGGAGATGTTGGGTTATATTTTTTTATTGTCATATTTTATAAATTTAATCCTTATAAATTTTATTTATATTAAAATCAATTTTTTGATTTTTTTCTAAAATTATATATGCTTTTTTCCAATTATTACGTTGATAATTATATTTCTTATTTTTTTTTTTTTTACCTTTAACAATTAAAGTATTAACACTTTTAATTTTTACATTAAAAATTTTTTTTATTACTTTTTTTATATCTATTTTAGTTGCTTTTTTTAAAACTTTTATAATTAAAGTATTTGTTTTTTCTGCAACAAAAGAAGATTTTTCAGAAATATGAGGTCCTTTTATAATTTTAAAATCATGTTCTTTTAAAATCATTTTAATATCTCTTCTATATGTTTAATAGCATTAACAGTAATAATAATTTTATTAGCATTTATTAAATAAATAGGATTTATATTTATTGAATTTTTAATTTTTATATTATATAAATTACGAGATGCTAATAATAAATTATTATCAATAAATGTTGTAATAATCATTATTTTTTTTACTAAATATTTTTTTAATTTCTCAATTAATAATTTAGTTTTTGGTTTATTTATAGTAAATTCTTTTACTAAAATTAATCTTTTTTCTTTAATTAATTTTGAAAAAATACTTTTTAATGCATTACGAAACATTTTTTTATTAATTTTTTTATTATATATTTTATTTTTTGCAGCAAAAGTAACTCCACCAGAACGCCAAATTGGACTTTTTAAAGATCCTGCTCTGGCTTTTCCAGTACCTTTTTGTTTCCATGGTTTTTTGTTTGATCCTTTTATTTCTCCTCTTGTTTTTTGTGCTTTACTTCCTTGTCTCCCTATTGTTCTATAGGATTCTATTAATTGATGTATTAATATTTTGTTATAATTCCTATTAAAAATAATATCTGAAACTATAACTATTTCTTTAGTATCTTCTGTTATAATTTCCATTATAAATACCTAGTTAATATATTTATTTTCTATTAAATTAAATTTTTTATTGCTGGTTTTACAATAACATTACTACCAGTATATCCTGGAATTGCTCCTTTTATTAGTAATAAATTTTTTATAATATCTAATTTAATTATATGTAAATTCTGAACAGTAATTTTTTTATTACCTAATTGTCCAGCCATTTTTTTACCTTTAAAGACTTTTCCAGGAGTTTGATTTTGTCCAATAGATCCTGGAACTCTATGTGATAGAGAATTTCCATGACTTGCATCTTGAGTTTTAAAATTCCATTTTTTTACAGTTCCTGCAAATCCTTTTCCTTTTGATATGCCTGTAACATCTACCATAACTATTTGTTTAAAAATATCAATATTTATTTTTTGTCCTATATAAAATTTTTGTTGATTATAATCTTTAAGTCGATATTCCCATAAAATATATCCTGCTTCTGTTTTTGCTTTAGCAAAATGTCCTATTTCTGCTTTATTCATACGACTTGTTTTTTTAAATCCTGTTGTCATTTGAATTGCATTATATCCATCATTTAAAATAGTTTTAATTTGAGTAATACGAATAGTTTCAAACTGTATAACAGTTATTGGTATGGATATACCTTCTTTAGTAAAAATTCTAGTCATACCCATTTTTTTTCCTATTAATCCAATCATATATTATATATACTCTGTTTATATGTTAAAAAATTATAATAGATTTTATTAACCTAAACTAATTTGAACATCAACACCTGCAGCTAAATCTAATCTCATTAGAGCATCTACAGTTTTTTCTGTTGGTTCTATAATATCAACTAAACGTTTATGTGTACGAATTTCATATTGATCTCTGGCATCTTTATCAACATGTGGTGAAATTAATATTGTAAATTTTTCTTTGCGAGTAGGCAAAGGTATTGGACCACGAACTTGAGCACCAGTACGTTTGGCTGTTTCAACAATTTCTGCTGTTGATTGATCAATTAAACGATGATCAAAAGCTTTTAGACGAATACGGATTCTTTGGTTCTGCATTAGACCAGAGCCTCTTTGTTTTAAAATTTAAATAACTCTCTATATATATATTGAGAGACCTATTTTATTTTATAAAAATAAAAATCATATTATTATGACTTATAAACTACAAATAAAGCAATATATTTAATTTATAAAAGTTAAAAAACTATATAATAGTAATTATTAATATAATTTCAAATTTTAATTATTTAAAATATATTTTATTTTAAAATATTTTATATATACTTAACATGACAAAAAAATATAATAATATAACATTGTTAGCTTTTGATTATGGAACTAAAAATATAGGAGTTGCTGTCGGACAAAGTTTAATACGTATAGCTCATAAATTAAAAGTTATTAAAAATAAAAAATCAGGTGATATTAATTGGAATGAATTCAATAATTTAATTATTCAATGGGAACCTAAAAAAATTATAATTGGATTACCATTACAAATGGATGGTAGTTATCAATATATTACTTTCTTAGCTAAGAAATTTGCTTTTAATATAAAAAAAAAATTTAATATTGAAATAATATTTCATGATGAAAGGTTGAGTACTATTGAAGCTAAGTATATTTTATTTTCAAAAGGAGGTTGGAAAAAATTAAAAAAAAGTGATATTAATTCATTATCAGCATGCATTATTTTACAAAGTTGGTTTGAAAATAATAAATAAAATAATTATTAATTATTTTAAATTATTTCATAAAAATATATTTTATGTAATTTGAGGTTATTATGATATGGTAGTAATGATATGTTTGTATAAACATTTAATTGAAATTATGATCTTAATATTTTTATTAAGATTATGGATTTATTTTTCTGTTAATAATTATTATAATTTTTTTGTAAAATTTATTATTTCATTAACAAATATTTTTTTAAAATATATTCAGAAGGTTATTTTTATTAAAAATAGAAATGAAATATTATCAAAAATCATAATATTAATTTTACTATTTTTTAAATATCCATTATTAATTTTAGTTCAAGATAAAAATTTATTTTTTCGTATTTTTGGTTTATACATATTTGTAAGTATATTAACTTTTTTAAAGTTTTTTGGATATTTATTTTTTTGGTTAATTACAATATATTTAATATCTAATATTTTTCGTATTCAGAATAATAATTTTAATGATCTTTTAGATATATTTATAAATCAAATTGGTAATATTACAAAATTATTTTTTTTAAATATTGATAATATTAGTATATTTTTGTTTATTATTAATATAATTTTATATTTTTTGAATAATATATTTATGAATTTATTTTCTCAATTTTGGTTTTTAATATAAACAAATCATATGACTTATTTTAATAAATATTATAGTTTATATATTCACATACCTTGGTGTTTAAAAAAATGTCCTTATTGTGATTTTTATTCAACTATTTTTACAAAAAATAGTAAACAAATATATGAACAATATATAAAAAGTTTATTATTAGATTTAGAAAAAACTTTATTTTTTGTTAAAAAAAAAATTTATATTAAAAGTATCTTTTTAGGTGGAGGTACTCCAAGTTTATTAGATGAAGAATTAATATTTTTTCTTTTAAATGAAATAAAAAAAAAAATAAATGTTTTAAAATTAGTCGAAATTACTATTGAAATAAATCCATCTTCTATATCTGATAAAAAAATTAAAAGTTATATAAATAGTGGTATTAATCGTTTTTCTATTGGAGTTCAAAGTTTTAATAATAAAAATTTAAAAATTTTAGGAAGATTACATAATTCTGCAGAAGCTATTAATGCTATTAATATTTTAATTAAAAGAAAAATTTCAAATTTTAATTTAGATATAATGTATGGAATACCTGGGCAATCATTAAAAAATGCTTATGATGATTTATATCAAGCAATTTTATTTAAACCTAATCATATTTCATGGTATCAATTAACTATTGAAAAAAATACAATTTTTGAAAAATTTAAACCTAAAAATTTATTAAATGATGATTTATTATGGAAAATATTTTTACAAGGTAGAAAAATATTTTTTAAACATAAATATTTTCAATATGAAATATCTTCTTTTGTAAAAGAAAAAAAATTTATGTGTAAACATAATTTAAATTATTGGTATTTTGGTAATTATTTAGGAATTGGTTGTGGTTCACATAGTAAAATTACTTTATTAAATAATAAAATTATTAGAATTGTTAAAAACAATAGTATAAAACAATACATAAATAATAATTTTATTCATTCTATAAAAACAGTTTCATATAAAGAAATAATATTTGAATTTTTTTTAAATCGTTTTAGATTATATAAAAAAATTTATAAAAAAGAATTTAAAAAAGCTACTGGTATAGAATTAATAAAAATTAAATCTTTAATTAAAGAAGGAATAAAATTAGATTATTTAAAAGAAAATAATGATTATTTATTTATAACAAATAAAGGATATCTATATTTAAATAATTTATTAGAAATTTTTATTTAGATAAAATAATTTTTTTATATTCTATGTAATATATACTTTTTTTTTTTTTCTTTGCTTTATTAAAAAATTTACTATTTCTTAAATATAAATTAATATTTTGATATATATTTTTATATTTATAAGATTTTAAAATTATAAAATTTTTATTATTAATATTTTTTATATCAGATATAATATTATTTTTATAATCTTCACAATCAGTAATTATATATAATATACCGTAATTTATTAATTTTAAAAAAATAATTTTTAAAAAATCTATTTTTAATAATCGTCTTTTTTTATGTTTGTTTTTTTGCCAAGGATCAGGAAAATATAATTGAATTATTTTAATTGAACAATCAGGTATCATATTTTTTAAAACTAAAAAAGCATCATAATAAATTAATTTTAAATTTTTAATTTTATTTTCTTTTATTTTACAAAGATATTTTATAATCCCTGGTAAAAAAACTTCTATACCAATAAAGTTATATTGTATATTTTTCATAGCAAAATTAATCAGATTATTATCTAAACCAAAACCAATATCAATAATTATTGATAATTTATTATTAAAAATATTTATAAAATTTAAATTCTTATTCTGATAATTAATATTAAAAATATTAAAATATTTGTCAAAAATTATTTGTTTAGATTTTTTTAATTTTCTATAACGACAAACAAAACTTTTTATATTATTCATATTTTTTAAAATCAGTAAATAATTTTCGAAATATTTAATTATATATTAATATATTAATAAAATAAAATATAGAAGAAAATTTTATGCAAAAAAAAATTTTTTGTGTTTATCTACAATGTAGAATGGAAAAATTAAATTATAAAGTATATCCAGGACATATAGGAGATATAATCTATAATCATATATCTAAAAATGCATGGATGAAATGGTTAACATATCAAACTAAATTAATTAATGAAAAAAAATTAAATATGACAAAAAAAAAAGATATTTTTTTCTTAGAAAAAGAAATGATTAATTTTTTATTTAAAAATAATAAAATTTAATTTTTAATAAAATGGAGCTAAGCGGGATTGAACCGCTGACCCTCTGCGTGCAAAGCAGATGCTCTACCAACTGAGCTATAGCCCCTAAACATATAGGCTTGAGTGGATTTGAACCACCGACCTCACCCTTATCAGGGGTGTGCTCTAACCATCTGAGCTACAAGCCTAATAATACTATATTAAATATATTTTAATTAATTCATATTTTCATGTAAATGTCAATAATAATTATTATATATATTAAAAATATAAACTTTCTTTTTTTATAAAAAGAAATCATAATAATATTTTTTTAAAAGGTTAATATATTTAATGTTTTTTTATAAAAAATTTATTTATTTTTTTGTACAATTCTTGTTTATTATTATATTTTTTTTTTATAAAAAAAAAAAACAAATTTCTGAAAAATATTTAATAAAAAAAATCAAAGAAAATAGACAATTAGAAATTGAATTAATAAAAAAAATAGCACAAATAGAATTTTTACAAAAAATAAAAATAAAAAATAAATCTTTGAATAAAATAGTATCTAATCAAATTAAAATAATATTACATTTAAAGATAAAAGTTGAGGAACTTAAAACCAAATTAAATAATACTATTATTTTTTTTGATAAGAAAGAAAAATTAATTATTAATAATAATCATTATATAAATACAGAATTTCAAAATTTAGCTAATCAAATTTTAGAAAAAAGTGAAAAAAGAATAAATAAATACAATAATCAAAATATAAAAAATATTATTTATCCTCTAAATATAAAATTAGAATCTTTAAAAGAACAATTACAGAAAAATTTAAATCAGGAATCTTTAGAAAGAAATATATTAACTAATGAAATTCAAAATTTGAAAAAATTAAATATAAATATTTCTCAAGAAGCTATTAATCTTACTAATGCTTTAAAGGGAAATAATAAAATCCAAGGTATTTGGGGAGAATTAGTTTTAAATAAAATTTTAGAATCTTCTGGATTAAGAAATGGACACGAATATGAAACACAAAAAAAAATTGAACTAGAAAACAAAGAAAAAATACAACCAGATGTAATTATTAATTTACCTTATGATAAAAAGGTAATTATAGATTCTAAAATGACTTTAATAGCCTATGAACGCTATTTTAATACTAATGATAAAAATCAACAAAAAAAAGCATTAAATGATCATATATTAGCTATTCGTAATCATTTACGAATACTAAGTAATAAAAAATATCAATGTTTGTCTAAATTAAAATTATTAGATTATATTATAATGTTTATTCCTATTGAATCTGCTTTTTCATTAGCAATAAATTTTAAACCTTCTTTATTATATGAAGCTTTAAAGTTAAATATTATGTTAGTTAGTCCTACAACATTAATGATTTCATTAAGAACTATTGAAAATTTATGGCGTTTTGATAAACAAAATAAAAATTCTTTAGTTATTGCTAGTAAAGCTTCAAAATTATATGACAAAATTAGATTATTTGTGGAAGATATATATATTTTTGAAAAAAATTTTAATAAATTACAAATTAGTTATAATTCAGCTACTAAAAAATTATTTAAAGGAAAAGGTAATATAATTTCTCAAGCTGAAAATTTTCGTAATTTAGGGATAGAAACAATAAATAAAATTAATAAAAATTTTATAAACAAAAATTAAAAAATTTTTTAAATAAAATTTATAAAGAATATACTTATATTTAATATAAGTGTTTATTTAACAAATAAACAATTTAAAAAAAATAAAGGTAATATTACTTATAAAGTAATTAAAAATTACTGTTTTTTAACAATGAGTATGATTATACATCTTTATTATGCTTATTTATGGAATAATAATATTTTTAATAAAATATAAAAATTTTGTAGTAAAAGGACAATATGGTTTAGATTAATATAAAATTATTTATCTTCTAAAAAACAATTATTAGTTTTTAATTCAAAAATTGAATTAATATTGCATTATTTTGTTCTTATATATTTATATTGTTGTAATACTTTTAATATTTTTTTTAAAATATTAAAATTTTGGGTTCATAGAATTTATAAAATTATAATGCATTATTTTTCTGTTAATAAATGTGAATTAAAAAAATGTTTAGATATGAATATATTAATTAGTTTAACAAAATTATTTTTTCCTAATAAATATAGAACAAGTTTTATAAAAGATATTTAATTAATTTATAAAGAAAATTTATTAATTGGAACATATGCTCCATTTTTATTATTAAAAAAAATGTATAATTAAACATATAGAAATTTAAAGGATAGAAATAAAACTTCATTATTACCTAATTTTTTAAAAAAGATTATATTTTTAAAAAAAGAAAAATATTCAACTTTAAATATTCAAACAGAAAAAATTTATTTAATGTTTTAATTTTAAATAAAAATATTTGAAATTATGATTTTGATAAATTAATATTTATTTTATAATAAAATAAATATTAATTTTTAAATCTAACATAGAATTTTAAAATTCTAATTAAGAGAAAAATAATAATGTGTTTAATTTCTAGTATATCTCAATTAATAACTGGAAAAACAAGAATTAATAGTAAAATATCCATAGGAGGTTGGGTTCGTAATAAAAGACATTCTAAATTAGGTATGTCTTTTATTGATTTATATGATGGTTCATGTATATATGATATACAAGTTATTGCAAATAATAAATTAAGTAATTATGAAGATGAAATATTAAACATTACTAGTGGATGTTCTTTAAAAATTAAAGGAATATTTAAATATTCACCTAAAAATTTACAAAAATATGAAATATATGCATTAAAAATAAAAATTATAGGCTGGGTAAATAATCCTGGAAAATATCCTATTTCTTCTAAAAAACATAGTTTTAAATATTTAAGAGAAGTATCTCATTTAAGATCTAGAACAAAAATAATAAGTTGTGTGACAAGAATAAAACATAATATAGCTTTATATATACATAATTTTTTACATAAAAAAAATTTTTTTTGGATTAATACTCCTTTAATTACTACATTAGACACTGAAGGATCAGGAAAAATGTTTAGAGTGTCTACTTTAGATTTATCTAATATTCAGTATACAAAAAATAAAAATATTTTTAAAAAAGATTTTTTTGGTAAAGAATCATTTTTAACTGTTTCTGGACAATTAAATTTAGAAACATATGCATGTTCTATGTCAAAAGTTTATACATTTGGTCCTACATTTAGAGCTGAAAATTCAAATACTAAACGTCATTTAGCAGAATTCTGGATGTTAGAAATAGAAATAGCATTTTCTAATTTAGAATATATTATTAATTTTATAGAAAAAATGTTAAAAAAAATTTTTAAATATGTTTTAAATTTTCATGAAAAAGAAATTTATTTTTTATCTAAAAAAATTGATAATGATTTATTTAATAAAATAAATAAAATTTTATTAAATAAGTTTAATATAATTGAATATACTGATGCTATAAATATTTTAAAAAATTGTAAAGAAAAATTTTCTAATATAATTAGATGGGGTGAAGATCTTTCAATAGAACATGAAAAATATTTAACAAATAAATATTTTAATAATGCAGTAATAATATATAATTATCCTAAAAATATTAAAGCATTTTATATGTATTTAAATAATGATAAAAAAACTGTAGCATCAATGGATGTTTTATTACCTGATATAGGAGAAATTGTAGGAGGCTCACAACGAGAAAGCAGAATAGATATATTAGATGAAAGATTAAAAAATTTTAAACTTCATAAAAATGATTATTGGTGGTATCGTGATTTAAGAAAATATGGGACTGTTCCTCATTCTGGATTTGGTTTAGGTTTTGAAAGATTAATATCATATATTACTGGAATATATAATATTAGAGATATAATTCCATTTCCTAGAACTCCTTATAATGCAAAATTTTAAAATTTTCTATAAATATAAAAAAATTATTTTTTTATAAATTTTATTTAAAATATAAATAAACAGTAATGATTAATAAGGATAAAAATTATGAAATATAATATATTAAAATTTTTAATACCTTTTTTATTAATAATTAGTAGTATTACAACTACTAATGCAAGTGAAATTTATAATAAAAATGGACAAAAAATAGATTTATATGGATTTTTAAATATAAAAAAAGCATATTCTAAAAATAGAAAAAATATTCCAGAAAAATATGAAAATATTATATCAAATATGATTTTTGGTTTAAAAGGAACTACTAATATTTTTAATGATGTTTATGGTTATGCTCAATTTGAATATAGTTTACCAATTAATCAATCTGAAATAGATAAAAATATTTTTCCTTCTGTACGTTTAGGTTTAATAGGATTAAATTTTAATCATGGTAATAGTTCTATAGATTTTGGAAGAAATTATGGAATTTTATATGATACAACTTCTTACATTAAGAAGAAAAATTTTTTCACAGATGACTTAATGTATAATTATAATGATAAATTTATGTTTGGAAGAACAAATAATCTTTTAACATATAGAAACAAAAATTTTTTTGGTTTAATAAAAGGATTAGATATTTCTCTACAATATAAAAGTCCTCATTTTTATTATGAAAATGATGTTTTTTATAATAAAAGAAATAATAGAGATCGTGATATTTTCTTAGAAAAAGAAAAAAATAAAAAAGGATGGGGAGCTTCAATTAGGTATAAAATAGGAAACTCAGGAGTAAGTATTACAGGTTCTTATTTTAATTCTTCTAAAATAATTGATAAAAATGACGAATTAAAAAAAGTTTTTTTTATAAAAAATTCAAATAATAACGATAATAATATTAATGCTTTTTCAATTGGTGCTAAATACGAAAAAAACAATATTTATTTAGCAACTGTTTTTAGCGAAGCTAAAAATTCATTAACATATTTAAATAGAAATAATTATTATTTTGCTAATAAAATTAAAAATTTAGAAATTATTGGACAATATAAATTTAGTGATAATTTACAAGCTACTATTTCATATATCCAATCAGAAGGGAATAATATTCCAGCTGGATATCATTATGCTGGTGGAAATATAAGTTTTTTAAAATATGTAACAATTAATACAATTTATAAATTTAATAAAAATTTATCAGCTTATTTTGATTATCGTATTAATTTATTAAATAAAAACAATAGATATATAAAATCAAATGATATTTTTACAGATAATATTTTTGGTATAGGTTTAATTTATAATTTTTAAATATTTAAATATTTCTCTTTTTATTAACTAACTATTTCTTAATTTAAGAATTTTATAAAAAAATAAATATTAGAAATAGTTAGTTTTTTTAATAAATTTAAGAAAGGGATTATTTATTAATTCATAATAAATATTAGTTTTTTCTCCATGACCAGGTAAAATTACTGTTTTCCCCCCTAAAGGAATAATTTTTTTTTTTATAGAAGTTATTAAAAGATTAAAATTACTATTAGGTAAATCTGTTCTACCTATACTATTTTTAAAAATAGTATCTCCTGATATTAAAAAATTACTTGATTTATTAAAAAAAACTACATGACCTGGAGTATGCCCAGGACAATGATATGTTTGTAAAATAATATCCCCTATATAAATATTTTGATTATTTTTTAACCATATATTATTTCTAAATATACAATGTGGCAGTTGAAAAATTTGATTTTGTAATTGGATATTTTTTATCCAAAAACTATCTTTTTTATGTGGACCTAATATAGGAATATTTAAAATTTTAGATAAAATATAGGCATTTCCAATATGATCTAAATGCCCATGAGTGATTAATATTTTAATTATTTTTAACTGATATTTTTTTAAAATATTTAAAATTTTAACATATTCTCCTCCAGGATCAATTAAGGCAGCATTTAATGTTTTTTTACACCATATTATATAACAATTTTGATTAAAATTTGTCACAGGGATAATTATATATTTCATATAAATTTACATAGATAAAAATTTTAAAATTATTAGTTTAATATATTATAATTTATTTATTATTCACACTTCGCCGCTTTAAAAGCTTCTGTCATTACATTAGAAAAATTATTTTTTTTATTTTTTTCTTTAATTTTATCTTCTATAATTTTTAAATTAATAGTTATATTAATAATTCTAGTTTTACGATCAATGTTATTTATTTTTCCTTCTATATTTTGTCCTACTTTAAAGTACTTTAAAATATTTTCAATTTTATAATTTTTATATTCAGATAATTTAATATTACCTAATATTCCATCATTAAATTTTAATTTAATATTTTGATTATTATCTATTTTAGTAATCATACCTGTTACTAGATTATTTTTCTTCTGTTCTTTGAAATATTTGTTTAACGGGTCCTCTTTTAATTGTTTAATTCCTAAAGAAATTCTTTCTCTTTCTGAATCTACTTGTAAAACTATAGTTGTAATATCATTACCTTTTTTATATTTATATACTTCATCTTCACCATTATTTATCCATGATAAATCAGATAAATGAACTAACCCATCTATACCTCCAGTTAAACCAATAAAAATACCGAAATCTGTTATTGATTTAATTTTACCTTTAACATGATCACCTTTTTTATAATTTTTAGAAAATTCTAACCAAGGATTAATAGTACATTGTTTAATTCCTAAAGAAATTCTTCTTCTTTCTTCATCAATATCTAATACCATAACTTCAACTTTATCATTTACATTTACAATTTTTGTAGGATGTATATTTTTATTTGTCCAATCCATTTCTGATACATGAACTAATCCTTCTACACCTTCCTCAATTTCAACAAAACATCCATAATCTGTTAAATTTGTAACACGTCCTAATAATTTACTATTTTCAGGATAACGTTTAGATATTGATTTCCATGGATCTTCTCCTAATTGTTTTAATCCTAATGAAACACGAGTTTTATCTTTATCAAATTTTAATATTTTAATTTTAATTTCTTCTCCAATAGAAACAATTTCACTTGGATGTTTTACTCTTTTCCATGCCATATCAGTAATATGTAATAATCCATCAACACCACCTAAATCAACAAATGCTCCATAATCAGTAAGATTTTTTACTAATCCTGTAATTTCCATACCTTCATATATAGTATTAAGTAAATGATTCCTTTCTTCACTATTTTCTAATTCTATAACTGCTTTTCTAGATACAACAACATTATTTCTTTTTTGATCTAATTTTATAACTTTAAAATCTAATTCTTTACCTTCTAAATGAGAAGTATCTCTAATAGGTCTAATATCAACTAAAGATCCTGGTAAAAAAGCTCTAATACTATTAAGTTCTACAGTAAAACCCCCTTTTACTTTACCAGTAATAATACCTTTAATATTATTATTATTTATATTAGCTTGTTCTAAAATTAACCAAGATGCATGTCTTTTAGCTTTTTCTCTAGATAAAATAGTTTCACCGAAACCATCCTCTATTGAATCTAATGATACATCTACAGTATCTCCTACTTTAATTTCTAAATTACCTTGAGAATTTTTAAATTGTGAAATAGGAATACAGGATTCTGATTTTAGTCCAGCATCTACTAAAACAATATCTTTTTCAATAGAAATAATAGTTCCAGAAATTATTGATCCTAAATTAATAATTTTATTTTTTAATGATTTTTCAAATAATTCTGCAAAGCATTCATTCATATTAGTAACTTTAAAATAATTTATAATAAAAATATCCACTTAAATCATATTAAGTCTTATTTTTTAAAAAACTCATATATTCCTTTTATGAGAGAAAGTTAAATATAATTTATAAACATAAATTATGTATTTATAATATTTGATATAATTATTCATATAACGTTAACATTAATATTTTTTTTCTGCAACCATATATATATTATAGTATTCATGTATTAATTTTAATATTTGAAAATTTGTAAATTTTCTATTTTAGAATAGATGTTTATAATTTAATTAATTAAAAAAACTTATTTTTTTTAATTCTTTAAAAAAATTTGGATATGTTTTACTAGTACAATTAGGATTAATAATTCCTACTGAATTATTAGATAATGATAATAATGAAAAACACATAGCCATACGATGATCATTATATGTTTCAATAACAACTTTTTTTATATATTTAGGAGGTGAAATAATAATATAATCATTACCTGTAATAATTTTTGCACCAGTTTTTCTTAATTCTTCAGACATTGCTTGTAAACGATCAGTTTCTTTTACTTTCCAATTATATATATTTTTTATAGTTGTAATACCTTTTGCAAATAAACTAGTAACAGCTAAAGTCATAGCTATATCTGGAATATCATTACAATCTATATTTATTGATTTTAAAGTATTTTTTGTACAACTAATATAATTTTTATTATAATTTATTATTGCGCCCATTTTTTGTAAAATATTAACATATTTTATATCACCTTGAATACTATTTTTATTTATATTTTTTAATTTAACTGTACCTCCTTTAATTGCAGCTGCAGATAGAAAATATGAAGCAGAAGATGCATCTCCTTCTATAGTATATTCTCCAGGAGAAATATAATTTTGTTGGCCAGAAATTTTAAATTGTTTATAATTATTATTTTCTACATGAATACCAAAAACTTTCATTAATTTAATAGTTATATCAATATATGGTTTTGATACTAAATTATTAGTAATATTAATTAAAGTATTTTGTTTTAATAAAGGACTTATAATTAATAATGAAGTTAAAAACTGACTAGAGATAGAACCTTCTATTTTAATAATATTATTACCTTGAAAACCTCCTTTTATATTTATAGGTGGAAAATTTTTTTTTTCTAAATATTTTATAATTGCACCTCCTTCTTTTAAAGAATCTACAAGATGTTTAATAGGTCTTTCTTTCATTCTTGGTTCACCAGTTAAAATAATATCACATTTATCATTTAATGATAATACAGCTGTTAATGGTCTAATTACAGTTCCTGCATTTCCAAGAAATAATTTTAATTTTTTTTTAGGTGTAAAAATTCCATTATTTCCTATAATTAAACATTCTTTTTGATTATTTGATAAAATAAATTTAATACCTAATATTTTTAATGCATTTAACATATGATTAATATCATCACTACTAGGTAAATTTATTAATTTAGTAGTACCTTTAGCTAAAGCTGATAATAAAAGTACTCTATTAGAGATACTTTTAGATCCAGGTAAAGATATAGATCCTTGAATTTTATTAATAGATTGAAGAATTAAAATATTTTTCATAATATATTATTTAAATTAAATTTTAAAATTATCATAACATTTATGAGTATATTTTTTCAAAATCATTCATAAAATTTATTAATTTTTTAATTCCTTCAAGAGGCATTGCATTATATATAGATGCTCTAATTCCCCCAATTATTTTATGTCCTTTAAGATAATATAATCCATTTTCTCTTGATTTTTGTAAAAATAAATTTTCTTTTTCAGGATTTTTTAAATGAAAAACAATATTTGTTATAGATCTATTGTAATATTTAATATTATTTATATAAAATTCACTTTTATCAATAGTAGAATATAATAATTCTGCTTTTTGTTTATTTATTTTACTAATATATTTTATACCTCCTTTTTTTTTTAACCATTTTAAAACTAATCCTGATAAATATAAAGAAAAAGTAGGAGGTGTATTAAACATTGAATTATGTTTAGATATAATTTGATAATCTAATACTGAAGGTAATTCTTTTCTTTTTTTATAATTATTTAAAATTAAATCTTTTCTTATAATTAAAATAGTTAATCCCGCAGAACCAATATTTTTTTGTGCACTTGCATATATCATTCCATAATTTTTTATATTAATTTCTTTTGCCAGAATAGAAGATGATAAATCTGCAATAATAATTTTATTTTTAAGTTTAGGTTCTTCATTTATTGCAATACCTTCTATTGTTTCATTAGGACAATAATGTATATATTTTGAATTGTTACCAAAATTCCAATATTTCATTTTTTTTATATAATATATCCCATTTTCTTTTTTTACTGGATTAATAATATTAGGTTTACAGTATTTTTTAGATTCTTCTATTGCTTTATTAGACCAATGACCAATATTTACATAATCAGCTGTTTCATTATAATATAATAAATTCATTGGTATAGCTGAAAATTGTGTTCGAGCACCTCCTTGACAAAATAATATTTCATATTGTAAAGGTATATTCATTAATTCACGTAAATCTTTTTTTATATTTTTTACTAAATTAGTAAAATCTTTACTACGATGACTAATTTCCATAACAGAAACATTTAAATTATTCCAATTTATTAATTCATTTTGAGCTTTTTTTAATACTTCATAAGGTAATGACGCTGGTCCAGGACTAAAATTAAATATTTTTTTTATGTTCATAATTAATCCTATTTAAATAATTTTAAATTATAATTTTTTATTATATTGTATTATTATGTGTATACATGGACATTATAATACCAAAATTAGCCATAATAACGACAAGAGATGAACCACCATAACTTATCAAAGGTAAAGGAATACCAACAATAGGTAATAAACCACTTACCATACTTATATTAATAAAAGTACATAAAAAAAACATTAATGTAATACCACTAATTATAATTTTATTAAAAATATTATGACATTTTAATGATAAAAATAAACTTCTTCCTATTAATAATATATATAAAGTAATAAGAAGTAATACTCCTATAAAACCAAATTCTTCTGCAAACACAGAAAAGATAAAATCAGTATGTTTTTCTGGTAAAAAATTTAATTGTGCTTGTGTTCCATGCCTCCAACCTTTACCAAATAAACCACCAGAACCAATTGCTATTTTAGATTGAAAAAGATGGTATCCTTTACCTAATAAATCGTAATTTATTTTTAATAACATTAACATTCTTTCTCTTTGATAATCATGTAATAAAAAAACCCATGCAAAGGGGATAAATATTATAAATAAAATAATACTATTTATAATTCTTTTCCAAGATAACCCAGCCAAAAATAATATAATAGAACCAGATAAACCAATTAATATTGCAGTACCTAAATCTGGTTGTTTAGCAACTAATATAGTAGGTATTAATATTAAAATTATAGTTTTTAAAAATGTTCTTGTATCAATATAATAATCAACTTTATTAATAATATGAGCTATAATTAAAGGAACAGAAATTTTAGCTATTTCAGATGGTTGAAATTTAATAAAATTAATATGTAACCATCTTTGAGCTCCTTTTGTAGTACAACCCATAAATTTTACTGCAATTAATAGACAAATAGAAAAAAAATAAAATAAAAAAGAATATTTTTCATAAATATCGGGAGGAATTTGTGCGGCTATTAACATAATTATAAAACCTATACAAATTTGTATTATTTTATTTTTTAAAAAAATATTATTTTGTATACCTATTGAACTCCAAGTTGTAAGTAAACTAATTATCAAAATTAATATAATTAATAATAATAATATTAAATCTATATGTAATATAGAATTAATGAAATAATTTAAGTTTTTTTTTTTCATAATAAAATCACATAATTAAATATTTTATATTAAAAATTTTTCTGCATTTTTAAAAATATAATTTAAAATTTTTCTTGTAATATTTCCAATTAATATATTTTTATCATTATTTTCTATAATAATAGTAATAGCTATTTTAGGGTTTTTAAAAGGAGCAAAAGCTATTATAAGCTTATGATCTCTTAATTTTTTTTCTATTGTATTAATATTATATTTTTTTATATTTTTTAAATTAAAAACTTGAGCTGTTCCTGTTTTAGCTGCAACTTGATATTTTTTTACATCAAAAAAATATTTGTATAAAGTACCGTGTTTTTTATTTACTACATCATACATACCTTTTTTTACTATGTTCCAATATTTTTCAGGAAGATTTACTACTTTTTTATATTTTGTGTGTAAATAATATTTAAAAATATTATTTAATTTTTCTTTTTTATAAAGATGTAGAGGTTTACTAATGCCATTATTAATTAATATAGTTAATGCATTATGTATTTGTATCGGAGTTGCATTCCAATAACTTTGCCCTATACCTACTGAAATAGTATCTCCTATATACCAAGGAGTTTCTATATTTTTTAATTTCCATTGTTTTGTAGGAAGATTACCTAATTTTTCATTAAAAAGATCAATATTTGTTAATTTTCCATAACCAAATTTATTCATCCATTTATGAATTTTGTTAATTCCTATATTATAGGCTAAATGATAAAAAAAAGAATCAGATGATTCTTTTATTGCTTTATTAATGTTTAAATATCCATGACCATTTTTTTTCCAATCTTTATAAATTTGATTAAATTTAGGAATTTTCCACCATCCTGGATCAAATAATATTGTATATTCATTTATTAAATTTAAATTTAATGCTGCTAAAGCAATATATGGTTTAATTGTAGAAGCAGGGGGATAAATACCTTGAATAACACGGTTAATTAAAGGATTATCATTATTACTTTTTAATAAAAAATTTAAATTATTTTTTTCATTATTATCAATAAATAAATTAGGATTAAAACTAGGTGTAGAAACCATAGCTAGAATTTCTCCGTTTCTAGGATCACTAATAATTACAGCACCTTTTTTATCTTTCATTAATGAAAAAATATATTTTTGTAAATTGTAATCAATTGTTAAATAAATATCACTTCCTGTATATGCTTCTTGTGTACAAATATCATATTTATAAAATCCTTTATTATTTATAGCAATTTTTCGATAACCAGTTGTGCCATATATTTTTTTTTGGTAATATTTTTCGATACCACTTATTCCTATTGAGGATTTATCAATATAATTTTTTACTAATTTTTTTTTTTTAAAAATAATTTTTTTTTTATTTTTACTAAAATTAATATAACCTATTACATGAGCAAATAAATTTCCTTGCGGATAAAAACGTTTTTGATAAATTTTTAAAGACATGTTAGGAAATTTATATTTATTAACTAAAAATTTTGATACTTGAATATTATTCAAATCTATTTTTAAAATTATTAGTTTTGATGGATGATTTTTTATTTTTAGTTTTATTAAATTTATTAAATTAAACTTATTAATTTTTAATTTTAATAATTTTTGTAAAAATATAATATTTCTAAAAAATGCATTAGTATTATTAGGTTTAATTTGAATATGATAAAAACTTTTATTTTTAGCTAAAATTATACCATTTCTATCATATATTAATCCTCTATTGGGTTTTAAAAAAAAAAAACCTGCATAATTACGCTCAGATTGTAATTTATATTTTCTATAAGATTTTATTTGTAAATAATATAAATTAAGTATTAAAATAAATAATAATATTGAAGATATTTTAATTAATAATTTCGTTCTTTGTAAAAAAATTTTTGATTTTATTGTATAATTTTTTAAAAAATTATATTTTATATTCATTATTATATTTATACCTATATTATTTAATATCTTTTATGAAATTAATAAAATTAATCTTTCTAAATCAATCCAAAAATATTTTTCTGTATAATTTTTTATTAAAAAACTTTTAATATTTATTTCAATTTCTAACAATAATTTAACAATTAAAAATAATTTATTATTATTAATTCTTTTTAATATTTTTTTAAAATAAATTTGTTTTAATGAAGATATTAAAAATTTTTTAAATATAAAATTTAAAGAATATTTTTTTAAATTTCTATATATTTGTAAAATTAAAAAAATATTTTTTTGTAATTTATTAAAAATTAAAAAAATATTTTGTTTAGTATTTTTCATGTTTTTAATTATTATTAAACTATTTTGAGTATTACCTTCTAAAATAGAAGTTATTAAGTTTTTATCTTTAATAAATAAAAAATTATTAAAATAATTTTTAAAAAAAAATTCATTTAATGATTTATTATTTTTTTTGTGTATATATATATCTTTTATAACTTGATTTAAGAAAATTAAATTTTTTGAATAAAAATTTTGTAATATATTACAAATATTTTTATTTATAAATAAATTTAATTTTTTAAAACGAAAATAAATCCATTTAATAAGTTGCATATTATTTAATTTATTAAATTTATAAAATAATATATTTTTATTTTCTATAAGATTCTTAATAATTTTTTCAATATATAAATTTATATAATCATGAATTTCTATAATTAGAATATTATTAATATTTGTATATTTAATCAAATTAAAAATATTTTTTTTAAATTTAAAAAAAATATTTTTATTTAAAAAAATTAAATGTATTATTTGTTTTTTACAAAAAAAATCAGTTATAATAAACTTAAGAAAAATATTTTCCCAAATAGTATTATTATCTATAATTATAAGATTATTTTTTATATAATTTAGTTGTAATAATTTTTTAAATAATAAAACTATTTTTTGTTTAATAAAAAATATTTCATCTCCACCTATAAGGTAGCAATAAAATTTTTTATTATATATATTTTTATCAAAATCTAAAGATAATATTTGGTTCATTTTTTTATTAAAATTTATTTTTTATATAAATTTTATATTAATTAAAATTATAATTATTGTTGTTATTTTTTTTTTGTTACTATATTAAATATTTTTTGTGGAATATATATTGTTTTTATAATTTTCAGATTTATTAAAAAATTAGATATTTTATTATGTGATAATATATATTTTTTAATATCATTATGTTTATTTTTATATTTTTCCGGAATAGAAAAATTATATTTCTTTTTTCCATCTATTTGTATAATAACATTAAATGTATTATTTATTTTTTTAGTATTAATATCTATAATTAGAGGCCATGATTCATAATCTATATCATTTTTTTTTCCCATATGTTTCCATAATACAAAAGAAATATGTGGAGCAAAAGGATAAAGCATTTTTAATATAATTAATAAACCATTATAAATAATCATATGATCAATATCATTATATATTTTATATTTTTTAATTTGATTAAATAATATCATAATTGATGATATTGCTGTATTAAAAGATTGATTTTTTTCAAAATTATTTGTAACTTTAATAATAGTTTTATTTATAAAATCCTGTATGAGTAATTGATTTTTATTATAAAAAATAGATAATTTTTCTTTTTTATTTTTTTGATAATTATAAGATAAATTTTTATATTCATAAACAAATCTCCATATTTTTTTTAAAAATCTATACATTCCTTTGATTCCTGTTTCCTTCCATTCTAAATCCATAGTTGGAGGTGCTGCAAACATTATAAAAAGACGTAAAGAATCTGCTCCATATTTTTCAATAATATTTTGAGGATTAATACCATTATTCTTAGATTTAGACATTTTAATCATACCATGATTAATTAATTTTCTTCCTTCATTGTCTAAAATAATATTTTTTTTCTTATCAAAAATAATGTTTTTTTCATTTACCCAATGATATTTTTTTTCTTTATCTTTATAATAGTAAGCATTAGCTAATACCATTCCTTGACATAATAATTTTTTTACTGGTTCATCAATATTTAATAATCCTATATCTCTCATTAGTTTATGAAAAAAACGAAAATATATTAAATGCATAGTTGCATGTTCTATTCCTCCAATATATTGATCTACAGGTAACCAATAGTTAGCTTTTTTTTTATTTAACATATGATTTATTTCATTAGGACAAGTATATCTTGCATAATACCATGAAGATTCGATAAAAGTATCAAATGTATCCGTTTCTAATTGTCCTTTTATTCCATTATGATTATAATTGAACCATTTTAAATTATTTTTTATTTTTTTATTATAATTTTCATTTATATTTTTACTAAACAATTTCTTTGGAAAAATAAAAGGTAAATTTTGATTTTGTAATGGTATAAATTTTCCATTTTTTTGTATAATTATAGGAATAGGTGTGCCCCATATTCTTTGTCTTGAAATACTCCAATCTTTTAAATTATAATATCTTTTATAAGATGCATTTTTTTCTAAAATTAAATTATTAATAAATAATTTATTATTATCTTTAATATTATTAAATATATTTAATTTTATATTTTGTGATAAAAATAATATATTATATTTTTGTGTCAAAATATTATCTTCTTGATTATAATGAGGTATACCAATAGTAGCTTTAATTTTATTAAAATTAGATAAATAATTTACAATTATTATTGGTATTTTTTTTTTTAAAAAAATATTATATGCAAATAAATTACTATTTAAAGATTCTATTTTTTTTTGTGAAAATTCATATCTATCTAAAATAGATAAAGATGAATATTTATTAATAAAATTTTTAATTTTTTCATTCTTTATAAAATTTTTAAGTATTGGATGATTATACAAAATTTTTATAAAAACAATATTATTAATAATATAATAATATTTTTTTTCTATAAATATATTAAATTTATAATTAGTATTATAAATTTGAAAAATAATTTTTACTCCTTCTATTTTACCTATCCAATTTTTTTGCATATTTATTACTTTTTTAGGCCAACTGTGTAATTTTTTTAAATCATTAAGTAGTTCCTCTGCATAATTAGTAATTTTTAAAAACCATTGTTTAACTAATTTTTTTTTAACAATACTATTACATCTCCAACAACATTTATTAATTACTTGTTCATTAGCTAATATAGTTTTATCTATAGAACACCAATTTACTATATCATTTTTCTTATATGCTAAACCTAAATTATATAATTTTATAAAAAACCATTGTTCCCAACGATAATAACTAGAATCACATGTTGTAATCTCTCTATCCCAATCAAAACTAAATCCTAATAATTTTAATTGTTTTCTCATATATCGAATATTATTTTTAGTCCATATATTAGGAGAAATCTTATGATTATGAGCAGCAATTTCTGCAGGTAAACCAAAAGCATCCCATCCTATAGGATGTAAAACATTCTTACCTAACATACGTTGATATCTTGCAATAACATCTCCTATCGTATAATTACGTACATGTCCCATATGTAATTTTCCTGATGGATAAGGTAACATTGAAAGACAATAAAATTTTTTTTTATTATAATTTTCAATTACTTTAAAAGTTTTTTTCAACTCCCATTTTTTTTGTACATAAAATTCTATTTCTTTAGGAAAATATTTTTTTTTCATATAAAAAAAATTCCTGAATATATTATTCAATATTTTATTAATTTAAAATTATAAATTATTTTATAAAAAAATTTTTTATAATTTTAATTATATATAAATTATATTTAAAAATATGGATTTTTGTATCCAAGTAAATTAAGCATTTTAATTTCTTTTAATTGCATTAAACATGTTTCATTAATATTTTTATGATTATATTGTAATAAATGTAAACATGCATGAATAATAATATGAGCCCAATGTGATTGTAATGATTTTTTTTGTAAAAAAGATTCATTTTCAATAATTTCTTTACATAAAATAATATCACCTGATAATGTTTTATCTGAAATATTTCTTTCTAATAAAAAAGATAAAACATTAGTTGGTTTAGAAATTTTTAAATATTTTTTATTAAGTTTAAAAATATAATTTTTTTCTACAATAGAAATATTTAATATAATTTTTTTTATATTTTTTTTTGAAAAAATTGAATATAACCAATAAAAAATATCATCTTTAAAAGGTAAATTATTATTATTTTTACAAAAACTGTAATAATTTAAGATTATATTTAATTTCATAACATTCTAAAATAAAAATTAATTTTTATAGATAGACATAAATTTTCCATATAAAGAATATATATATGAATCAATAATTTTTACATAAATAAATTGACCAATATAATTTTTTTTACAAGTAAAAAAAACCATTCTATTATTTTCAGTTTTTCCAAAATATTTATTATTTTGATTTGATATCCCTTCTACTAAAATAATTTGTATTGTATTTACCATTTTTAAACTAAATTTTTTAGTTTGTTGTTTTATACAATCTTGTAATAAATATAATCGCTTTTTTTTTTCTAAAATATTTGTATTATCTTTCATTTTACTAGCTGGAGTTCCTGGTCTAGAAGAATAAATAAAACTAAAACTCATATCTAAATCTAGATCTAAAATTAATGAAATAGTATTTTCAAAATCTTTTTTAGTTTCTCCTGGGAAACCAACTATAAAATCTGAACTAATTTGAATATTAGGTCTAACATTCTTAATTCTATTTATAATAGAAACATAATCAGATATATTATATCTTCTTTTCATTAAAGATAAAATCTTATCAGATCCACTTTGTACTGGTAAATGTAAAAAATTTACTAATTTTGGAATTTTATTGTATACATTAATTAATTCATCAGAAAAATTTATTGGATGACTGGTAGTAAACCTAATTCTTTTAATATTTTCTATTTTTGAAATTAACGTTAATAATTTTGCAAAAGTATAATGTTTTTTTCTTTTATTATCAACATAATTATAAGAATTAACATTTTGTCCTAGTAAATGTATTTCCCTTACTCCTTGAGTAGATAAATTTTTAACTTCTATAAGTATATCTTTGTAAGGTCTACTTATTTCTTTTCCTCTAGTATGTGGTACTATACAGTAAGTACAATATTTGTTACAACCTTCTATAATAGAAATAAAAGCACTTACTTTGTCTGTTTTTGTCATAGGAAAAAATTGAAATTTTTCTATTTTAGGAAAACTAATATCAATTAAATATTTTTTAAATTTACGTACTTTATATATCATTTGAGGTAATCTATGAAAAGTTTGAGGACCAAAAATAATATCTACATAGTACGCTCTATTTAAAATTTTTTTACCCTCCTGTGTGGCAACACATCCTCCTACTCCAATAATAATTTCAGGATTTTTTTTTTTAAAATACTTCCATCTTCCCAATTGATGAAATAGTTTTTCTTGTGCTTTTTCTCTAATAGAACAAGTATTTAATATTAAAATATTTGCATTTTTACTAGATTTAGTAATTTTACAATTTAATTTATTTTTCATAATATCAGCTATCTTGGAAGAATCATATTCATTCATTTGACAGCCCCAAGTTTTGATATATAATTTATCATTTGACATAATTAATAACTATAAATTTATTTTTTATTAATTTTTATAAAAAATAAAAAAAATAAATAAACCTGGGGTACCTGGATTTGAACCAGGGATGCCGGTATCAAAAACCGGTGCCTTAACCACTTGGCTATACCCCATGAATATTATTTATTATATTTTGCGGAAGACGAGATTTGAACTCGTATTATATTATAATTTCAATAACCAGAACCTAAATCTGGTGCGTCTACCAAATTCCGCCACTTCCGCAAATTATTTTTTTTTATTTTAGCTACGATGGGAATTGAACCCATGACCTCAGCGTTATGAATGCTGTGCTCTAACCGTACTGAGCTACGTAGCCAATAACTATTTTTATATTATGTAAATAATAAATTATAACGTCAACTAATTTATTTATTTAAATTTATATTTAAATTAAATTTGTGAAAAGAGTAAAAAAAATATGTATAAATATAATAATTTTTACCAAAAAAATTTTATTTTTAAAATTATTGAAAATGATATAAAAAGTAAAAAGTATAATTTAATATATACTCGATTTCCTCCAGAACCTAATGGTTATTTACATATAGGTCATATAAAATCTATTTGTTTGAATTTTTCAATAGCTAAATTTTATAATGGTAAATTTTTTTTAAGAATTGATGATACTAATCCTTCAACAGAAAATATAAAATATATTAAATCTATAAAAAAAGATTTAAGATGGTTAGGTTTTCAATGGGATGAAGAAATTAAATATACATCAAATTATTTTAATATAATGTATGAGTATGCTATTGAATTAATTAAGAAAAATTTAGCATATGTTGATGAATTAAATACAGATGATATTAGAAATTATAGAGGTACATTAATAATACCTGGAAAAAACAGTCCATATAGAGATCGTTCAATTAAAGAAAATTTAAATTTATTTGAAAAAATGCGTTTAGGTAAATTTAATGAGGGTAATTTTTGTTTACGTGCTAAAATAGATATGAGATCAAAAATAATCCTCATGAGAGATCCTGTATTATACAGAATTAAATATAAAAAACATCATCAAACTAATAATAAATGGTGTATATATCCAACATATGATTTTAGCCATTGTATATCTGATGCAATTGAAGGAATTACCCATTCTTTATGTACATTAGAATTTCAAGATAACAGAATATTATATAATTGGATACTTAATAATATTAATATAAAAAATCATCCTCAACAATATGAATTTTCAAAATTAAATATAGAATATGGTATTACTTCTAAGAGAAATATTAATATTTTAATAAAAAATAAAATAGTTAGTGGATGGGATGATCCTCGTTTATTAACTATTTCAGGATTACGTAGAAAGGGATACACAGCTTCATCTTTAAAAAATTTTTGTTATCGTATAGGAGTGACAAAACAAAATAATGTTATAGAAATTTCTTCTCTAGAATCTTGTATAAAATTAGAATTAAATAAGTTAGCTCCTAGAGCAATGGCTATTTTAAGACCTTTAAAAATTGTTATTGATAATTTACCATTAGGTAAAAAAATTAAATTATTAATTCCAAATCATCCAAATAATAAAAACATGGGATATAAAAATATTTATTTTACTAAAGAAATATATATAGATATTTTAGATTTTTCTGAAGTAGAAAAAAAAAATTATAAAAGACTTATTCTAGGAAGTAAAGTCAAATTAAGATATTCTTTTATAATTAAAGCAAAAAAAATTATAAAAGATATTAATAACAACATTATTTGTATTCATTGTATATATTATAAAAATACATTAGGGATTAAAATAGATAAGAAAAAACAAGAAGTAAAAGGTATAATTCATTGGATATCTTTTTTTGATGCTCAACCAGCCATATTTTATTTATATAATAACTTATTTTTAAAAAAAAATATTAATAAATTTGATAATATTTTACAATTTGTAAACAAAAAATCATTATTAATATGTCATGGTTTTATCGAAAAAAATTTATTAAAAAATGATAAAAATCAATATTTTCAATTTGAAAGAGAAGGTTATTTTTATTTCGATAAAAAATATTCAAGTAAAAATAATATAATTTTTAATAGAATTTTATCTTTAAGAAAAAATAAATAAACTATATAAAAAATCAATTATATTAAATATAATATAATTGATTTTAAAATTATTATATTTTTAGTTCTTTAGTAATTTGTTTAGTCCAAACTTTAATACGTAAATCAGTTAATTCCGGTTGTCTATCTTCATCTATAGTTAATCCTAAAAAATAATTTTTATTTTTTAAACTTTTAGTATCATAAAAATGATATCCTTTAGTCGGCCAATATCCAATAATTTTAGCTTTATTAGTTTTAACTATGTTATAAATAACTTTTATAGCATCACAAAAATATTCTCCATAATCTTCTTGATCACCACAACCAAATAAGCCTATATATTTATTTTTACAGTTTACTTTTTGTAAAGTAGGTAAAAAATCTTCCCAATCACATTGTACTTCTCCATAATACCATGTTGGTACTCCTAATAAAAGGATATTATATTTTTCAATATCTTTTTTATCTGTTTCAGAAATATTAAATACTGAAGAAATTTTTTTATTTAATTGTTTTTGTATATTAAAAGCAACATTTTCAGTGTTACCCGTATCGCTACCAAAAAAAATACCAATTTTTGACATTTTATATTATTTGCTTTAAAAATATTATTTATAACATAATTTTAATATTAATTTAAATACTATTTTTGTATTTTCAATATGTAATAAGTGACCAGAATTTTGAATATTATATATTTTTGCATTAGGAAATTGAAAGAAAATATCTTTATAATTAATTTTATTTATATAATTTGATTGTTCTCCTTTTAAAAAAGAAATATTACCTTTCCATCTAGGAATTATATTCCAATCTAATATTTTTTTATATTCATTTTTTAAAATTGTAAAATTAAATTCCCATTGACCATTTATAAATGTTTTCAATAATGTATTTATTACATATTCATTTTTAATATATAATTTCATTATATGAAATGCATTTTTTCTTGTTAAAATATTTTTTTTATTTATTTGATCTAATGCAAAAAATATATTTTTATTAAAATATTTGTATTTTATAGGTGCTATATCTAGAATAATAATATTTTTAATATTATTAAATGGTATAAATTGAGTAATATTCATAGCTATTTTACCACCCATAGAATGACCAATAATAATAATTTTTTGTTTTATATTTAAAAAATTTAATGTATCTAATACATCTTTAGATAAAGATATATAATCCATTTTTTTATTTCTAGGAGATAAACCATGATTTCTAATATCTAATAATATAATTTTATACTTTAAATACTTATTTATAAATTTTCCTATTGAATATAAACTATTTTTATTTCCAAATAATCCATGTAATATAATAATTGTATATTCTTTTTTAAAAGAAGAAATGTTATTTGTAATAATTGAATAATTAAGAAGCATATAGAAAAATAAAATATATTTTAAATACCAATATTTTATCACATAAAATAAAAAAATTGAATTTTTTATAAATTTAAAATTATGATATACTTTATTTTATAAAAATAAAATATTTTTTAAAAAAAATATATTTTAAAATTAATATTTTAAAATATTAAATTATCATACTATATGAAAAATATTAATCCGACAAAAACTTTTTCTTGGAAAAAATTAAAAAATCATTTTCAGGAAATTAAAAAAATAACTATTAATGATTTATTTATAACTGATAAAAAAAGATTTGAAAATTTTTCAATTAATTTTGAGAATATGATTCTTTTTGATTATTCAAAAAATATTCTTAATCAAAAAACTATAAATTATTTAGTAAATTTAGCAAAAGAAACTAAATGTTTTGATGCTATTTATTCAATGTTTAATGGTAAAAAAATTAATGTTACAGAACAACAATCAGTATTACATACTGCATTAAGATATAATAATCTAAATTTTTTTTTAAAAGATAAAAAAATATATAACAATATAGATAAAATTTTAGAAAAAATTAAAAATATTTCTAATGATATAATTTCAGAAAAATGGAAAGGTTATACAAATAAAAAAATAAAAAATATAATAAATATAGGAATAGGAGGTTCTCAATTAGGTCCTTTAATGGTTACAGAATCATTAAAATCATATAAGAATAAATTAAATTTATTTTTTCTATCTAATATTGATCCTGATCAATTAATAAGTATTATTAATCAAATAAATCCGGAAGAAAGTTTATTTATTATTTCTTCAAAAACTTTTAGTACACAAGAAACAATAACTAACGCCTTAAGTATAAGAGAGTGGTTTTCAAAAAATATAAATACAAATTTAAACAAAAATATTTTTTCTAAACATTTTATTGCAGTAACAAATAATATTAATGAAGCAATAAAATTTGGTATAGATAAAAAAAATATTTTACCATTATTATCTGAAATAGGAGGACGTTTTTCTTTATGGTCTTCTATTGGAATTTTAATTTCTTTATCTATTGGTTTTAATAATTTTCAAAAATTATTACAAGGTGCAAATAAAATGGATTATCATTTTTTTTCTACTCCTATAGAAAAAAATATTCCTATTATTATGGCATTAATTAGTATCTGGTATAGTAATTTTTGGAATACGGAAACAGAAGCAATAATTCCTTATTGTGATAATATGCGTTTTTTACCATCCTATTTACAACAATTAAATATGGAATCTAATGGTAAGTCTATAGATAGAAATGGTAATAAAATAAAATACCAAACTAGCTCAATTATATGGGGTGATGTAGGTACTAACGGACAACATTCTTTTTTTCAAATGTTACATCAAGGAACTAAATTAATACCATGTGATTTTATAGCTACAGCTATACCTAATCATAATAAATATAAAAATCATCATACTAAACTTATTGCAAATTATATTGCACAAACAAAGGCACTAGCTTTTGGAAATATTAATGATTATATATGTAAACAAAATATATATCAATGTTGTTTTGGAAATAAACCAAGTAATTCTATTTTTTTAAAGAAAATAACTCCTTATAATTTAGGATTATTAATTTCATATTATGAACACAAAATTTTTATACAAGGAGTAATTTTAAATATATTTTCTTTTGATCAATGGGGAGTTGAATTAGGTAAAAAAATAACTAATTATTTAGTTGAAAACATAAATAAAAATATTCAAAAAATAATTAAATATGATGATTCTTCTAAGGGATTAATTAATTTTTATAAATATTTTAATTAAAATTTATTTTAATAATAGAAGTTATATATATTAATATAGTAATATTTTATTATTTAAAATATTTTCTTTTAAATTTTGAATTTAAATTTTTATAATTCTTTTTAAATATTAATTTTAAATTAATATTTTTATTTAAAATTGTAATATTTTTAGAATACTTTACAATATTATTTTTAATATTAGGAGATAATTCAATAGTAGAATAATTAGTAAATAATTTTATATTACCAAGATCATTACTATTTATTTGAAGTTCATTAATAATTGCGCCGACAATATGTCGAACTTCTACTTTATCTTTTTTTCCTATATTAATTTGATAAGTTTCCATATATTTTTTTATTTTTCTATATTTTTTAGTATATTTATTCTTATTAAAATATATTTTTTTATTAAATATTTTTTTTGAGTTAATTGTATCAGGAGGTAAAATTAAAGATTTTTTACCTTGAGATAATTTTAATAAAATTATAATTAATGTTTCTTTATTTATATTATTTTTTATAATTAATGTTGATATAATATCTTGATATTTACTTAAATCGATATTTTTAATTAATTTTGATTCTTCTTCTATTTTTTTGATAAATTTTTCTAATCTTTTTTCACATAAAATTTTATTATTAGGTAATAATATTTCATCAATATGATATTTAATTTTATGTTCAATATTTTTAAGTAATCTTCGTTCTTTATATTCAATAAATGTTAAAGATTTACCTTGTCTACCTGCTCTTCCAGTTCTTCCTATACGATGGATATATGTTTCAATATCCATTGGTATATCGTAATTTATAACTAAATTAATTCTATTTACATCTAATCCCCTTGCAGCAATATCAGTAGCAATTAAAATATCTAATTTCCCATTTCTAAATTTTTCTAATGTTTGTTCTCTATTATTCTGATTCATATCTCCGTTTAATGCTGCGCCATTATAATTAAATTGTTTTAAGATATCAGCTATTTCTATTGTTAGAGTTTTAGTTTTAACAAAAATTAAAACTGCATTAAAATTTTCTGTTTCTAAAAATTTCATTAAAGCATCGATTTTTTTACCATATATTAAACAATATGTTTGTTTTATATTTGGAATTGTTTTAACATTTGTTTTTATAGATATTTCATATGGATGTATCATGAATTTTTTAGTTATATTTTTAATTCTTTTAGGCATAGTTGCAGAAAATAATGAAGTTTGATGTTTTTTAGGTATTGTAGATAATATTTTTTCTACATCTTCAATAAATCCCATTCTTAACATTTCATCTGCTTCATCTATAACTAAACTAGTTAATTTAGATAAATTAACTGTTTTTCTTTGGATATGATCTAGTAACCGTCCTGGAGTAGCTATAATAATTTGAACACCTAAATGTAAACGTTTAAATTGTATATGATAAGATTGTCCACCATATAAAGCTAAAATATTAATTCCATTTATATATTTTGCAAATATAGATGTTGCTTTAGTTACTTGTATCGCTAATTCTCTTGTAGGTGTCAAAATTAATATTTGAGTTTTTTTGATAGATATATTTAAATTATTTAATAATGGTAATATAAATGCAGCAGTTTTACCACTACCTGTTTGTGCTATTCCTAATACATCTTTTCCTAATAATAAATATGGAATACATTTTTTTTGTATAGGAGATGGTTCTACATACCCTATATCATTTAATGCTTTTAATAAAAATTTATTTAAACCAAGTGTGCTAAAAGTAATAATATTTGTCATGTAGTATAATGCCTATTTAAATGAGTATATAATTAAAAATTTAATATAAGTAATTATATAATAATTATTTGATGGGGGTATAAAAATTAACAATTACATTGTAATTATGTTTTATATTAAACATAATTACAAATATTAAAATTATTTTATATAAATAATTATTTTACAATTAATTTTTTATAAATGACTATATTTAGTAAATATTTATATTTTGAAATATTATTGATTAAAATCATTTATGTAATTATTTGTAAATAATTTTTTATAAAATAAATTTTTAAAAAATTACATTTTGTTGATAGCAGCTTTTATGCTTAATCTTATTCTTCCTTGTTTATCAATTTCCATAACTTTTACAATTACATTTTGTAATAATTGTAAATAATCACTTACTTTATTTACATGTTGATTAGTAATTTGAGAAATGTGTACTAAACCTTCTTTTCCATTACCAATTGAAATAAAAGCACCAAAATCAACAATACGTACAACTTTTCCATTATATATTTGCCCTACAATGATATCTGCTGTAATTTCTTCTATACGTCGAATTGCAAACTTAATTTTTTCATTATTTTTAGCAGCAATTTTTACAATTCCACTATCTTCTATTTCAATAATTGTATCAGTTTCTTCAGTTAAAGCTCTAATAACAGATCCTCCTTTACCTATCATATCTTTAATTTTTTCTGGATTAATTTTTATAGTATGTATTCTTGGGGCAAATTCTGAAATGTTTTTTTTAGGAATAGGAATAGCTTGTTTCATTACCTTTAAAATATGTAATCTAGCTAATCTTGCTTGAAATAAAGCTAATTTTATTATTTTATATGTAATTCCTTCTATTTTCATATCCATTTGTAAAGCAGTAATTCCCTTTTTAGTACCTGCTACTTTAAAATCCATATCACCTAAATGATCTTCATCACCTAAAATATCGGATAATACTATAAAATTATTTTTTTCTTTAATTAAACCCATAGCTATACCAGCGACAGCATCTTTAATTGGAATACCTGCATCCATCATTGCTAATGATGCTCCACATACTGAAGCCATAGAAGAAGAACCATTAGATTCTGTAATTTCAGATACGATACGAATAGTATAAGGAAATATATCTAAATTAGGCATTACTGGTATTAAAGATTTTTTTGCTAAATTTCCATGACCAATTTCACGTCTTTTAGGAGAACTAATTATTCCAATTTCACCAACAGAATAAGGAGGAAAATTATAATGAAATAAAAAATGGTCTGTTTTATTATTAAGTATATCATCTAAAGTTTGTGCATCTCTAGTTGTTCCTAATGTTGCAGTTACTAAAGATTGTGTTTCACCTCTTGTAAATAAAGCAGAACCGTGTGTTCTTGGAAGAATACCTATACGTATATCTAAATTACGTATCATATCATGTTCACGTCCATCAATTCTTAAATTTTTTTCTATAATATTTTTTCGAACTATTTTTTTTTCTAATTCATAAAAAATTTCATTTAAATAATAAATAGAAATATTATCATATTCTTTTTCTTCTTTAATTAATTCAAGAATATTTAATTTAATAGAATTAATTTTTTTCATTCTATCTTGTTTTTCTTTAATATTATATGCTTTTACTAATTTTTTATAAGATAAAAGATAAATTTTTTCTTTAAGTTTCTCATTTAAAGGATATAAAATCCATTTATAAGATTTTTTTTTTACTTTATCACATAATTGAATAATATTATTAATTAAAATTTGTTGTTGATTATGTCCATATATTATAGCATCTAAAATTTGTTTTTCAGTTAATAAATTAGATTTGGCTTCTACCATTAAAATAGCTTTTTGAGTACTAGTAACAATTAAATCTAATGAACTATTTTTCATTTCTTGAATATTAGGATTTAGTATATATTTATTATTAATATAACCAACACGTGCAGTACCAAACGGGCCATTAAATGGAATACCAGCTAAATTTAAAACTGTAGATGCACCAATAATAGCTACAATATCAGGATTAATTTCAGGATTTACTGACATTACAGTTGCAATAATCTGAATTTCATTTAAAAAACCTTTTTTAAATAAAGGTCTTATAGGACGATCAATTAAACGAGAAATTAAAATTTCACTTTCACTAGGTCTTCCTTCTCTACGAAAAAAATTTCCAGGGATACGACCAGCAGCGTATAATTTTTCTTGATAATGTACAGATAGAGGAAAGAAATTTTGTTCTAATTTTACTTCATTATTTACTACTAATGTAACAAAAACAGCAGTATCATCAATACTAACCATTACAGATGATGTTGCTTGTCTAGCTATCATTCCTGTTTCGATAGTTACAGTATTATTACCATAACAAAATCTATGAATAATCGGGTTTAACAAAATAAATATCCTTTAAATAAAAATTTTTATTTATATAAATAAAATAAATTAATTTTAAAATCTCTAGTTCAATAGAGATAATGTAAAAATATATTTATCTTCTTAACCCTAAATTTTCAATCAATATATTATAATTGTATAAATTTTTTTTTTTTAAATAATTTAACAATTTTCTTCGTTGTGATATCATATGTAAAAGTCCTCGGCGACTATGGTGATCTTTTTTATGAATTGTAAAATGTTTATGAAGATAATTAATTTTAAATGTTAACAAAGCTATTTGTACTTTTGTTGATCCTTTATCTTTAGAATTATTTGCATATTGTTTTATTATTTTTGTTTTTTTTTCTGCATTTAAGTACATAACTTAACTCCATTAAATTATTTATAAATTAATAAAATTTATTAATTTAAATTTTATTATATAATTTTTGTTATTAATTTGATAAATTTAAATAAAATTAAAAATATATTTTTTAAATATATGAAATATTTCTTAATTTATTAAAAATAATAATTTTATTTATTGTCTATTACTTATTTTTTAAAAAAAATAAGGTAAATATAATTTATTATTTTGATAGTTTATAATTTACTTTTTTTAATTTTTAAGTTATTTAAAATATTACTAATATATTTACCTTCTTTTAATGAATAATCTAAAAAAAATTTTATTTTTGGTATTTTACGTAATTTTATTTTTTTTTTAAGAATATATCTAATATATTCTGTAATTTTATTGAGATAAAAAAGTGAATTTTTTTTAATTTTTAATTTTTCTTCTTTATATGACAATATTATAAAAATTTTTGCATATGAAAAATCTTTTGATATTATTATATCAGTTATAGTACTAAATTTATTGATTCTTGTATCATTAAGATTATTTTGTATTATTTTTGCTATTTGTTTCTTTAATTCATATGCGATACGTTTATTACGATACAATAAAATACTCCTTTTTATATACATTTCAGATTAATATAATTAAAAGTAATTTTTTCGAAAATTATTTTTTTATAAGTTCAATTTTTTCAAAAATTTCTATTTTATCTCCTGTATGAATATTATTAAAATTTTTAATACTTATTCCACATTCCATACCATTACGAACTTCATTTACACTTTCTTTAAATCTTCTTAAAGAATCTATATTTCCTTTATAAATAATTTTATTATTTCTAAATAATTTAATTAAATTATTACGTTTTATTATTCCATATGTTACTATACAACCAGCTATAATACCGCTTTTAGGAATAGTAAAGATACTTCTAACTTCTGCTAATCCTAGAATTAATTCTTTATATTTGGGAGTTAGAATATTTTGTATATATTTTTTCATATAATTAATTAAATCATAAATAATTGTAAAAAATATAACTTGTATACTTTCCATTTTTATTATATTTTTTATTATATTATTTGATTTTACATTAAAACCAATAATAATTACATTTTTTTCAGCATTAGCAATTGCCATGGAAATATCTGTTTCAGTAATTTCTCCAACGCCAGAATAAATAATTTTTATATGAATATTATCATTAGATAAATTTATTAATGTATTTTTAATAGCTTCTACAGAACCTTGTACGTCTGCTTTTAATAAAAGATTTATTTCATGAATATTTTTATGATCTAAATTTAAAAATTCTTTTCTAAATTGTTTTTGTTTATCAGCTAATTTTATTTCTCTATATTTATTTTTTCTATATAATGCTATTTCCTTAGCTTGTTTTTCATTATTTACTACTATTAAATTATCACCAGCATATGGAATTTCTGATAAACCTAAAATTTTAATAGGAGTTGAAGGTCCTGCTTGTAAAATATCTAATCCTTTACAATTTATTAATCCTTTTATTTTTCCATAAGTACATCCACAAAGTACTATATCCCCTTTTTTTAACATACCTTCTTTAATTAAAATATTAGCTATAGGACCTTTTCCTTTGTCTAAATAAGATTCAATAACAATTCCTTTTGCAGCTCCTTGATTAATAGCTTTTAATTCTAATATTTCAGCTTGTAATAAAATAGCATTTAATAATTTATTTATTCCTTCTCCAGTTTTAGCTGAAATTTTAACAAAAATATTATCTCCACCCCATTCTTCAGAAATAATATTATATCTACTTAATTCATTTTTTATTTTTTTAAAATTTGAAATTTTTTTATCAATTTTATTAATTGCAACTATTATTGGTACTTTATTTTTTTTAGCATGTTCTATTGCTTCTATAGTTTGAGGCATTATACCATCATCAATAGCAATAACTAATACTATAATATCTGTAATTTGACTACCTCTAAATCTCATAGAAGTAAAAGATTCATGACCTGGAGTATCAAGAAATGTTATTTTTTTATTATTAAATTTTATTTCATATGTATTTATATATTGAGTAATACCTCCTGCTTCTTTTGCAGTAATATTACTTGAAAAAATATAATCTAATAATGAAGTTTTTCCATGATCTACATGTCCCATAATTGTTACTATTGGAGGACGAATAATTGGTAATATATTAATATTATTTTTATTAATTAATATTTTTTCTATATCATTCTCACAACGTAATGTAACTTTATGTCCCATTTCTTCTGCTATTAATTGAGCTGTTTCCTGATCTAATTGTTGATTTATATTCGAAAATTTTTCCCCCATATTAATTAAAATTTTTATCAATTCTGTATTTTTTACAGCCATCTTATTAGATAATTCAGTAATACTAATTGTATCATTAATAATGATATTACGATTAATGTTTTTTATTGGTTTATTAAAATTTTGATATAATTTAGAAAAATTTTTCTTGTATTTATTATTAATAATTTTTTTTTTATTTTCTTTATTATTTTTATATTTTTTATTTTTATTAAAAACATCAATATTTAATTTTTTATTTTTATAATATTTTTTATTTTTATGTATTTTTTTTTTATTTAATTCTAAATTTTTTTTATAATCTAAATTATAGATTTTTTTATTATTATTTTTAATAAATGATTTAAATTTTGTTAGTTTTTTTTTTTTTGATAAAAAATGATTCGTATTTTTAAGTGATGTTTGTAATAAATTTTTTTTATTTTTTGATAAAGAAACTTTTTTCTTAATTAAGAATGTATTAAATTGTTTTTTTTTTATATTTAATAATTTTAAATTTTTTATTTTTTTATTTTTTAAATATATTAAAAATTTTTTTTTTTCTTCTTTATTAACTAGATCATTTTCTAATTTAGAAATACCTAAATTAGCAAAATATTTAATTATATTTTTTACTGAAATTTTAATTTCACTAGCTAATAATTTTATAGTTATAACAGCATCAATAGCATCAATCATGCTGCCTACTCCTCTATTGTCAAAATTGATTATGTATCATTTTTTTTATTAAACCAACAAATATTTCGTGCAGACATAATGATTTTTCCTGCTTTTATTTTATCTAGATTATCTATATCAGATATATCTTCAATACTTTGTTCTGCTAATTTTTCAATAGTTAAAATTCCTTTATTTATTAAATATTCAGATAATTTATTATTCATTCCTTTAAGTTTTAATAAATTTTTTTTAAATTTATTATTAAAATTTTTCTTTTTGGTTAAAGATAAATTATTATTAATGTTTTTTACTAATTTTTTTATTTTTTTTAAATCATTAATTTTAAAATTAAAAGAATTCATAATTTTATATAACTTATCAATTGGAGTTGATATTAATTTTTTAAAAGAAGATAGTTCTCCTTTTTCAACTATTTTTTTCGATAATTCATATTTAATATTAAAATTTTTTATAAACATATTTATAATATCGTTTTTTTCTTTTTTATATTTATAATATAAATCATTTTTAGTTAAAACATTTAATTCCCAACCACTTAATTGTGATGCTAAACGAATATTTTGGCCATTTCTTCCAATAGCTTGAGCTAAATTTTTTTCTTCTACAATAATATCTATAATACGTGTTTTTTCGTTTAAAATTATCGACGATATATCAGCTGGTGACATAGCATTAATAATAAATTTTTCAGGATTAGAATCCCATAATACAATATCAATACGTTCTCCATTTAATTCATTAGAAATAGCTTGTACTCTAGCTCCTCTTATACCAACACAAGCTCCAACAGGATCTATTCTCTTATCATTTGTTTTAACAGCAATTTTTGCTCTAGATCCTGGATCTCGTGCTGTTCTTTTAATTTCAATTAATCCTTCCGCTATTTCAGGAACTTCAATATGAAATAATTCAATTAACATTTGTATTTTAGATCTACTTATAAATAATTGTGTATTTTTTTTTAAATCTTCTTTAATATAAAATAATAAACCTCTTATTCTATCTCCTAATCTAAAATTTTCTCTTGGCAACATATCAGTACGTAAAATAATAGCATTAGCTCCATGTCCTAAATCTAAATTTAAATATCCTCTATTTACTTTTTTTACAATACCACTTAAAATTTTTCCTTCTTTTTTTTTAAATTGAGCAATAGTAATTGCTTTTTCTGCTTCTCTTACTTTATGTACAATAACTTGTTTAGCAGTTTGTGTTGTTATACGATCAAAATTAATCGATTTAATTTGATCATAAATATAATCTCCTAAATTAAGACTATCATCTTCAATACGTGCTGCATCTAATGTAATCTCTTTAGTAGGAAAATTAACTTTTTTAACAATTAACCATTTTCTAAAAGTGTTAAAATTTCCATTTTTTCGATCAATATTTACTAATACTTCTATATCTTGTTCGTATTTTTTTTTTGTTGCACTAACTAAAGCACTTTCCATAGCTTCAAATATTTTTTCACGAGGTAAAGATTTTTCATTAGAAACTGCTTCAATAACAGCTAACATTTCTTTATTCATCCTAGTTATCCTTAAATATTTTAATTCTTAAAATTAGAAAACTAGATTTTTATCTTAAAAATATTAATATTATATATTAAAATTCTTTCTTTTTTAAAAAATATTTTATTATTTACGTATAAAATAAATTTATTTATCTATATAAATATATAATTTAGGATTAAAAAATAATGTGGTATTTGGTTGCGGGAGTTGGATTTGAACCAACGACCTTCGGGTTATGAGCCCGACGAGCTACCAAACTGCTCCACCCCGCGTCTACTATAATGATATGCTAAAAATATAAATAATGCAATAATAATTTTGATACCGAAGACGGGATTTGAACCCGTAAACCCAAAAAAGGGCACTACCACCTCAAGGTAGCGTGTTTACCAATTTCACCACCTCGGTAATCTTTACTTTTATTTTTTTATACTATGTAATTTAATATTTTTCATATATTTTTTTACATTCATATTACTTAATAATAAACTAATAATAAAAAATAAAGATGCAAGAAGAATAATACTTCTAGTTAGTATTTGATTAGACATATTTGTGTTAAAAGGTGATTTTGCATCACTTGATGATGCACTTATATCTATGTCATCATTATTTTGAAACATAATAATACTAACTAAAAAAATTGAAACAAAAATAAAAAAAATTAATAATAATTTATACATATAAAACCAATAAAAATACTTTCAATTAATATTACTTTTTTTTAAGTATATATTAATCAGAAATAAATACAATATAATTTTTAATTATATGATAAAATTAATTTTTTATTTTGATTAATTATTTAGTTAATTTTATTTTTCTTTAATTAAAATTTAATTATAGGTTTACAAAAATTTTTTTAAAAATAAATATTTATTTTTATTATTATTTAATAATAATTTTAAAACTAAATTATTAATCTCATTTCCAATATTATCTTTTTTTAATAAATAATTTAATTATAATTTACTATTTTCTTAAATATTTTAAGATTACTAATCTATAGTATATTAGATCACAAAAAATTTTTAAATTTAAAATTTTTATAAAGAGTTACTCTGATACTATAAAATATAGTATGTTTCTTCAAAAAATTGGATATCAGTTTAAATATTGAAATATTGAGATATGATATTTAGAATAAATGTTATCTAAATTTTTAGATATTGAATAATAATAATATTTTTATATTTTTTTGGAAAAAATTTTTTCTAACTATATTTAATTTTATAATAAAATTATAAATTATTAGAAATTTATCTAAAATATTTTAAATTTCATCAAAGCCAAAATATTTATGATATTTCATATCATAAAATTTTTATATTTTTATAAAATATCATAAATTATTTATTTTTTTTAAATTTTATTCTTTTTTTTCATAATCAGGAGGTCTAACTTCTTTCCTGGACATTAAATCATCAATTTGTATTGAACCAATTGTTTCATATTTTATTAGGATATTTTTCATTGCATGTAAAATATCAATATTATCTTTTAAAATTTTATATGCTCTATTATAATTTTCTTCTATTAAATATTTTACTTCTTGATCAATAATTTTTGCTGTTTCATCAGACATATGTTTTGCTTTAGCAACAGATCTTCCTAAAAAAATTTCTCCCTCTTCTTCTGTATATAATAAAGGTCCTAATTTTTTAGAAAATCCCCATTGTGTTACCATATTTCTTGCAATATTAGTTGCAACTTTGATATCATTAGATGATCCTGTAGATACATATTTTTCTCCATAAATTATTTCTTCAGCAATTCTACCACCATATAAAGTAGATATTTTACTTTCTAATTTTTGTCTACTCATACTAATAATATCAATTTCAGGTAAAAAAAATGTGACTCCTAATGCTCTTCCTCTAGGAATAATTGTTACTTTATGTACTGGATCATGATCTGGAACTAATCTTCCTATAATTGCATGACCTGCTTCATGATAAGCAGTTGCTTCTTTTTGTGTTTCTGTCATTACTAAAGAACGTCTTTCTGCACCCATCATAATTTTATCTTTTGATTTTTCTAACTCTAACATAGAAACATGATTATAATTATGTCGAGCTGCTAATAAAGCTGCTTCATTTATTAAATTTGCTAAATCAGCTCCCGAAAAACCTGGAGTACCTCTAGCTAAAATTTTTAAATCAACTTCTTTTGAAATAGGTATGTTTTTTATATGTATTTTTAATATTTGTTCTCTACCTCTTATATCTGGTAAACCAACAATAACTTGACGATCAAAACGTCCTGGTCTTAAAAGTGCAGGATCTAATACATCAGGACGATTAGTTGCAGCAATAACTATAATACTTTCATTATTGTTAAATCCATCCATTTCTACTAACATCTGATTTAATGTTTGTTCCCTTTCATCATGTCCTCCTCCTAAACCAGCTCCTCTTTGTCTTCCTACAGCATCTATTTCATCAATAAAAATAATACATGGAGCTAATTTTTTAGCTTTATTAAACATATCTCTTACTCTTGAAGCACCTACACCTACAAACATTTCTACAAAATCAGAACCAGAAATAATAAAAAATGGTACTTTTGCTTCTCCTGCAATAGCTTTAGCTAATAAAGTTTTTCCTGTTCCCGGAGGGCCAACCATTAGGATACCTTTCGGGATTTTTCCTCCTAATTTTTGAAATTTTTTAGGTTCTTTTAAATAATCTACTAATTCTCTAACTTCTTCTTTTGCTTCATCACATCCTGCAACATCATTAAATGTAGTTTTTATTTGATCTACTGTAAGTATTTGTGCTTTACTTTTACCAAAAGATAAAGCTCCTTTACTACTATTTTGTAATTGTCGAATAAAAAAGATCCAAATTCCAATTAATAAGAACATTGGGAACCATGAAATAAAAATAGATAATAATATGCTAGGTTTTTGAAGAGGTTCTCCTAATATTTTAATTTTTTTTAAAAAAAGTATTTTTAATAAATTTGGATCATGCATTGGTAAATAAGTAATATAATTACTATTATTTTTCCTAAAAACATGAATTTTTCTACCATTAATACTTGTTTTTATAATTTTATTTTGGTTAATTTCAGATAAAAAAGTTGAATATGAAATTTGTTTTTTTTTATTAAATTTATTTAGATTTAAACTCTGGAAAACAGATATTAATATGACTGTAATTGCTAACCAGAGAATTAGATTTTTTGCCATATCTTTCAAAAAGTAACCCCTTGTAACTTTATAGTATATTTTATATTAATTTTTATATTTTTTTGCAACAATATAAATTTCATTTGATTGAGATCTTGAAGCTTTAGGTTTTCTAATTTTAACTATTTTAAATATAGAATTAATTTTATTATAATATTGGATTAATTCTTTACTCTGAAAAGTTTTTACTAAAAAAATTCCATTATGTTTTAATTGAGAATAGCATAATTTCAATGTTAATTCATTTAAATAAATAATCCGGGGTATATCTATTTCTGGTATACCAGAAATATTAGGAGACATATCGGACATTATCATATGTACTTTTGATTTATTAAGTTTTTTTATAATTTTATTTAAAAAAATAGGATTACATATATTACCTTGGTAAAAACTAACATTTTTAATAAAATTCATTGGTAATATATCACAAGCAATAATTTTTCCTTTACTACCAATTTTTAATGAAGCAAAACTAGACCACCCTCCAGGAGAGGAACCTAAATCAATTATCTTCATATTTTTTTTAAAAATTTTATCTATTTTTTCTATTTCTGCTAATTTAAACCATGATCTTGATCTATATTTATTAATATTTTCTTGAACTTTTTTTATATAAAAATCTTTAAAATTATTTTTTAACCATATTTTAGATTTTTTTTTTTTTTTATAATTCATAAGATTATTTATTAAAATAATAATAATTATTTATTCTTAAATCTTAATTTTATTAAAAAATTATCTTAAATTATATCAAAAAAAATAAAATATTACAATTTGTAATAAATGAACTAATTATATTAAAATAAAATAAATATATATATTTTAATTAGCATTTAATAATTCAGTTAAATTAGCAGCAGCAGAATCTGCTGAAGAAATGTTATTTATTTTTTTATTAATCTTTTTTTTATTCATACGATTTGTATGATAAGAATATCCAGTTCCAGCAGGAATTAATCTGCCTACAATTACATTTTCTTTTAATCCTTTTAATTTATCACTTTTACCTGCTACAGCAGATTCTGTTAAAACTCTTGTTGTTTCTTGGAAAGAAGCTGCTGAAATAAAAGAAGAAGTTGCTAAAGAAGCTTTAGTAATACCTAATAAATCACGATTATATCGTGCAATAGTTTTTCCTTGATCTTTTAATTTTTTATTTTCTATATTAATTATAGAAACTTCTACTTGTTCTCCTTCTAAAAATTTAGAATCTCCCATTTTTGTTATTGTAGCTTTACGTAACATTTGACGTATAATAACTTCTATATGTTTATCATTAATTTTTACACCTTGTAATCGATAAACATCTTGAACTTCATTAATTATATAATTAGTAACTGCATTTACACCTCTTAATCTTAAGATATCATGTGCAGATTCCGGACCATCCGAAATAATATCTCCTTTATTAATTAATTCTCCTTCAAAAATATTTAATTGTCTCCATTTTGGAATCATTTCTTCATATGGATCTATATCTGTGTTTATAGGAGTAATTATTATTCTTCTTTTCCCTTTTGTTTCTTTACCAAAAGAGATAATACCACTAATTTCTGCTAAAATAGCTGCATCTTTAGGTTTTCGTGCTTCAAATAAATCTGCTACTCTTGGTAATCCTCCAGTAATATCTTTTGTCCCTCCTGATTCTTGAGGTACTTTTGCTAAAATATCACCTATATTAATCATACTTTCATCTTTTAAATGAATAATAGATTTATTAGGTAAAAAATAATGTGCAGGCATATCTGTACCAGGTATAATTATATCTTCGTTATTTTTATCTAAAATTTTAATCATAGGTCTGAAATCTTTACCTATAGAAGGTCTTTCGGAAGTATCTAATACAACAATAGATACTAATCCTGTTAAATCATCAGTTTGTTTTATAACAGTTTGTCCTTCTAGCATATCAACAAACTTTATCTTGCCACTAACTTCAGTAATGATTGGCATAGTATGAGGATCCCAATATGAAACTATTTCACCAGCAATAATATTAGATCCATTTTTTTTTGTTATAATAGCTCCATATGGTATTTTATAACTTTCTATAATTTTATTAAGATGATCAAGAACTTTTAGTTCAGCATTTCTAGAGATTACTACTAATTTATTAGCGTTATTTATTACTGATTTTGTGTTTATTAATTTTATAATACCATTATCTTTAACTTGTATACTAGATTCTGCAGCAGAACGTGAAGCAGCTCCTCCTATATGGAATGTTCTCATTGTTAATTGTGTTCCTGGTTCTCCTATAGATTGAGCAGCAATAACACCTATTGCTTCTCCTTTATTAATAATGTGTCCTCTAGCTAAATCACGACCATAACAATATGCACATACACCAAAAGAAGTTTCACAACTAACAACAGATCTAACTTTAATATTATCAATTCCATTTTGTTCTAAAATATTACAATATTTTTCATTTAATAAAGTATTTCTATAAATTAGAATGGTTTTACCGTCTATTTTTAAAATATCTTCTGCTGTTACTCTACCTAAAACTCTTTCTTTTAATGATTCTTTAATATCTCTTCCTGTAATAATAGAAGAAATCCTTATTCCTCCTAAAGTAGAACAATCATTTTCTGTTATTACTAAATCCTGTGCTACATCTACTAATCTTCTAGTTAAATACCCAGAATTAGCTGTTTTTAAAGCAGTATCTGCTAATCCTTTTCTAGCACCATGAGTAGAAATAAAATATTGTAAAACATTTAAACCTTCTCTAAAATTAGCGATAATTGGAGTTTCAATAATAGAACCATCTGGTTTTGCCATTAATCCTCTCATTCCAGCTAACTGTCTAATTTGTGCCGCAGAACCTCTAGCACCAGAATCTGCCATCATAAAAATATTATTAAAAGAACTTTGTTTAACTACATATCCCTTTTTGTTAATTATTTGTTCAACTGATAAATTTTTCATCATAGCTTTAGCTACTTTTTCATTAGCAGCAGCCCATATATCAATAACTTTATTATATCTTTCTCCAGCAGTAACTAAACCTGATTGAAATTGTTCTTGAATTTCATTAACTTCTAATTTTGCTTCATTAATAATTTCAGTTTTATTATTAGGTATAATAATATCATCTATTCCAACAGAAGCTCCTGATTTAGTTGCGTATTGAAAACCAGTATACATGATTTTATCGGCAAAAATAATTGTAGATTTTAATCCTAAAATTCGATAACATATATTAAGTATATTAGAAATATCTTTTTTACCTAAAGTTTTATTAATCATAGAATATGGTATTCCTTTAGGAACTTGATTCCAAAAAATAGCTCTGCCAATAGTAGTATTAACAATAATACTATTTTTAATCCATTTATTTGTTAATAAATCTTTTGTATATTCTTTAATTCTAACTTTAACACAAGCATGTAAATCTACTTGTCCTACATAATAAACACGTTCTGCTTCTTTAGGATCTGTTAATATCATTCCTTCACCATATGCATTAATCTTATCCTTCGTCATATAGTATATTCCTAATACTACATCTTGTGATGGAACAATAATTGGTTCTCCATTTGCTGGAGACAAAATATTATTAGTAGACATCATTAAAATTCTTGCTTCTAATTGAGCTTCTAATGTTAAAGGAATATGAACTGCCATTTGATCTCCATCAAAATCAGCATTATAAGCAGCACATACTAAAGGATGTAATTGTATTGCTTTTCCTTCAATTAAAATTGGTTCAAAAGCTTGTATACCTAATCTATGTAAAGTAGGAGCTCTATTTAATAATATAGGATGTTCTTTAATTACTTCATCTAGTATATCCCATACTATGGATTCTTCTTTTTCTACCATTTTTTTTGCAGATTTAATAGTAGTTGCAAAACCTTTAATTTCTAATTTACCATATATAAATGGTTTAAATAATTCTAATGCCATTTTTTTAGGTAAACCACATTGGTGTAAATGTAAATAAGGACCTACTGTAATAACAGATCTACCTGAATAATCAACTCTTTTACCTAATAAATTTTGTCTAAATCTTCCCTGTTTACCTTTTATCATATCTGCTAATGACTTTAAAGGACGTTTATTAGAACCTGTAATTGCTTTTCCTCTTCTTCCATTATCTAATAATGCATCAACAGCTTCTTGTAACATTCTTTTTTCATTTTTTACTATAATGTCAGGAGCTGATAATTCTAATAAACGTTTTAATCTATTGTTTCGATTGATAACTCGACGATATAAATCATTTAAATCTGATGTTGCAAATCTACCTCCATCTAAAGGAACTAAAGGTCTTAAATCAGGAGGTAAAACAGGTAATACATTCATTATCATCCATTCAGGTTTATTACCTGAATATATAAAAGATTCTAATAATTTTATTCTTTTGGCTATTTTTTTTCTTTTAGTTTCTGAATTTGTATTATGTATTTCATTACGTAATAATTTACATTCTTGTTGTAAATCAATATTTTTTAATAAATATTGAATAGCTTCAGCACCAATTTTGGCTTCAAATTCATCTCCAAATTCTTCTAATAAATCTAAATACTTTTCTTCAGATAAAATTTGTTTTTTTTCTAATGAAGACATACCTTCTTTAACAACAACATATGATTCAAAATATAAAATTTTTTCTATATCTTTTAAAGGCATATTTAATAATAAACCAATTCTGGAAGGTAAAGATTTTAAAAACCATATATGTGCAATAGGAGAAGCTAATTCAATATGCCCCATTCTATCTCTTCTTACTTTAGTTTGTGTAACTTCAACACCGCATTTTTCACAAATTACACCTCTATGTTTTAAACGTTTATATTTACCACATAAACATTCATAATCTTTAATAGGGCCAAAAATACGGGCACAAAATAAACCATCTCTTTCTGGTTTAAAAGTACGATAATTAATTGTTTCAGGTTTTTTAACTTCTCCAAAAGACCAAGATTTTATCATATCAGAAGAAGCTAAAGAAAGTTTTATTGAATCAAATTCTTCTATTTTTCTTTGTGATTTTAAAAAATTAAATAAATCTTTCACAAACTCATTACCTCAATTATATTATAAACCAGTAAAATTTTAATATAAAATTATTATTTATTTTCTAAATTAATATTTATACCTAATGAACGTATCTCTTTAAGTAATACATTAAAAGATTCTGGAATACTAGCTTCCATTTGATGATTTCCATCAACAATATTTTTATACATTTTTGTTCTACCATTAACATCATCAGATTTAATTGTTAACATTTCTTGTAAAGTATATGCGGCACCATATGCTTCTAAAGCCCAAACTTCCATTTCTCCAAATCTTTGTCCTCCAAATTGAGCTTTTCCCCCTAAAGGTTGTTGGGTTACAAGACTATATGAACCTGTAGATCTAGCATGCATTTTATCATCTACTAAATGATTTAATTTTAACATATACATATATCCTACAGTAACTGGTCTTTCAAAAGCCTCACCTGTACGTCCATCATATAATTTTATTTGACCAGAAACTGGTAAATTAGATAATTTTAATAATTCTTTTATTTCTTTTTCTTGAGCTCCATCAAATACTGGAGTAGCAATAGGAATTCCCTTTTTTAAATTATTTGCTAATAAAATAATTTCATTATCAGTAAAATTATTAAAATTTATATTTTGACGTGTATTATTACCAATATGATATACTTTATGGAGAAAACTACGTATTTTTTCTATATTTTTTTTTTCTTTTAATAAAATATTGATTTTATTACCAATACCTTTTGCCGCCATTCCTAAATGTGTTTCTAATATTTGTCCTATATTCATTCTAGATGGTACTCCTAATGGATTTAAAATAATATCAATAGGAACACCATTTTCGTCATAAGGCATATCTTCTATAGGGCAAATTTTAGAAATTACTCCTTTATTTCCATGTCTACCTGCCATTTTATCACCTGATTGTATTTGTCTTTTTACAGCTAAATTTACTTTAATTATTTTTAAAATACCAGGTGCTAAATCATTTCCTTGTGTAATTTTAATTTTTTGTATTTTAATTTTTTTTTTAAAAGTATTTTTTATTTCTTTATATTGTTTTATAAAATTATCTAGTTGTTTTTTTTTTAATTTAGTTTGTAAAGAAATAACAAAATTTATATCAAAAATTTTAATATTTTCTTTTTTAAGAAAATTTTTTTTTAACAAAAAATTTTGTATATTTAATAACATATTTTGTTCAAAAATTTTTTGTTCAGCAAGTAAATCTTCTTTAATTTGTTTTAATTGCATTTCTTCAATTTCTATAGTTCTTTTATCTTTTTTTACACCTTCTCTTGTAAAAATTTGTACATCAATAACAGTACCATATACTCCATTTGGAACACGTAAAGAAGTATCTTTTACATCAGATGCTTTTTCTCCAAAAATAGCACGTAATAATTTTTCTTCTGGCGATAATTGTGTCTCTCCTTTAGGAGTTACCTTTCCTACAAGGATATCTCCATTTTTTACTTCTGCTCCAATATAAACAATACCACATTCATCTAATTTAGATAAAGAAGATTCACTTACATTTGGTATATCAGATGTTATTTCTTCTGGACCTAATTTAGTATCACGTGATATACAAGATAATTCTTGTATATGTATAGTAGTAAATTTATCTTCTTGAACAACTTTTTCTGATAATAAAATAGAATCTTCAAAATTATAACCATTCCATGGCATAAATGCTACCCTCATATTTTGTCCTAAAGCTAATTCACCTAAATCTGTTGCAGGACCATCCGCTAATATATCTCCTTTTTTTACTAATTCTCCCAAATTTACACATGGAACTTGATTAATACATGTATTTTGATTAGATCTTATATATTTTTCTAAATGATATATATCTATATTATTTTGATTATTAAAAATATTATTTTCTTTTTTAACAATAATACGTGAAGCATCTACATACTGTATAATTCCAGAATTTTCAGCGATAACAGTCACACCTGAATCTATTGCTACAATTCTCTCCATGCCAGTACCTACTAAAGGTTTTTCTGTTTTTAGTGTAGGAACTGCCTGTCTTTGCATATTAGCTCCCATTAAAGCACGATTAGCATCATCATGCTCTAAAAATGGTATTAAAGAAGCTCCGATAGAAACAATTTGTTGTGTAGAAACATCCATATAATGAACTTGTTCTTTTTTAAATAAACTTGATTCACCTTTATAACGACATATAATAAATTTATCAATAATATATTTATTTTCATTAATATTAGTATTAGCTTGAGCAATAATAAAATTACCTTCTTCTATTGAAGATAAATAATTAATTTTATTAGTAACAAATCCATTTTTGATTAAAATATATGGTGATTCTAAAAATCCATATTGATTTGTTCTTGCATATACTGATAATGAATTTATTAAACCTATATTAGGACCTTCTGGAGTCTCAATAGGACATATTCTTCCATAATGTGTAGGATGTACATCTCGAACTTCAAAACCAGCTCTTTCTCTAGTTAATCCCCCCGGTCCTAAAGCAGAAATACGACGTTTATGTGTAATTTCTGATAAGGGATTATTTTGATCCATAAATTGTGATAATTGACTTGAGCAAAAGAATTCTTTTAAAGCAGCAGAAATAGGTTTAGCATTAATCATATCTTGAGGCATTAAAGTTTCGATATCTCCTAAAGATAATTTTTCTTTAACTGCTCTTTCAACCCGTATTAAACCTATACGAAATTGATTTTCTGCCATTTCACCAATAGAACGAATTCTTCTATTACCTAAATGATCAATATCATCAACATCTCCAGTACCATTTCTAATATTAATTAATTTTTTAATAACATCGACAATATCGTTTTTACTTAAAATACCAGTACCTGAAATAGATTCACGTGATAATGATCGATTAAATTTCATTCTTCCTACAGGAGATAAATCATAACGATCTTCTACAAAAAATAATTTTTTAAATAATAATTCCGCAGCCTCTTTTGTAGGAGGTTCTCCAGGACGCATCATTCTATAAATTTCTACTAAAGCATCTAAACGATTATTTGTATTATCTAATTTTAATGTTTCTGAAATATAATTACCATGATCTAAATCATTAGTAAAAATAGTTTCAATACTATTATTATGTTTAAAAATTCTATTAATAATATCTATTGATAAAGGATAATTAGCAGAAATAATAATTTCTCCTGTTGTTTTATCAATATAATCTTTTACAACTCTTTTTCCAACCATATATTCTATGGGAATATTTATACATTTTATATTATCTTTTTTCAATCTATTAATATGACGTATTGTAACTCTTTTACCTTTCTTTATATAAATAATATCATTTTTTTTAATATTAAAAAATGCTGTTTCCCCTCTTAATCTATCTGGTATTAACATCATTTCTATTTGGTTATTTTTTAATGTATAAATATTTTTTTCAAAAAAAATATCTAATATTTCTTCTATATCATAATCTAAAGCACGTAAAATAACTGTAACCGGTAATTTTCTTCTTCTATCTATACGTACAAAAATATTATCTTTAGGATCAAATTCAAAATCTAACCAAGATCCTCTATAAGGAATAATACGGGCATTATATAAAATTTTTCCTGATGAATGTGTTTTTCCTTTATCACTATCAAAAAAAACACCTGGACTTCTATGTAATTGCGAAACTACAACACGTTCAATGCCATTAACTATAAAAGTACCATTTTTTGTCATTAATGGTATTTCTCCCATATATACTTCTTGTTCTTTTATATTTTTAATAGATAATCCAGGTTTTTCTTTATCATAAATAATTAATCGTAATATTACTTTTATAGGAGCAGAATAAGTCATTCCTCTTGTATGACATTCTTTTACATTAAAAAGAGATTTTCCTAAATGATAACTTACATATTCTAATTTAGCATGACTATTATAACTAGATATAGGAAATATACTCTTGAATGCAGCTTCTAAACCATATTGCCCTTTAAGATCTTTTTTTATAAATTTTTTAAATGAATCAATTTGAATAGATAGTAAATATGGAATATTTAAAACCTGAGGTCTTTTTCCAAAATCTTTACGAATACGTTTTTTTTCAGTTTGAGAATAAACCATATGGTTCCTCAGTTATCTGATAAATTAAACAATTTAATTAAAATCTTATTTATCTTTATAATAAATACTATTTATATAAATAAATTTTCTATCAAAATTATTATAAAATTATTTAATTTCTATTTCTGCTCCAGAATTTTTTAATTTAGATTCTAAATCTAATGCTTCCTCTTTATTAAGAGATTCTTTTAATATAACAGGAGCTGATTCAACTAAATCTTTAGCTTCTTTTAATCCTAAATTCATTATGCTTCTAACAGCTTTTATAACAGAAATTTTATTTTTTCCTATACTTTTTAAGTATACATTAAATTCTGTTTTTTCTTCTTTCTCTTCTTTTTTTTGATTATTAATTTTTTCATTTGTTATCATACTAGATACATTAAATTTTTTTTCTATAGAACTTATTAATTCCATTATATCCATAATAGACATAGATTCTATAGCTTCTATAATTTGTTCTTTAGTTATTGACATAATACTTTCCTAAAATAATAACGTTTCTATTAAAATAAACTAAATTTATTTTATATTTTTAATTGCGAGTAAAACTCTAAAAAATTTTCCTACAGAAATATCTTTTATGATTATTAAAAAACGTGTTATAGCTTCTTTATATGTAGGTAAATTAGCTAAAAGATTAATATCTTCACTCTGTATTATTTTATTTTCAAATGCTGCTGCTTTAATTTTTAAATTTTCATCTATTTTATTAAAATTTTTGAATAAACGAGCAGCAGAACCAGGATGTTTAAGAGAATAAGCTATTAATATAGGACCGTGTATTAACGGAGCTAAACCTTCAAAACTACTATTTTTGATAATTAATTTTAATAATTTATTCCTTATAATATTAATAATAACATTATTTTCCCTACTTTCTTTTCTTAATTTATTTAAATTATTACTATTAACACCACAAAAATCAGCAATTACAGCTGATAAAGCTTTTCGATTTATTTTAATCATTTTTGCAACAATCATTTTTTTTTTTGTAATATTTAATGACATTATAAAATAATTGCACTCCCATTTTTTTATAAATAAAAGAATTATTATTATAAGATATAATGCTCATTTTAACAAAAAATTAAATTTTTTGTTAAAAATTATGATTGTAATATAAAAAAAATTTTTGTAAAGTAAAATATTAGTTTATTAAATTCATACAATCTTTAGTAATTTCTATCGAAATTCCCATAGTAGATGATATATATATTTTTTTGAAATAATTTCCCTTTAATTTTAAAGGTTTATATTTTTTTAAAATTTTTAATAATGATTTTAAATTTGTTTTAATTTTCATATTTTCAAAATTAATTTTTCCTATACTAGAATGAATAATACCATTTTTATCATTACGAAAATTTATTTGTCCATTACGTATTTTTTTTATTGTTTCAGTTATATTATTTGTTATAGTACCTAATTTAGGATTTGGCATTAATCCTTTAGGTCCTAAGATAGGACCTAATTTACTAACTATATCCATAGCTTCTGGTGTAGATATTACTATATCAAAATTTTTTTCACCTTTAGTAATTTTCATTGACAAATCGTTCATTCCAACTAATTCTATTCCTAATTTTTTTGCTGTAATTGCTTCTTGATTATTAGCAAAAACTGCAAATTTGATATTTTTACCAGTACCATAAGGTAAACAAACATTCCCTCTAATATTTTGTTCTGTTTTTTTAGGATTTATACCTAAATTAACAGCAATATCAATACTTTCAATAAATTTTACTTTACTTAAATTTTTTAAACTATTAATAGCATTTTCAATAGAAAATTGTTTTTTTAAATTTATATTTTTATACATTAAATCCATACGCTTTGTGAATTTTACCATTATATTTTAATCCTCAATAACTAAACCCATTGAACGTGCAGTACCTTCTATAGAAGACATCATAGATTTAATATTTATACCAGTCATATCAACATATTTAGTTTCTGCAATTTTTCTAATTTGATCTTGTGTTATGACTCCTATTTTATCTATTTTAGGTTTACTGGATCCCTTTTTAATTCCAAGTATTTTTTTTATCATTGCTGATACTGGAGGAGTTTTTGTAATAAATGTAAAAGTTTTATCAACATAAATTGTAATTATTACTGGAATAGGAGTACCTTTTTCTAGAGTACTAGTTTTAGAATTAAAAATTTTACAAAAATTCATAATATTTACACCATGTTGTCCTAATGCAGGTCCAATTGGTGGACTAGGATTTGCACTACCAGCAGGCACTTGTAATTTTACATAAGTTTTAATTTTTTTTGCCATAAATATATCTCCATTAGTTTAATGTTTTATCCTTTTTCTACTTGACGAAAATCTAATTCAACAGGAGTTGATCTTCCAAAAATTGATACAGAAACTTTTAATCTACTTTTTTCATAATCTACTTCCTCTACTATTCCATTAAAATCAGAAAAAGGTCCATCTTTTACTCTTATTACTTCTCCTGGATCAAATATTGTTTTTGGTCTAGGTTTATCTCCAATTTTTTGTAAACGATTTATAATTATGTCTACTTCTTTATCACTAATAGGTAAAGGATTATCAGATTTTCCTCCAATAAAACCTAAAACTTTAGGTACACTTTTTACTAAATGCCAACTTAATTCTTTCATAATCATATGAATTAATATATATCCTGGAAAAAATTTACGATCACTTTTATATTTTTGTCCTCCACGTATTTCAATTACAGCTTCTGTAGGAACTAAAATTTTACCAAAAAAATTATTCATATTATGAATTTTAATATATTCTTTTAATGATTTAGCAACATGATGTTCAAAACCAGAACGAGCTTGAATAACATACCATTTTTTTTTTAAAGATTTATTCATTATTATAACCTTGTTCCAGTTAAAAATGATATTAAATAAATTAAAAAATTATCTAATATATAAAAAATCATAGATATTATTGTAATAATTAGCATTATTATTAATGCTGTCTTCCAAGTATCTTGATAAGATGGCCATATAACTTTACTAGTTTCTATACGTGCATCATATATAAAAGAAAATAATTTTTTACCTTTTTTTGTAGATGATATGATAAAAATAATTAAAATTAATATAAAAAAAAATAAAATTAAACAAAGAAAAGAATGTATATTCCGGTAAAAATAATTAAATATTAAATCAAAAAATAACAAAATCATACTAACAAACCATTTTATGGTGTCTGTAGTATGTTTTTTTATATTTTTTTTAAATTCTACAATATTCATTGTATATTAACCAAAAAAACTATTATAAAATAATATATAAATTATATAGAAATATTACTAATAGTTTATTAAAATTTTAATATTTTAAAAAAAAGAATCAAAGGGAAGGGAGTACGTACTTACTTATTTTTTCCCTTATCTTCTTTTATATTATTATTTATTGTAAAACCTTAGTAACCACTCCTGCACCAACAGTATGACCTCCTTCACGAATAGCAAAACGTAAACCATTAGTCATTGCTATAGGATAAATTAATGTAACAATCATATTAATATTATCTCCTGGCATAACCATTTCAATATTTGAAGGTAATTCTATAGTTCCAGTTACATCTGTAGTTCTAAAATAGAACTGAGGACGATATCCCTTAAAAAAAGCTGTATGTCTACCTCCTTCTTCTTTAGATAATATATAAACTTCAGCTTCAAATTTAGTATGTGGTTTAATTGATCCTGGTTTAGCTAAAACTTGTCCTCTTTCTATATCTTCTCTTTTAATTCCTCTAAGAAGAATTCCTACATTTTCTCCTGCACGTCCTTCATCTAGTAATTTACGAAACATTTCTACTCCAGTACAAATAGATTTTATAGTATTTCTAATACCTATAATTTCTACTTCTTCTCCTACTTTTATAATACCTCTTTCTACTCTTCCTGTAACTACAGTACCTCTACCTGAAATTGAAAAAACATCTTCTATTGGTAATAGAAAAGGTTTATCAATTTCTCTTATAGGATTAGGTATATAATTATCTAAAGAATTTGCTAATTCAATAATTTTTTTCTCCCATTTTTTATCACCTTCAAGTGCTTTTAAAGCTGAACCTTGAATGATAGGAGTAGTATCTCCTGGAAAATTATATTGTGTTAATAAATCACGTACTTCCATTTCTACTAATTCTAATAATTCTTCATCATCGACCATATCACATTTATTAAGAAAAACTATAATATAAGGTACACCTACTTGTCTTGCTAATAAAATATGTTCTCTAGTTTGAGGCATAGGACCATCTGTTGCAGCAACTACTAGTATAGCACCATCCATTTGAGCTGCTCCTGTAATCATATTTTTTACATAATCAGCATGTCCTGGACAATCTACATGAGCATAATGTCGGTTTTTAGTATCATACTCTACATGAGATGTATTTATTGTTATACCTCTTGCTTTTTCTTCTGGAGCATTATCAATTTGATCAAAAGCTTTTGCTGAACCACCATATTTTTTAGATAAAACAGTAGTTATTGCCGCTGTTAGAGTTGTTTTACCATGATCAACATGTCCTATAGTACCTACATTAATATGAGGTTTAGAACGTTCAAATTTTTCTTTAGACACTGATTAATATCCTTCTTAAATAAATTAATACATATTCTTTTATTATATAAAATTTTATAATTTAGATCTAGATTCAATAATTATTTTTGAAATACTATTAGGTGCTTTAGTATATTTTAAAAATTCCATAGTATATGACGCTCTTCCTTGACTATAAGAACGTAAATCAGTAGCATAACCAAACATTTCTGATAAAGGAACACAAGCACGTATAGTTTTTCCAGTAGGAATGTTATTCATACCTTCTATAATTCCTCTTCTACGATTTAAATCTCCAATTACATCCCCCATATATTCTTCAGGAGTTTCAACTTCTACTTTCATTATAGGTTCAAGTAAAATAGGATTAGCTTTTTTAAATGCATTTTTAAAAGCAATTGCTGCTGCTAATTTAAAAGCTAATTCAGAAGAATCTACATCATGATAAGATCCAAAATGAAGTCTTACAGCAATATTTACTACAGGATAATTTGCCATAGGTCCTGATTTTAATTGTTCCTGAATACTTTTATCTATAGCTGAAATATATTCATTAGGTATTACACCACCTTTTATATCATTAGTAAATAAATAACCTACATTATTTTTTTGTGATTTTAATGGAGAAATATCTATTACTACATGTCCATATTGACCTCTACCTCCAGTTTGCTTGATATATTTTCCTTCTATATTAGTTATACTATTTTGTATAGTTTCTCGATAAGAGACTTGTGGTTTCCCAATATTTGCAGAAACATTAAACTCTCTTTTCATTCTATCAACAATTATTTCTAAATGTAATTCTCCCATACCAGCAATAATAGTTTGATTTGTTTCTTCGTTTGTCCAACTTCTTAATGAAGGATCTTCTTTAATAAGGCGGTTTAAAGCTAAACCCATTTTTTCTTGATCTATTTTAGTTTTAGGTTCTATCGCAATTGAAATAACAGGTTCTGGAAATTCCATTGTTTCTAATATAATACATTTATGAATATCACATAATGTATCACCTGTAGTTACATTTTTTAATCCAATAGCTGCTGCAATATCTCCAGCATAAACTTTTTTTATTTCTTCTCTTTTATTAGCATGCATTTGAACAATTCTACCAATACGTTCTTTTTGTTTTTTTATAGAATTATATATAATTTCTCCACTACTTACAGTTCCAGAATATACTCTAAAAAAAGTTAAATTTCCTACAAAAGGATCATTAGCAATTTTAAAAGCTAAGGCAGAAAATAATTCATTATCATTAGTACTACGAGTTATTAATTTTTTTTTTTCATTATTAGATATTCCTTGAATTGGAGGAATATCTTTAGGTGATGGTAAATAATCAACTATTGCATCTAATAATGCTTGTACTCCTTTATTTTTAAAAGCAGAACCACATGTTATTAAAGTAATTTCATTATTTAAAACTCTCTTTCTTAAAGAATTTTTAATTTCTTGTGTAGAAATTTCATATCCATTTAAATATTTTTCTAATAATATTTCATTAGATTCAACTGCTGTTTCTATTAACTTTTGACGCCATAATTTTACTTGACTTTTCATATTTAAAGGTATATCAGTGTAACTACAACTTATTCCCTGATCTTTTTCATTCCAATTTAAAGCTTTCATTTGTATTAAATCAATAATACCAGTAAATTTATGTTCCGATCCTATCGGTAGTTGTAATGGAACAGCTTCTGTTAATAAATTATTTTCTATTTGTTTAATTACTTTTATAAAATTTGCACCCATTCTATCCATTTTATTTATAAAAGCAATTCTAGGTACTTTATATTTATTAGCTTGTCTCCATACTGTTTCCGACTGAGGTTGTACTCCTCCTACCGCGCAATAAATCATAACAACACCATCTAATACTCTCATAGAACGTTCTACTTCAATTGTAAAATCTACATGTCCTGGTGTATCAATAATATTAATTCTATGTGATTTATATTGATTAAACATTCCTGACCAAAATGTTGTAGTAGCAGCTGAAGTAATAGTAATCCCTCTTTCTTGTTCTTGTTCCATCCAATCCATTGTAGCCGCTCCATCATGAACTTCACCTATTTTATGATTTACTCCTGTATAAAATAAAATTCTTTCTGTCGTAGTTGTTTTACCTGCATCAATATGTGCGCTAATACCAATATTACGATATCTTTTTATAGGAGTTTTACGACCCATATATTATTCCTCTATTTTAGAGATAAATTTTAAAATTATATTAATAACATTTAAATAAAATATTAGATATTGATTTATTAGCTACGCATATTTTTTAATTAATTGATTCATTTTATTTTAAATTGTTTAATTTAACATTTTACCAACGATAATGTGCAAATGCTTTATTTGCTTCTGCCATTTTATGTATTTCTTCACGTTTTTTAACAGCGTTTCCTTTATTTTCTAGAGCATCTAATATTTCATTTGTTAGTTTTAAAATCATAGATTTTTCTTGTCTTTTCCTTGCAGCATTAATTAACCAACGCATAGCTAAAGTATTTCTTCTTATTGGTCTTATTTCAACAGGAACTTGATATGTTGATCCACCTACTCTTCTTGATTTTACTTCAACTACAGGTTTTACATTTTCTAATGCACTTAAAAATATGTCTATTTGTTTTTTACCTATTTTTTTTGTTATTATATTTAATGCAGAATAAACAATAGATTCTGCAATAGATTTTTTACCATTAATCATAATTATATTAATAAATTTAGCTAATACATCTGATTCAAATTGAGAATCTGGTAATATTTTTCTTTGACTAATTATACGTCTACGAGACATGAAAATTTACTCCATTTTTAATAAAACTTAAATAAATATAAATAAAATAATATTTAATAATATTATTTAGGTTTTTTTGTCCCATATTTTGATCTACCTTGTTTGCGATTTTTTACTCCAGTACAATCTAAAGAACCTCTAATAGTATGATATCTAACTCCAGGTAAATCTTTTACTCTTCCTCCTCTAATTAAAATTACAGAATGTTCTTGTAAATTATGTCCTTCTCCTGAAATATAGGAGGTAACTTCAAAACCATTTGTTAATCTTACTCTACAAACTTTTCGTAATGCAGAATTTGGTTTTTTAGGAGTTGTTGTATATACTTTTGTACACACACCTCTTTTTTGAGGTGAAGAATTTAAAGCAGGCACATTTGTTTTAATTATTTTTTTTTTTCTATTTTTCCTTACTAATTGATTAATTGTTACCATATTTTCTCCTAAATTTATATTTTAAATATTATCTTTTTAAAATTACCATAATATTTGTTGTTTGTTTTTTATAACTAAATCAACAAATTTTATATAATCTATTCGTATAATTTTTGTTGAAATATTTATATTTAACCCTCTAGCCAATATATCATCATTTATTGCAAATATTAATATTTTCGTTTTTTGTTGCATTTTAATAATTTCTTCCATAAAAATACTATTTTTTAATCCAGCTATTACTCCATCTTGAATTAATAATAAATCATCGTTTTTATTTAAAATATTTAATAATAAAGAAAAATTACAAGATGATGGAGAATTAAATAAGGTATATAACATATAAGAATATTTTATTTAATTAAAAATTAATAACTATATTATAAGTATTAATTATTTTTTGCCATATTGATGGATTTATAATTTTAATAGGTATAACCCAATTATTTTTGTTATATTTTATTCCTAATATTTTTAAAGATTTTGAACAAACAAAATAATTATTAATATTACATAATTTTAAAACACTAAAACTAATATTATAATTTTTTAATAAAAAATTTTTTGTTTCTTGTTGTTTCTGTATTTGTAAAATACCATCTCCTATAAAAAACAAAGCTATATCCTCAGTTAATGAGGATATAGAAATTACTGCATCAAGTCCTTCTTTTCCAATACTATTTCCATAAGGAGATCTTGAAAATATAAATGCTATTTTATTCATTAAAATTGAACTAAGCGATCACAAGTTAATATAGATTTTGTAAATGTACTTAAAGTAGTTATTTTAAAGTAATTACTAATTATGTTATTTTTATTATTATAATTAATAAAATTATCTTTATAAGAATTATTTTTTTTTTCGAAAATTAAACCTCTTTTTTTAGCAGAAGTAATACATAAATATAAATTTATATGATATTTTATACTTAATTTTTTCCAAGATTTTATTAAATTAAATTCATTATCATCAAATCTAATATTTTTATTAGCATTACATACTCCATCTCGATAAAAAAAAATATTTTGTACTATTTTTTTTTTCTTTATTACTGCTTTCGTAAATAAATATGCAGAATAAGAATTTTGCTTATTATATAAAGCATTTGTTATTAATATTACAAAAACCATATAATTTAAAATCCAAAAATAATAACACATTTTAAATTAAAAAATTTATTTTCTTTACTTATAATTTTTTATGAATAAAAATTTTTTTATAAAAATAATATATTAATTAATAAACAATTATTTTTTAGATATTGAGTCTCTTATATCTATAAGTTCAATTTCAAATATTAAAGTAGAATTAGTTGGTATTCCGGAAATTATTTCTGTACCATAAGCTAATTTAGGAGGTATAACTAATGTTATTTTACCACCTTTTTTAATATATTTTAATCCTTCTTTCCAACCAGCTATTACTTGTTGTAAACTTATATATAAAGGTTTATTTGGCTCTGTACTATCAAATTCAGTACCATCAATTAATTTTCCTGTGTATTTAATTCCAATAAATTGATGATTATTTGTAATTTTTTTACCAAACCCCATTTTATTAATTTTATATATTAATCCACTTTTACTTTTTTTTACATTTTTCCCATTTAAAAATTTTTTTATATATTTTTGACCTTGAATTTTATTTTTTTTTGCTTCATCTTGTGTTTCATCTGGAGTAAAATTTTTTATATTAGTATCATATAATTGAATCATTCTTTCAATTTCATCATTAGAAAGTTTATATTTTCCATCTAAAGAATCAGCAACACCTTGAATAATTAATTTTTTATCTAATAATATTTTTAAATTTTTTTGTATTTGATATGTATGAGTTAAATATTTTCCAATTATTATACCTAAAGCATAAGACATTTTATCATTATCGTTTTTGAAAATTTCTTTTTTCTTTTTATTTTTTAAATTTTGTTTTTTTTTTTGGTGTTTTATTTTTTTTTTAATAATAGTTTTAGTTTTATTTTTATTCCACCATGACACATCGTGTATAAGTGCATTTGCAGTAGATATATTTAATCCAATACTTAAAATCAATATAATAAATATTGATGCTTTTTTAGTAAAAAATTTCATTTTTTCTCCAAAATTTTTTAGTAAGATTAAAATTTATATATATTAAAATATATAAAATAAGATATTTAATTATCTTATTTTATATAAATATTACTTTTAATAAAGTAAAAAAACAAGTTTAAATATCAATTTCTATAAAAAATTTAAATTAATAATTTTAACATTCGTCTTAATGGTTCAGATGCTCCCCAAAGTAATTGATCACCTACTGAAAAAATTGAAAAACAATTTTTATCTATATTTATTTTTTTTATTCTACCTACAACAATATCTAATTTCCCACTAACAAAAGCTGGAGTCAGAAAATTAATTGTATCATCAAAATTATTTGGTATAATTTTAACCCATTTATTATGAGAATTAATAATTTGAGTCAAATTATCTATAGATAAATTTTTATTTAATTTTATTGTAAATGATTGACTATGTGAACGTAAAGTAGCTATTCTGACACATACACCATCAATAGGGATTATTTTATTTGTGTTTAAAATTTTATTAGTTTCAAATTGACCTTTCCATTCTTCTTTTGTTTGTCCATTATTATTCATTTTTTTATCTATCCATGGAATTAAATTATTAATTAAAGGTATATGAAAATAATTTTTTGGAAAACTGGAAGAATACATTTGTTTTGAAATTTTTTGTTCTATATCCAAAATATTATAAGAACTATTATAAGCTAAATTAGGTATATTTTTAGAAATATATTGTATTTGTAAAATTAATTCTTTCATAAATTTTGCACCAGCTCCTGATGCAGCTTGATATGTAGAAACATAAAGCCAATCAATTAGATTATTTTTAAATAATCCTCCTAAAGCCATTAACATTAAACTAACTGTACAATTACCTCCTACAAAGGTTTTTACTCCCATATTTAATTTTTGTTGTATGTACTTTAAATTAATAGGATCTAAAACAATAACAGAATCATTTAATGTTCTTAAATTAGAAGAAGCATCTATCCAATAACCATTCCAACCTATTTTACGTAATTTAAAATAAACTTTATCTGTATATTTACTGCCTTGACATGTTATAATTATATCTAATTCAAATAGTTTTTTAAAATCATAAGCATTTTCTAATTTTTTATGTTTATTTTTTATATTAAAATTAGATGTAGATTTTCCATACTGAGAAGTAGTAAAAAAAATAGCATTGATATTATCAAAATCTTTTTTTTTTAACATTCTCTGTATTAAAATTGATCCTACCATTCCCCGCCAACCAATAAAACCTACATTTTTCATTATTTCACCTTATAAAAGTTATATTTTTTATTTTATATAAATTTTAATTTAAAAAAGTTTACTTAAAATTTTTTTAAAAAATATTTTAATATAAAATTTTAAATTTAATAAAAAATTAAAATAATTATATAATATTTTAAAATAAATATTATTATTTAATTTAATAAATTTTATTTTATTAAAATAAAAAACTAGATAATTTTTTTTATATTCCAATTAATTGGTGTTTTTTTTTTTAAAATAAGATATTTATTTGTTTTAGAAAAATGTTTACAAAAACAAAATCCTTTATGAAAGGATAAAGGAGATGGATGTGATGTTGTTAAAATTAAATGTTTTAAAGTTATTAAATACATTTTTTTTTTTGCATATGTTCCCCATAATAAAAAAACAATATTTTTATAATTTAAATTAATTATTTTAATTACATTATTTGTAAAAATTTCCCAACCTATATTAAAATGCGATTGTGGTTTTCCTTTTTCTACAGTTAAAACAGAATTTAATAACATAACTCCTTCATTAACCCAATTTATTAAATATCCATGATTAGGAATCCTAAAATTAGGAATATCTAATTTTATAGCTTTATAAATATTTTTTAATGTAGGTGGAATAATTATATTAGGCATAACTGAAAAAGCTAAACCATTAGCTTGATTAACGCTATAATAAGGATCTTGACCAATAATTACTACTTTTAATTTATTAAAATTTATTTTTTTAAAAATATTAAAAATATATTTTTTTTTAGGATAAATTATTTTATTATTATTGATATCTTTATTAATTTTTTCAATTAATCTTATAAAATACTTTTTTTTTTTTTCTTTTTGAAAAAAATTTTTCCATATAAAATTTTTATTTTTCATTATAATATATAATTTTAAAAATATAAATTTATGTATAATTTTAAAATATTATATATTATTATTAAAAAAAATAAAATTTTATTATATTTAAATTCTTGTTTTTAATTTTTTATTAAAAACTATAACCATAAGAAATATTAAAATGAAATATTATGAAATAGTATTAATGATAAATCCAGACCAAAGTAATCAAATAAATAACATTGTAGAATATTACAAAAAATTTATTATTACAAATAATGGTTCTATTTCTAGATTTGAAGATTGGGGAAGAAGACAATTAGCTTATCCTATTTTAAAATTACATAAAGCTCATTATATATTAATAAATATAACATTAAGTAATACTAATACAATAAAAGATCTTGAAAAAAATTTAAGAATTAATGAACATATAATAAGATATCTCATAATTAAAACAAAAACAGAAAGAAAAAATATTTCTTGTATTTTGAAATCAAAAGATGAACGTCAAGAAAAACGTAATGATGTTATAAAAACAATATAAAGTTCTATAAATATAAATTTATTTAATAATTATTTGGAGTATATAAAATGATACGCTATTTTCGTCGTCGTAAATTTTGTCGTTTTACAGCAGAAGGAGTTAAAGAAATTGATTATAAAGATATTTATATTTTAAAAAATTTTATTACTGAAAGTGGAAAAATTGTACCTAGTAGAATTACTGGTACTAAAGCAAAATATCAACGACAGTTAACTAAAGCTATAAAATTAGCAAGATATTTATCTTTAATTTCTTATACTGATCATCATAAATAAATTTATAAAATTATTATTTTTTGTTTTAACAAAATTTTTAATTATAAAGAGTATTAAATAATGAAAATAATTTTATTAGATTCTATTTTAGGTTTAGGAAAAAAATTTCAAATTATAAATGTTAAACCTGGATATGCACGTAATTTTTTAATACCTAAAAATAAAGGTATTATTGCTACAAAAAATAATATTAATTTTTTAGAAAAAAAAATTTTAGAAAAAAAATCTAAAATATTAGATATTTTAAATAAAGCAAAATTAAAATTAAAGAAATTTAATTATATAGAAAAAATAATAATTAAAGCTAAAGCAGGAAAGAATGGTAAATTATTCGGATCAATTGGAAAAAATGATATTTTAAAAAAATTAAAATCAATGAAATTTGAAATTTTAAAAAAAGAAATACAACTCCCTAAAGGGGGTTTTAAAAAAATAGGAGAATATAATGTTATTTTTCAATTTCATGAAAAAATTTTAACTGAAAAAATAGTTAGTATAATAAATGCTGAATAATTAATTTATTTTATTTAATATTAATATATTGACTAATTAATAATTTTTTATGTATAATTATTACATATGGAACATGATTATTTAAAACAATATTATTTTACAAACCCAGTCAGGTCTGGAAAGAAGCAGCTGTAGTAAAAATAATATGTGTAAAAAAATAATCATGTTCTATTTAATTAATTTAAAATATATTATAAAATGAATTCTCATGTTTTAGCCATAAAATGGCGTCCTCGATCTTTTAATGATGTTGTTGGTCAAAATCATGTAGTACAAGCTATAAAATATAGTTTATTTACAAAAAAAATACATCCTGCTTGGATTTTATCTGGTAGCAGAGGAATTGGTAAAACAACAATAGCACGGATTTTTGCAATGGGTTTAAGTTGTTTAAAAGGTATAACAAAAAATCCATGTGGATTATGTGAAAACTGTATATCTATAAAAAATAATTCTTTTTTAGATTTGATTGAATTAGATTCTGCCTCTAAAACTAAAGTAGAAGATATTAGAGAAATTTTAGAAACAATTTATTATCTCCCTGTTAAAGGGAGATATAAAATATATATTTTTGATGAATTTCATATGTTATCAAAACATAGTTTTAATGCTTTATTAAAAATAATAGAAGAACCACCTGAATATATAAAATTTATATTTGCAACAACAGAATTACAAAAAATACCTATAACTATTACATCTAGATGTATGCAATTTAATTTAAAATTAATAGAAAAAAATCTTATTTTAGATCAATTAAAAAAAATTTTAAATAAAGAAAAAATAAAATATAATCAAGAAGCATTAGATATTTTATCAGATGCTGCATATGGAAGTATGAGAGATGCATTGAGTTTAACAGATCAATTAATATCTATGGGATCATTTACTGTAGAAAATGTTCATTTAATGTTAGGATTAGTAAAAAAAAAATATTTATTTTTATTAATATATAATTTTAAAAATAAAAAACATAATTTAGTATTCAATTTAATTAATAAAATTTCTATGTTTAACATTAATTGGGAAAATATTATCACAGAAATGATGATATTATTACATAATATTTTAAAAATTAAAATTTTAAAATATAATTCTGATTATTTTTTCCAAAATTTAAATTTTGAAAAAAATATATCAATATTTTCTCAAAAAATATTTAATGATTTTTCAGAAAATGAATTAACATTCTTATATAAATTTTTAAATACAGGTAAAAAAAATTTATATTTAGCACCAAATCCTAAAATAGGATTTGAAATGATAATATTAGAAATATTATTATACTTTAGTAATTAATTATGAAATATATTAAAAATATAAAAATTTATTTTTAAAATTAAAATATTTTATATAGGAAAGGGAAAAAATATTTATGCATAAAAAAGAAACCAGAAGTTTTCAATCTGAAGTTAAACAATTATTGCATCTAATGATTCATTCACTTTACTCAAATAAAGAAATTTTTTTAAGAGAATTAATTTCTAATTCTTCTGATGCTGTTGATAAATTAAAATTTAAAACATTATCTAATCCTGAATTATACGAAAATAATTCAATTTTAAAAGTACAAATTTCTATAAATAAAGAAAAAAGATTAATTACCATTAATGATAATGGTATTGGTATGTCTCGCACAGAAATAATTGAAAATTTAGGTACAATTGCAAAATCTGGTACTAAAGATTTTATAAAATCTTTAAATTTATCTTCTGATAAAAAATCAGAACAAAATTCACAATTAATAGGTCAGTTTGGAGTTGGATTCTATTCTGCTTTTATAGTTGCTGATAAAGTTTCTGTTAAAACTAGACTAGCTGGATCTCCTATAAATGAAGGTGTATTTTGGGAATCTACAGGTGAAGGTAATTATTATATAGCTAATATTAACAAAGAATTAAGAGGTACTGAAATTATATTACATATACGTCCTAAGTTTGATGAATTTTTAGATACATGGCGTATAAAAACAATAATTAGTAAATATTCAGAACATATAGCATTACCTATTGAAATAGAAATGTATAATGATAAAGAAAAAAAATATTATTGGGAACAAATTAATAAAGCACAAGCACTTTGGTTACGTAATAAATCAGAAATTAGTGTAAAAGAATATAAAGAATTTTATAAACAATTAACTTATGATAATATTGATCCAATTACTTGGAGTCATAATCATGTAGAAGGTAAACAAGAATATATTAGTTTATTATATATTCCTTCAAATATTCCCTGGGATATACGTAATCGAGATTATAAAAATGGATTAAAATTATATGTACAAAGAGTTTTTATTATGGAAGATGCAGAACAATTATTACCTAAATATTTAAGATTTATAAGAGGTTTAGTAGATTCAAATGATTTACCTTTAAATATTTCAAGAGAAATTTTACAAAAAAACAGTATAATTCATAACATGAAGATTACATTAACAAAAAAAGTTCTTAATATGTTAATGAATCTTAGTAAAGATAAAAATAAATATAATGATTTTTGGCAAAAATTTGGTTTAGTTTTTAAAGAAGGACCAGCAGAAGACATAAACAATAAAAATATTATAATAAAATTATTAAGATTTAATTCTACATATAATAATAATTCAGAACAAAACGTATCCTTAGAAGAATATTCAAAAAGAATGATAAAAGGACAAAATAAAATATATTTTTTAACATCAGATAATTATATTTCTGCAAAAAATAGTCCTCATTTAGAATTTTTTTACAAAAAAGGAATTGAAGTATTATTATTAATAGATCACATTGATGAATGGATGATGAGTTATATTACTGATTTTGAAGGAAAAAATTTTCAATCTATTAGTAAACAGGATGATTCATTAGATGAATTTATTAAAAATAAAGATAATATCATAAAAGATGAAATAAAAAAAGAATTTAAACCTTTCTTAAAAAGAATACAAAATTTATTAGGTAATAAGATTAAAAAAGTAAAATTAACAAATAGATTAATTAATACACCTGCTATTGTTACTACAGATATTAATGAAATGAGTACTCAAATGGCAAAATTATTTGCTGCAGCAGGACAAGAAACCCCAGAAATAAAATATAATTTTGAATTAAATCCTAATCATATTTTAATAAAAAAAATTTTAAAAATAAAAGATGAAAAATATTTTTCTGAATTTATTTTTCTATTATTAGAAGAAGCAATTTTAGCAGAAAAAGGTACTTTAGATAATCCGCATAAATTTATTAATCGTATAAATACTTTTTTATCTAAAATATAAATACATAGATAAGATAATTATCTTAATGATTATCTTATCTTTTAAAAGATATTGTTTTAAATTTTTTTTTATTAATTATTATAATTATTTAAATATGTATAATTAAAATAATTTAATTCTATTAAAATTTAATTTATATAAAAATTATATTTAGTTAGTTATAATAAATTGTTTACTATTTTAAAAAATCGTCTTATGATTTAACTTAAAATATTAAAAATTTCTTTTAAGAAATTTTATATAAAAAATATATATCTTATCTTTCTTAAGAAGAGATAAGAATTTTATTCACAATCTTAATAAATTAATAATATAAAAAAAATGGCAGAAAAAAGAAACATATTTTTAATAGGACCTATGGGAGCAGGTAAAAGTACAATTGGACGTCATCTTGCAAATTTATTAAAAATGGATTTTTTTGATTCAGATCAAGAAATTGAACGTAGAACAGGAGCTGATATTAATTGGGTTTTTGATGTAGAAGGTGAAAAAGGTTTTAGAAAACGTGAAAAAAAAATCATTAATGAAATAACTCAAAAACAAGGAATTATATTAGCAACAGGAGGTGGTTCTATTAAATCAAAAGAAACAAGAAAATTTCTCTCTTCTAGAGGTATTGTAGTATATTTAAAAACTACTATAGAAAAACAGTTAAGTCGTACTAAAAGAGATAAAAAACGTCCTTTATTAATAAAAAATAAAAATAAATTAGCAAAAGAAATATTAGAAAAATTAGCTAAACAAAGAAATCATTTGTATGATGAAATTGCAGATATTATAATTAAAACAGATGAAAAAAGTGCAAAAATTGTTGCTAATCAGCTTATTAACTTATTAGAAAAAAATTAAAAGGATATAATATTATATATGAGGAAAACTATTTTAGTTTCAACAAAAAAACATAATTATCCTATTATTATCGATTTTAATTTATTTGATAAACCATTATCTTTACCTTTTTTAAAAAAAGGAGATAGTGTTATGATTGTAACTAATAAAATAATTTTTTCTTTATATTTTAAAAAAATATCTAATCAACTTAATAATGTAGGAATAAAAGTTAATTATGTAATAATTCCTGATGGTGAAAAATATAAAACATTAATTACTGTAAATATTATTTTTACAGCATTAATTAAAAATTCACATAATAGAGATACTACTTTAATTGCTTTAGGTGGGGGTGTTATTGGAGATATAACTGGTTTTGCTGCATCTAGTTATCAAAGAGGTGTAAAATTTATACAGATACCTACAACTTTATTATCACAAGTAGATTCTTCTGTTGGAGGAAAAACAGCTGTTAATCATATTTTAGGAAAAAATATGATTGGTAGTTTTTATCAACCAAATATTGTAATCATAAATTTAAGTTGTTTATATACTTTATCAAAAAGAGAATTTTCCGCTGGTTTAGCTGAAGTTATAAAATATAGCATTCTTTTTGATGAAAAATTTTTTTCTTGGTTAGAAAATAATGTTAATAAATTATTTAATTTAGATAAAAAAACTTTGATCTATTGTATAAGTAAATGTTGTAAATTAAAATCTCAAATTATTCATGAAGATGAATTCGAAAAAAATAAAAGAGCATTATTAAATTTAGGTCATACTTATGGACATGCAATTGAATCAGAAATTGGATATGGTAAATGGTTACATGGAGAAGCTATATCAGCTGGTATTGTTATTGCATCTTTAACATCTAAAAAACTTAATTTTATAAATAATAAAGATATAATAAGAATTATTAATTTATTAAAAAAATGTAATTTACCAATTAAAGGTCCAATTAATATGAATACAGAACAATATTTTAAACATATTTATAGAGATAAAAAAACATATAAAAATAAAATTCATATAATTCTTCCTATTAAAATTGGAAAAGCAATTATATATAAGAATATTTCTGAAAAAATTATTACTAATGCTATAAATGAAAATAAAAATATAATTTAAAATAATTATTTATATTAAATAAAAAAATTTAATAAAATGAAAAATAAATTAATTGCTGCATCTATTTTATCTGCTAATTTTACTTGTTTAGGAAAAGAAATTAATGATGTTTTAAAAGCTGGAGCTAATATAATACATTTTGATGTTATGGATAATAATTATGTACCTAATTTATCTATTGGTCCTTTAGTTTTAAAATCTTTAAGAGAGAATAATATTAATTGTCAAATTGATGTACATATAATGGCAAAAAATATAGATAATTTAATAATTAGTTTTATAAAATTAGGTGTAAATAGTATTATCATACATCCAGAAAGTTCACTTCATTTAGATAAAAGTATATCATTAATAAGAAAATATGGATGTAAAGCAGGATTAGCGTTAAATCCTTCTACATCTTTAAATTGTCTAGATTATTTAATACATAAATTAGATTTAATATTAGTTATGTCGGTTAATCCTGGTTTTGAAGGACAAAAATTTTTAGATTATATCTATAAAAAAATTATTCAAATTAAAAAAATTATTAATAAACAGAAAAGGAATATTCTACTAGAAGTAGATGGGGGTATAAATATTAATAATATAAAAAAAATAGCTATTTCAGGAGCAGATGTATTTGTTATCGGTTCAGCTATATTTAAAAATAAATTACCATATAATAAAATTATAAAAAATTTAAAATTAGAATCAAATTACTTTTTTAAAAAATAATATTTAATTTATTTAAAAAAATAAAATAGTATATAAAATACATTATGAAAAAAAAAATAATATTTAGTGGAATACAACCAACTGGGTCACTTACTATTGGTAATTATATTGGAGCTTTAAGTCAATGGAGAAAATTGCAAAAAAAATATTTTTGCATTTTTTGTATAGCTGATTTACATTCTCTTACTATATATCAAAAAAAAGATGTATTAAATAAAAATATATTAGATATTTTAGCTATATGTTTAGCATGTGGAATTAGTCCTGAAAAAAGTATTATTTTTGTACAATCTCATGTTCCTCAACATTCTCAATTAAATTGGATTTTAAATTGTTTTACTAATTTTGGAGAAATGAAGAGAATGACTCAATTTAAAGAAAAAATATATTTAAATAAAAATATTAATATTGGTTTATTTAATTATCCTATATTAATGGCTTCAGATATATTATTGTATCAAACAAATAAAGTACCAGTAGGTAAAGATCAGATTCAACATATTGAATTAACTAGGGATATTGCTTATAGATTTAATAATATTTATGGTAATATATTTACTATCCCTGAAAAGATACTTAATACTAATGGTTCATGTATTATGTCATTAACTAATCCACAAAAAAAAATGTCTAAATCTGATCCTGATAATAATAATATTATTGATTTATTTGATAGTGATTTTATAATTAAACAAAAAATTAAAAATGCAATTACTGATTCTAATTACCCTCCTAATATAAAATATGATTTTAAAAATAAACCAGGAATTTCTAATTTATTAATTATACTTTCTAATATAACTGAATGTTCTATAAAAAAATTAGAACAAAATTTTAAAAATAAAAATTATAATAATTTAAAAGAATCAATTATCGATAATTTATGTATATTTTTAAATAAATTAAGAAAAAAATATTTTTTTTACAGAAATGATGAAAAATATTTAAAAAATATTATGTTTAATGGAGCAAAAAGAGCAAAAAAACAAGCTAATATTACTCTAAAAAAAGTATATGATACTATTGGATTAAGTTTTAAATAAACTTTTATAAAAAATATAATTTATCTAGTTCCATAAATAACAATTGTTTTACCATGAGCATAAATTAAATTACGTTGTTTAAGTATTTTTAAGGTACGACCTACTGTTTCTCGAGAACAACCTACTATTTTACCTATTTCTTGTCTAGTTATTTTTATCTGCATACCATCTGGATGAGTTATAGCTTCTGGAGATTTAGCTAAATTAAATAATGTTTTTGAAATTCTATGAGTAACATCTAAAAAAGCTAAATTGCTTACTTTTTTAAATGTAGTCTGTAACTTATTAGCAAGTTGTGAAGAAATTTTCATAATAATATTATTATTCATTTTAATTAAATTATAAAAATTTTTATATGAAATTTTTGCTAATTTACATTCTGTTTTTAATTTTACTAATGTAATTTCTTTGTAAGGATTATTAAAAATCCCAATTTCACCTATAAAATTACCTTCATTTAAATAATTAAGTATAATTTCTTTACCATTTTTGTTTTTAATAGAAATAATAATAATTCCTTTTAATATATAGTAAAGATTTTTAGAAATATCTCCTTGTTTAATTAGAATCATTTTTGCTGGGTATTTATTAATATGACAATAAGAAAGAAACCATTCTAAAGTAGAATCTTTTTGTAACTTAAAAAACATTAGTAATTATCCTTCTATTATCTATTATTTGAAAAAATAGTATAAATAATATGCTGATACCCAGAATTGAACTGGGGACCTCATCCTTACCAAGGATGTGCTCTAACCTTCTAAGCTATATCAGCTAAAATATATATAGATTATTTTTATTAATACGAAAAATTAAAAAATTTATTTGAGCAGACAACGGGAATCGAACCCGTGTTATCAGCTTGGAAGGCTGAAGTAATACCATTATACGATGTCTGCTGTTATAAATATATATAAATTTTTATTTTGTTAAAAATTTGGTGGGAGAAGGATTCGAACCTTCGAAGTCTTTGACGACAGATTTACAGTCTGCTCCCGTTAACCACTTGGGTATCCCACCTTGTTAATATTTAAATAAATAAAAAATATACATGCCGGCTACCGGAGTTGAACTGGTGACCTACTGATTACAAGTCAGTTGCTCTACCATCTGAGCTAAGCCGGCATATTATATAAATAAAATATAAATGTCTTATAAAAAAAAATTTATCCTGGTATTTACCTACTCTTACATGGGGTAAACCCCATACTACCATCGGCACAACAACGTTTCACTTCTGAGTTCGGAATGGATTCAGGTGGTACCATTGCGTTATTTATACCAGGATAATTTTATTAAACTGTAAAATAATTTAATTAATAATTAAATCTAAACGATTCTGGTGTTGTAAGGTTAAGACTCACGGGTGTTTATTAGTACTGGTTAGCTTAATATATTACTATACTTACACATCCAGCCTATCAACGTCATAGTCTTTAACGTCCCTTAAGGAATTTTTGTAAATAATTAACAAAAATTCAGGGAAGATTAATCTTAAGACAAGTTTCGCGCTTATATGCTTTCAGCGCTTATCTTTTCCGTATTTAGCTACCGGGCAATGCTATTGGCATAACAACCCGAACACCAGAGATACGTTCACTCCGGTCCTCTCGTACTAGGAGCAAATTCTTTCAATCTTCCAACGCCCACGGCAGATAGGGACCGAACTGTCTCACGACGTTCTAAACCCAGCTCGCGTACCACTTTAAATGGCGAACAGCCATACCCTTGGGACCTACTACAGCCCCAGGATGTGATGAGCCGACATCGAGGTGCCAAACACCGCCGTCGATATGAACTCTTGGGCGGTATTAGCCTGTTATCCCCGGAGTACCTTTTATCCGTTGAGCGATGGCCTTATCATACAGAACCACCGGATCACTAAGACCTGCTTTCGCATCTGTTCGAATTGTCATTCTCACAGTTAAGCCAGCTTTTGCCTTTGTACTAACCTCACGATTTCCGACCGTGATTAGCTGACCTTAGTACTCCTCCGTTACTCTTTAGGAGGAGACCGCCCCAGTCAAACTACCTACCAGACACTGTCTCTAACCCGGATAACGGGTTTAGGTTAGAATAATAAATATCAAAGGGTGGTATTTCAAGATTGGTTCCATATTAACTAGCGTTAACATTTCATTACCTCCCACCTATCCTACACATCAATATTTATTAATCAATATCAAGCTATAGTAAAGGTTCACGGGGTCTTTCCGTCTTGCCGCGGGTACACTGCATCTTCACAGCAATTTCAATTTCACTGAGTCTCAGGTGGAGACAGTCTGACCATCATTACGCCATTCGTGCAGGTCGGAACTTACCCGACAAGGAATTTCGCTACCTTAGGACCGTTATAGTTACGGCCGCCGTTTACCGGGGCTTCGATCAAGAGCTTCTTATTAAAAAATAATAACTCTATTAATTAACCTTCCGGCACCGGGCAGGCGTCACACCGTATACGTCCACTTACGTGTTTGCACAGTGCTGTGTTTTTAATAAACAGTTGCAGCCAGCTATTATCTTAGACTGATTTCAGCTCCAAAAGTAAATTTCTTCACTTACAATCAGTGTGCCTTCTCCCGAAGTTACGGCACTATTTTGCCTAGTTCCTTCACCTGAGTTCTCTCAAGCGCCTTAGTATTCTCTACCTGACTACCTGTGTCGGTTTAGAGTACGATTCAATATTATCTAGAGCTTAGAGGCTTTTCCTGTAAGCATGGTATCAATTACTTAAATACAATAAAGTATCTCGTCATTACGCCTCAATGTTACAACTATTCGGATTTTCCTAAATAATTCATCTAAACGCTTAAACCAAGACTACCATCACTTGGCTAATCTAACCTTCTCCGTCCCCCCTTCGCAATAATAATGAGTACAGGAATATTAACCTGTTGTCCATCGACTACGCTTTTCAGCCTCATCTTAGGTTTCGACTTACCCTACCTCGATTACCGTTGGATAGGAACCCTTAGTCTTTCGGCGAATAGGTTTTTCACCTATTTTATCGTTACTCATGTCAGCATTCGCACTTCTGATCTTTCCAACAAATCTCACAATTTATCTTCAACAATTTACAGAACGCTCCCCTACCCAATAAAAAAATATTATTGTCGCAGCTTCGGTGTATAATTTAGCCCCGTTACATCTTCCGCGCAGGACGACTAGACCAGTGAGCTATTACGCTTTCTTTAAATGATGGCTGCTTCTAAGCCAACATCCTGGCTGTTTATGCCTTCCCACTTCGTTTCCCACTTAATTATAACTTAGGGACCTTAGCTAGCGATCTGGGTTGTTTCCCTCTCCACAACGGACGTTAGCACCCGCTGTGTGTCTCCCGTGATAACATTATTCGGTATTTGAAGTTTGCATCGGATTGGTAAATCTGGAAGATTCCCTAACCGAAACAGAGCTCTACCCCCGAATATGAATTACACGAGGCGCTACCTAAATAGCTTTCGGGGAGAACCAGCTATCTCCCGGTTTGATTGGCCTTTCACCCCTAACCACAAGTCATCCGCTAATTTTTCAACATTAGTCGGTTCGGTCCTCCAGTAAGCATTACCAAACCTTCAACCTGCTCATGGTTAGATCACCGGGTTTCGGGTCTATACCTTGCAACTAAACGCCCTTTTAAGACTCGGTTTCCCTACGGCTTCCTTATTCAGTTAACCTTGCTACAAAATATAACTCGCTGACCCATTATACAAAAGGTACGCAGTCACATTTATAAAAATGCTCCTACTGCTTGTACGTATATGATTTCAGGTTCTATTTCACTCCCCTAACCGGGGTTCTTTTCACCTTTCCCTCACGGTACTAGTTCACTATCGGTCAGTCAGTAGTATTTAGCCTTAGAGGATGATCCCCCTATATTCAAACAAGATTTCACGTGTCTCGTTCTACTCTTCGAGATTATATTTATAATACTTTAATATACGGGACTATCACCCTATATTGTATAACTTTCCAGTTATTTCTATTAGTATAATAAATACAAATATCTCTGGGCTATTTCCTGTTCGCTCGCCACTACTAAGAAAATCTCTATTGATTTCTTTTCCTCAGGATACTTAGATGTTTCAGTTCTCCTGGTTTACCTCGTTATTCTATGAATTCAAATAACGATAATATATTATTAAATATATTAGGTTTCCCCATTCGGATATCATCGATTAATAACGTTTTAAATCAACTTATCGATGCTTTTCGCAGATTAACACGTCCTTCATCGCCTCTGACTGCCAAGGCATCCGTCATATACGCTTATTTACTTAACCTTACAACCCACAATCGTTTAAATAAATTTAATTATTAATATTAAATTTAATTATCTTTTATCTAATTTTTAAAGAACA